>NZ_JAUSUN010000001.1:0-306562 GCF_030814065.1 Mesobacillus stamsii
TTCAGCTATCAACATCAAAAAGGAAGGATTAAGATTATTAGCGTTAGCATAGAAACAAAAACTCTTGGAACAAGAGGGTTAGCTCGGTCAGTTTTCGTTGGCTAGCAAAAGCAACGATAAGTCGAGAAGCCCCCACTTCAAGCGACCTGTAAGGGTGGTAAGTGGTGGGAGTAGTTCACAGTTCCTTTTTGCTTTTTGTCCATTATTTGTATTATTAGGTTTACTAGTTTTACAAGGGGGAATAATATAAGTAACAAAATGATGACAGGAGCGATTATTAATGATTACTACATTTGTATTACTTGGTGGAGCTTTCGCAATCGCCGCTGGACTCAATTTCTTTGCAGTTAATGAGAAAAATGCCTTTATAGATGATGAAGCAATGAACTAAAGTGGCGCTAACATAGCGTCTTTTTTTTGTGGAAATTTTGCAACTTTTATTGTATTTTGAAGCTGCTAGAGGAAATAATAGAATAAAAGAGAATTATATAAGGATAAGGCTAGCCTCATTTCGATGAAGGAGGTACCGATTTATGCAAAGTCCTGATTTATTGCCAGGAGAACAGGTTGTCCTATGCAAAGTGAAAGAAGATGATTTAGAAAAATGGTGGAGCCTCATCTATAATGATGAACATCCGGAATGGAAAAAATGGGATGCTCCTTATTATCCGTTGAGACATATTGAATATGAAAAATTCAGGGATCAAATGAGCAATTTGATACACCAGGGTTACGACCGAAAATACCTAATAAAAGTGGATAATGAAATAATTGGTATGGTCACTTACTATTGGGAACACGAATCTTCACAGTGGCTTGAATTCGGAATCGTCATCTATCTCCCTGAATTCTGGAATGGAGGATATGGAACGGATGCGCTTATAGTATGGATTCAACATCTGTTTGACACCTTCCCCATTCCCCGGATAGGCTTTACCACATGGTCTGGAAACGCCAGAATGTTGACTGTCGGCAAAAAATTAGGAATGGTGGAAGAGGCAAGAATCAGAAAGTGCCGCCTTTACAACGGAAAATACTATGATTCAATCAAAATGGGGTTATTAAGGGAAGAATGGGAAGCACGGGATCAGGGATAATCTCTTGATCCGACAAAATCTGTCGGTATTTATTTTAACGGATTTCCGTAAAAATAGGCACCAATGATGCCTATTGGTGACCTAATTTTGCGGATCGCCTCAAAATGGGGATCATTGGAGTGCCTGGCGTCATTCAGCTAAAATCATGAAAGATCTCACGCCTAAAGGATCCTCGACATATAATACTCGTCGAAAAATTGTCCATCCTTGAACATTGAACCCTTCTTCGTTCCCTCTATTTCAAATCCCATTCTTGTGTATAATGCGATGGCTCCTTTATTCTTTGTTACGACAGTTAGCCAAACTTTATTGCTTCAACAACCAAACGGTTTATGAAAAAAGGTTTTTGATGCTGTTAATAAGTTCCTTAAAGAAGTTGGAGACGGATTCCAGAAATCCTTTGTCGCCTACAGCTTCCTCAATCCTTTTCTGGATATCGCCCGAAATGGTTTCTAATTGGCTTTTCACATTGTCAAAGTTTATGTTTAGGTCGCGCATTTTATTGAACAGATCGACAAGTAACTGCCTGTCTTCAGGGCTAAGTTGAATTTCAAGAGTTTTTAACTTTTCATCAATTATTTTTTCGATTTCCTCTTTGGTTGCTGGATTTTGCTCGGCAATATCTTTCTTGATTTCTGTCAGGAGTTCGCTGACTTTATCCTGATCAAGGCCGTCTTTTTTCGCAAGGTTTGTCGCCAAGTTCAATTCCTGATTCGCTACTTCTGTGCGGTCCTTATTGAGTGCGGTTCCGTCCCCTTCATCATATGCCTTGTAAATTCCGACTAGCGCTGAATGTCCAGTAACTTTCACCGGGGAAACCACGTCTACGACTGCTTCTTCCACTCCAGCTGTTAACAGGGCGTTCGCATACATTTCATCCGTTACCTCTGTAATATTTTCTGGTGTAACCTGGTTAATAACGAGACCCTCTCCTGGATCCTTCCTGGTGATTTTTGCTGATGAGTACATGTTAGAATGCTCGTCACCGTCAATATAGTTCACTAGGTCTTTTCCGGTGACGATTATTTCTTTTACTTTCGTTGGATCTGTTACATCCAGCAGATCCCGAACCTCTTCTTTTTGTTTTTCAGTGAGAGCTTCACCATATACAACAATCGGAAGGCCGTATTTTTCATTAATCGCTTCCTCTTGATTCCCAGTGGAAGCAAAAGCTGGCACAGCAACGATAACTAGAGCAAAAATGAACAAACTAGCTGCCGCAACAAAATGTACTACGTATTTCGCCTTCATCCTATTTTTCTCCTTTTTTACATCTATTCAGTACATATATATGTACGATGAAAACAACAGAAAAGTTTCGTGTCTTCCCTATTAAATTCGTTTTCAACAAACAGTAGCTGTCTGATTTTTATTTCTTAATTATTCGGATTTGAGCATTTCATGTTGCTTCTTCACTACCTTTGCCGAAAGATAACTAGTTTTGTCATGTACGAAGGAATTGCCTAATGGAACAGCGAAGTTTTTTTATATGGAGGGATGATATGAATACAAATGCAGTCGCAAAGTTGCTAGGGGTGTCGCCAAGTACCATTCAGCGTTGGGTGAAACAGGCGAACCTTCAAATGGAACGTACGGAGCTGGGCCATTATCAATTTTCAGATGAAAGCATTGAAATCTTAAAAGATATCAAAGCTCAGCTTAATAGCGGTGTCTTGCTCCAAGATCTGAAAATAAAAGGGAGACAGCCAAGAAAAGCAACCGTAAAAGGAAGCTCAACCGAGATCGCCCTTGGATCTTTGGTAAGGCGAATGGAGGAATTTGATCAAAGGCTGGAAAGAAAGGCTGATGAAGTAGTCTCTTATCAAATTCTCCAGCACAGAAGAGAAATAGAGGAGCTTCAGAGCGAACTTTCCAATCTTAAATTGTTAATCACCAGCATGCAGGAAGCTGCCGCTCAAAGGGAAAATGACACAGCAATGGAAAGGACGGATTCCTTGGAGCCACTCTCCACTATAAGAAACTCTAAAAAGAAAAACTTCATGAGTGCTTTTTTTGGATTTTAAGCTCCGCACATCAAGGATGTTTTTTTTTTTTTGAAAAAAAACAGACCCCATAAGATGGAGTCTGAGTCTGTTGTGGATATCCTTAGTCAGATCTTCTGTACATTTGTCGCCTGCGGACCACGCTGGCCCTGCTCCACATCAAACGATACTTCTTGTCCTTCATCTAAAGATTTGTATCCTTCACCCTGGATTGCTGAGAAGTGAACGAACACATCTTCTCCACCTTCACGCTCAATGAATCCAAAGCCTTTTTCACTGTTAAACCATTTTACCTTGCCACGTTCCACGATTGTTGCCTCCTAGCGATTTAAGAAAATTGCAATTAACCTTGCCTGATTATTATATCCATTCATGATAATTTTAAACGTATCTTTGCTATTTTTTTATGCCTGCTGGTAAAAAGCATGATAGGTTGTTGGTAATCTTCCCCCCAACTCTGTAGCCAAAAGCGGACGGTTCTCCGGAGACAAGAAAACTTCCGATCAGGATATGACCGCATTTTATTCCACTCTCTGTCGCGTAATTTGCGCTAGGCAATTCGATATACTG
Organism: Mesobacillus stamsii; assembly: GCF_030814065.1. Taxonomy (NCBI): domain Bacteria; kingdom Bacillati; phylum Bacillota; class Bacilli; order Caryophanales; family Bacillaceae; genus Mesobacillus; species Mesobacillus stamsii. Next base: position 3,671 of record NZ_JAUSUN010000001.1, read on the forward strand.
CTGAAAAATTGATGGTAGATGATCGTAACTTTTCTGTTGCTCTTCTAAAATCAATTTTCCATTCGAATTGAAAATTTGGACGGTGTCTCCTTCTCTCCCGAAAATCGGTTTTTTTACATATGGCGTTTTTGTTTCGTGGAAATGATCTGCTTCCAAATACGTCGGCAAAAAGTATTGCTCGATCCATTGGTGCTCCTCTTTGCTGAAAAAAGGATGTTTGTTTTCATGCATCCCCCAAATCACTGCTTGAATTGCTTTATTTTGCAATAAGAATGCAGATGGAGGATTAACCACAGCAAGTTTTTTTGTTTCAATCAGCTCGATCAACCAGAGCCCGATTGGATTGTCTGAATCATCCTTATCGAGGATCATGCTTTCAATGGGATATGTCTGCCTGTACAAGATGTCGATCTTACGGCCATCTTCATCAAAAAGACCTTCTCCACGCTGGATTGTCAGTTTATCTAATGAAATAAACCTGGAAGGCAATCCGTACAATTCTTGTAAATATAAGACTGTGTTCTTGTCTTCGATATTTTCTTCATGTGCGGTAAAAACAATATAGGGCTCCACTTCAGACAGCCATTTAGCTGAACTCCCGATAGCATTCCTAACAGCTTTGGCAAGTTGTTTTTCCGTTGATTCATTGGGATTCCGATAGCCAAAGTCCTTTGCCACGAGTCCATTAACAAGGAACAATTCTTTAATAAAAGTGGGAGTATCGGCATTCATTTCAATGCATTTGTATGTAGCTTCCGTTTTAATAAGATCCAGTCTTGCAATGACACTTCCATGATTTAAGGTTTTCATCCGGAGAAAATCCAGTGTTTCATTCGGGAAACCCAATTCTAGTAAGGTATTGCTCTCCACGTTTCGTAGCAGGTCACAAATTTTGAAAAAAATGTTTCCAATCCGGTGCGTACAAACCCTAATTTCCTCCGCTTCCTCCTGGGTTATAGGAGCGATATCATATAAAGCGTATTCTTCTCCGTATAAATCAGGCCAGAAACTCTTGATTTCTCGATAAAAATTCCTTCGTCTTATTCGTTGGGTTTCCATGGAATACCTCCTATTCCATGGCGTTTTCTTGCAAATCTTGCACATATAAAACATATACTCCGCGATCCTCATCAATTTCCGTCGATTTTACTGCCATTTGGCCAATTTCCGGGATATCCGTGACATCCTTTAAAAGATAACGGATGACATCGAGATGGGTTTTGCATCCGACGGTGGAGAGCAATTTGTAATTGTCCCGTTCCTGATGCTTGCGGAATTCAACGTGAATCCCCAATCCCCGATAATTTTTCTCATCCATGCCGGAATAATTCCTTCCACGGTCCACTACAACTAGGATTTCATCTTCTCCGCTCATTTCATTTGAAACCAATTCATATTGGTTCCCTTTTATGACGAAATAGGTACATAACTGTCTGGCATAAAATTCATCGATGCCAACTGTTGCAGATGTATATTCATATAAAGGTTCGAAGTGTCCATTTCCTTCGTCGATAAAATAAGTCAGTTTTTTCATAGCTGTTTTCCCCCTTAATACGAAAGACTCTTGGAGACAATCCAGCCAACAGCGAGAGAAAGTGAAAAAAGAATGACCCCGACAGAACGATTATCTTCCTCAATTGCTGTTTGAAGACTAAACCTGATGGTGGCCATCTCAGCGACAAAAAAAACTAGGATTTGTGTAAAAATCCCGATAGATCCCCAAATAGCCATATCAAGGAGGGAAATGGAATATTCAGCCGCTGCCCCAAGGACAATGGCTAGTCCAAGCATTTTTCCGCCTAGCGAAAGAGCAGCCGCAACGTTTCTCTTGCCAATCAGCTCGAATTCTTTGATTTTAGGAGTAGCCAGAACAAATAAACCTACTCCTGCTGTCAGCATAAGCAATCCAAGCCCTAAGTATGAAGCAAAATTCAAATATAAATTATTCATCATCTGATCTCTCCCTTAGCCGCCAGTCGTGCTTCTTGACCCGCTTCCGAATCCCGAACTTCCCTTTGGCGAACTATTTTTAAAATTGCTGTCCAGTCTAGCTCCCTTAAATGAAGAGCTGTCCTTATATTTCATATAATCATTGCTCCTATAAAGCATAGAGCGGTTTGCAAAGAACATGCCTGCGAAAAAGTAATGGCCAAAGTATGAAGAACGTTGATCATCACATGACCATACTCCCTCCTTATCATCCCACTTCCAGTCACTACAATCTGTTCCTTCTGGTACAGGGGGAATATCTTGATCACCAGCAGCACTCCAATCCTGCCCGTTCCCTGCAGGAGATGACCCTTTGTCAGGAAGTGTTTGTTGATTATTGCATGCTGCTGCACTCATTAACAGCGCTGTTGCTGAAATCCCCGCCATCACCTTCTTTGTTTTGTTCAAATTTTTCACCTCTTTCTGTTCCATAACTGTATTTACGATAGCATGATCAAAAAGTTTCAGATTGGATATTCATCCTTCCTTTTATTATATACCAGAAAATGAATTTCTTATTGTGAAAAAGGTATCAACGCTGAAAGCCTTGATCGAGTCGCTCAAAAGATCAGCTTCCTATGTAGAAAATAGAAAAACCTACCTATAATAGGCAGGTAATATACTTTCACTAACTTCCAGTCATGGCTGCGAATTTGTCCGCTTTTCCGTTCAGCACTAATAAGGCTTCTTTATATTCAGCTTCTAACTGTTTGATAATCGCAGATGCAGGCTGAATTTCATTGATCGCCTCAACCCCTTGTCCTGCTGACCAGATATCTTTCCACGCTTTTGCATTTGTCTCTCTTTGCATAGAATCAAAATTTACACTGTCTTTTTTCTTAAGTGTTTCAGGGTTCAATCCGGCTTTTATAATACTTGGCTTAAGCATGTTTGCTTTCACTCCTGAAAAAGCATCGGTAAGGATAATGTCATCTTGGGTTGCATTAACTACCATATTTCTGTATTCGTCATTTGCCATGCTTTCCTCTGCAACAATAAATCTTGTCCCCATATAGGCTAAATCTGCACCAGCAGCCTGGGCAGCTAGGATGGACTTTCCGGTAGTGACCGCACCTGCCAGCACAATAATTCCGTTCCAAAAGGAGCGAACAGTATCAACAAACGCAAAGCTGTTCCATTCCCCGGCATGCCCACCAGCCCCATTGGCAACCAAAATAAGACCGTCTACTCCGGAGTCCACTGCCTTCCTGGCAAATTTCACATCGCTCACGTCAGAAAATACCAGCCCGCCATATTCATGCACAATGTCAACGACCTTTTTTGGACTTCCAAGAGAGGTAATGACAAGCCGCGGCTTATGTTTTCTTACTAATTCCATCTCATCTTCAAGCCGGCTGTATGTACTGTGAACGACCATATTCATGGCCCAAGGTGCAATCTTCCTTTCCGGTTCCCGATTTCTCGCATCTGCCAAATCTTCATTCAGTTTCCCCATCCATTCATCCAACACTTCAATTGGCCTGGCATTTGGAGCTGGAAAAGAACCTATCACTCCACTTTTACAACAAGCGCTTACAAGATCTGGCCCGGAAACAAGAAACATTGGTGCGGCTATTACGGGTACGGAAAGATTTTCCCACCAGCTTTCAGGTATCATATTACTCATAGAATCATCCCTTCTCAACGAGTCTTAATTTTCTGAATATAAGTATCATAATGTAATATATCCAATAAATCAATAAAGACAAGCATGGTTAAATAAAATCCCCCCCACGAATGGGAAGGATTTGTCAATTGCACTTTTCTTATTTTGACGATTTAGGATCTCTGAACAGATACTTTTGTGCACCTATAATTTCTCTGCTTTTTCATGTAATAGTAAAATCCTAAAAATACAGCACCGCTGACCAAACGCATCCCAGCCGAAAGGTTCATAGCAGTTTGAATCGAACTGAACTGCAGCAAATAAACACCTGCCTGAGGAGCAACAAAACCAATGACCGCCAGATTGATATTGTACTGAGCAATAAAGCTACTGCGATTCTCCTCTAGTGTAACTTCGAGCAATTGGTTGAATAACAATAAGACTGTTCCCGAAACAAACAACCCCGAAGTAAAATTCACGATAGTCAAATAATACATATTAGTAGACAAAATCGTTAAAAATGGAGCAGTTGCCATGCCTATAGCTGTAATCGCCAGCATCTTAGAATTGCTGTGCTTATCAGCCATCCTTCCCCACCACTTGAAACTGATGATTTGCCCAACTGAATTTGCCACTGTAATGATACTAATCCAAAATCCACTCATATGAGCAATCTTTATATTATAAATGTTGAACAGTGGCCAAGCCATCTGCCAGGCAAAGTTGAAAAATAATCCGCATACAAGAAAATAGATAAACGATTTATGTTTATAGGCGTCCCAGCCAAAATTCACTCGTTTTATTTCTTTTTTTCCTTCTTTTTCCGGTTCAATATGTTTATTCAAATAAAAAACTTCCACAAGGCCAAAGAAGAAAGCGAGAATAAACAGGATCTGATATGGCAATGGATTGGTTTTATCAAACCATTGAAGTCCGATACCGATCACCAATGTAGTGAACATGCCAGCAATCGTCAATAATCTGTTTCTCTCACTGAAAAAACTGCTTCTTCTGTTATCAGAAATAAGGTCTCCAATAAATGACTGCCAGCTGAGCATGGCAAATGAGCCTGGAAGATTCATCAGACCGATTAAAATAACAAACGTCCATGCCCTGTACTCCACAGGCAGGTAAATGACCAGGAACATCGCAAGCAAAAACAAGCGTGTGAATAAAATGGATAATCCAGTGAACCGCTTCTTTCCTTTTAACCTGCTCATGATCGCGGTTCCGAGAAACATCGCGAACATCCCAACGATTTGCGGCAAGGAACTGATCAAACCGACTTGGTAATTCGTCGCACCAAGAACACCGATTGCGAAAAGAGCAAAGTAATTATTGCTCATGCTCGTAACAATCGTCGCAGCCACACCATTTAAGATACTATTTTTCTCATTCCGCATTGCCAGTTCAGAAAGACTTTGCATCTCTTTTTCCTCTTTCAAATGATTCAAATTATTTTGTATATCGAAATATCCACCTAATTTTACTCCTTCTGTTTTTTACTGGCAATAAGAATTTTAGCTACTATATAAACAAAGAGTATTCTGTAAATTTATTTTACTACGTAAGAAAAACCGGGCGCAGTTAGCCCGGTTTTTCTTATTAAACGTTTTTCAAGATCAGATTCAATCTGTTGTTTCGTTGATTTCTTTCCTCTTCGGCGGCAAGGTCATACTTTTTCAGCAAATGAAATACTTCATTCAAGATTTCCTGCGTATGTTCTTCCTCGAGAAAATTGTTGAATGAAGCTTGAATATCCTGTGGCAGGAATTCCTTCTGAGACTCGTACTTCTTTTGGACATCTTCCTTGCTGTGATCGATTTTGCATTCTCCCATTTCAAAATCCCTCCTCCATGGTAGCATACCAGACTGATACTTCGATTTTCTAGTCATTTTATTCCTTGATGGCATTTCCGAAAATATTTTGGATCATTTGATGATGCAAAACCGATCGAACTTTACCGCCCCTCCCTTTCAAAATTTAAACTATAGGTGCTTTTAGCTTTGCTTCCTGTTCGCCTTTGTTATTATAATAAGAAGAAAAGCCTATATGCAGGGAGATTTTATGATACAAACAATGTCAGTAAGTCATTCTGGACAGATCCAAATTGGCAAAAGTATCGAAGCAATGCTATCTGAAAAGGATAAATGGTATTGGATCGATTTTCATGCACCCACAGAGGAGGAGGTAGAGCTATTACAAACCCCGCTTCGGTTCCATCCATTATCGATTGAAGACTGTACCCACACTTTACAAAGACCAAAGCTCGATTATTATGATGATTATCATTTTTTTATCTTTCAGAATTTAAATCCCGGAGTCGTGCAAGGGGAAGAGATTGATGTGTTCCTCGGCCCCAACTATATCGTCACCTACCACAATAATCATTCAAGTGAAGTGGCAGAAGTCTGGAAAAGATTAGAGCAGGCAAACACGACAAGAGAGTGGAACCCGTCGACTGTTCTTTATCATGTTTTGGATAAAATAGTTGATAACTTTTTCCCGCATGTCGATCGTATCGAGGATCTATTAAACGAAATAGACGAAAATACCGCTGAACGATCAACGGAGGAGTTGCTCAACGATCTGTTTGATACAAGGCATCAACTGCTCTCCCTTCGTCATACTATTACCCCAATGAGAGATTTGGTATACAGGATGATCAATTCACATCATCTCTCTGGTGTCCTTGAGCGAAAAGAATATTTTGCCGACATCCATGATCATTTACTGAGGCTGGCTGAAAAGGTAGAAGCAAGTCGCGAGTTGACAACAGATATTCGCGATAGCTATTTATCCATGAACTCTCATGAAACAAATCGAGTGATGAAGGTTCTAACCGTTATTACAACCATTTTCATGCCTCTTACCTTCATTGCCGGAGTTTACGGAATGAACTTTGAGAACATGCCGGAGCTCTCCTGGGAATTTGGTTATTTTGGAGCTTTAACCGCCATGTTTACCATTGGAATAACCATGTTCCTGTTGTTCAGAAAAAAAGGCTGGTTTAAATAAACGCAAAAACCATTGAAGTCGTTCCTTCAATGGTTTTGGTTTTTTCGACGACTTGTATATATAGATTTCTGATCAACCATTCACTTCTTCCGCTTTCCAATATATCTGGCTGATTGCCTCTGCTAATGCTTCGACCGTATTTTTTAATTCTTTCATATTATTATCGACGCCACCAACCTCTACTACCAGTGAATTAGGATTCAAATCCTGATTGTAAATCCCATCTACCCCAACACCCTTTTTCGGCAAAACACCTTTGCTTATTCCTGGGTATTGCTTATTAAGGATTTTATGAAGCTCATTCGCAAACTGGAGATTTTTTTGAAAATTTTTGTTTTCCTCCCCAATGACAAGCACAATTCTCGCATATGGTTGATTGTTTATAACCGTGGTTGTTGAATCCTTTCTAACTGAATCACGATGCAGATCAATGAAATAGTTCAGTTTTTGATTGCCTGCCATCGCTTTTTGGACGAGCGAACGGGAAATTTCATAAGACCTAGGAGTAAGCCATCCTTTTTCATCTAACATCAAGCCAATATTCGTCTTATCCACACTAGCCCCTACGCCACGTTTTTCCAATTCTTGTCCGAGCAATTCCCCTACTACCGTAATATTAGTCTTGCCATCAACAGCTTCATTTTCATTCTCCGCACCCTCCATGCCAAGCAATGGCAAGTAAGATTCCCAACTATGGGTATGGTAAATGAAAACAGCTTTTTCCGATGGGGAAGAACCCGAATACACCTTGCCATTATTCAGTTCCTTCAGTTCCTTCGCAGCCATATTCCTTTCCTGCAAAAGGACATCCATAGGAGGCGCTGATTCAACCGGGATATCCGTAAAATCTACCCCGTCTTCTGCAATAATGAAATTAGAATCAAAGGCCATGAACCCTGGAAGCTCGCTTCTAATCAGGCTCCTAATATCCTTCATCTCCACGTTTGTAAGCAACTGGAACCCCGTAGAAAAAATTGGGAAGTCCATATTTGCACCTGTTAAAGCATGTCCTATAAGCGGATTCTCATAACCGATAATCCGCAGAAAAACCTCTGCACCGATATCACCGTTCACTTTGAACTTAAAAAAACTGATATTAGAAGAGGATAAAAGACCTGCCATCACAAACAAACTTGTTGTGCAGATCAGAATGGCGAAAACCAACAATATTTTCCTGTAAATTCGCATTAATATCCTGGACATTCCATCACCCTTTTGCATGCGTAAGAAATTCTTTTAATCCATGAATATGTCAAAAAAAAGTTTTTAGACTAAAAAACGCCTGAACCTATGTCCAGACGTTGTTTTTACGGATGAATGAATTTCATTATTTTAATCCCTTACGCTTCAAGGCTTTCAAGACATGAAAAAAGGAGTACCTCCCCAAATATCGAATTAGTTAAGTACGACCCAAACTATTCGAAAGCGGAGGTGACTCCCACATCCGTCAGGGAGCACTTCTACCGTATGACAGCTATGATAAGAAATACAAATCCCTAAAATATACCCGTCCAAGAGAGTGCGAATCAATGAAAAACCAGTTGATTGGAGTGGAAGGCGCGAAGACTCCTGCGGGATCAGACGGACAGGTGAGACCCCGCAGGAGCGAAGCGACGAGGAGGCTCAGCGCCGGCCCCGCGGAAAGCGAAGCGCCTGGAGCGCAAATCAACTACCTCGTTTAAAGACCAAATTTTAAAAAAGTGCATTTTTAAAATCAGGGCCACTCTAAACTATTTTTTAAAAAGCAATTATGAAATTGATTCGGATACTTAAAAATATCTTTTTTTCCAGAAGATGAAGGCTGTGAGCCCCGCCAACAGCACGGCCATGCTAATAGCCAGGAAAAACGCATGTGGGCTATGCTGAAACGGAAGGTCCACGTTCATCCCATAAAAGCTTGCTACCATTGTTGGGAACGACAGGATAATGGTGATAGAAGTCAAAAACTTCATCACCATATTCAGATTATTGGAAATGATAGAGGCAAACGCATCCATCATCCCGCTTAAAATGGAGCTGTATGTTTCAGCCATTTCAATCGCTTGTGTATTTTCGATGATGACATCCTCTAATAAATCCTTGTCTTCTTCATACATTTTTAAAAAATGAAAGCGCATGATTTTCGCGAGCACAACCTTGTTGGATTTCAAAGAAGTAGTGAAGTATACCAGACTCTTTTCGAGAGCAAGGAAGGCATATAATTCCTTGTTTTTCATCGACTGATGCAGTTCCCGCTCTATTTCATTCGTCTTTTTATTAATTTGTTTCAAATATCGCAAATAGTAAATGGAAATAACATACAGAATTTGCAGAGCAAATCGTGTTTTTTTGAATGTAAAGAATTCCTTCACCCTGTTATTGCGAAATTCTTCCAATACTGGTGTTTCATTTAGAGAAACCGTAATAATGCAGTTGGATGTTTGGATAATGCCTATAGGGATCGTTTCATAAACAGGAAAACCTGCTTCGTCATGAGTAATATATGGATAGTCAACAATGATATAAACATTGTCATCTTCTTTCTCAATTCGCGGACGTTCTTCGTCATCAAGGGCATCTCTAATAAAATCAACTGCTATTCCCGTTTCTTTTGCTACTCTCAAAATTTCATCCTCAGAAGGATGCACCATATTGATCCAGCAGCCTTTTGAGATTTCTTCAACAAGTGATAAATGTCTATCTTCCTTACTTTTGTATATCTCTAACATTTTCTCCACCTCCTCTTTTAACTGAGGAAGTCAATTACCGTTTATAAGAGTTGATCGTCTTCCAGATTCATTAGCATCAAATCTACTAGATTATCGACTTCCCCGCGCCTATCGGGATCAGGTTCTATTGAATAACCCAAAGATACCAACTCCTCTCTTTTTTCACCTCTTACATATTACTCCTGACTGCGGTAAAGCACAATGCTATTTTTCAAGAAGGGGGTATGTCGTCGTTTCCCTACTAACTTGAAAAAAGGATGCTTGAATTTATGGGCACATACGGCCTCTTATGTGACAATAAATCAGATATTCTCACATAACACATTATTGCTTAAAAGCAAGACGAAAAAAAGTATTGACAATATACCAATAGGGGTATATATTATAAACATATCACGAATACCCCATTGGGTATAAATTAGGGAGGAAACAAATATATGATGAATAGAATCGCAAAAATGGTTATCGCACTTGCACTTGTTGTTTCCATGTTAGCTATTGGTGGTGTCAGCCAGCAAAAAGCTAAAGCAGCCACTACTGCTGCGGATGTGTTGGTAACTGTCGGCCAAATGGGTGCAGACTCTTATTCACAAACTTTGGATGGCGTTTTATATACAGTTGATTCAATCGGTTTAATGGCGGACCGAATTCTGTGGACGGAACAGCAAATCGGGTTCATGGCGGACCGGATCGTCTATGTAACTGAATTCTCACAAGACAATACCATCAAAGTGATCTACATGGCTACGGCTTTATGGCCAACCGGAACACAAGACGGAGGCTACACTTACCAAGTTTCCTTAATGCCTGTAGCCATGCTTCCAGCAGGATGGTAATTGAATACAAAAGGCGAACCCATAGCGGTTCGCCTTTTTTTATAGGTGAATTTTGATTTTGCCTTTTTAACTACCATGGTTCCTTTCGGATTTTGTTTCCCTGATTTTGCATACTCAGAACAAATCAAAATGGCTCCAGCTTTTCCGCAACTGAAAAAATATATATAATGAATAAAAGATAAATGAGTCTATATTTATCTTTTACAGCTTCCAGCCAGCTAAAGTAGTCAAAAAACCAAGCTTTTTTAAAAATTTTCACCCCTGTAAATATATATCTAATTCCTTATCATTCGTTAAAAGGAGAAATGGTCATGCAACTGGTGCAACGACTATGGGAGGCTATTGTCCGATTTTGGAAAAGACGCCATCTGACACAAATTCTGTTATTAAGCTTATTGGTATTTACATTGCTGGCCATTCTTTGGTTTGCCTTTATTGCCAGCAGGGCAAATGTCCAGACATTAAAGGATGGATTAAGCCAGGCGACTACAATCTATGATAAAAATGGAGAGGAGGCCAGCATACTTGCAACAAATCGAACTGGCGGGGTCCCTATTGAAGAGATGCCTAAGCATGTTCCGAATGCGGTAATCGCAATTGAAGATGAGCGATTTTACGAGCATAATGGTTTTGATATCAAGGGAATCGCGCGTGCATTCTTCGGAAACTTGTTTGCTGGACAGATTACCGGAGGCGGTAGTACGCTGACTCAGCAGCTGACAAAAAATGCCCTGCTTTCTTCTGAACGAACTTATAAACGTAAAGTGGAAGAACTTTTTCTTGCGGTAGAACTTGAAAAGGTATATGAAAAAGACGAAATTATGGAAATGTATCTGAATCAGGTTTATTTCGGCAGCGGTGCATTCGGGATCAATAATGCCAGCAAGAAGTATTTTGCGAAAGAGATTCAGGATGTGACGATTAGTGAAGCGGCTATGCTCGCTGGTTTGCTGAAAGCTCCTTCTGCACTTGATCCCTACAATAATTACGAGGCTGCCATCCAGCGCAGGAATGTGGTTCTCGCAAAAATGAACGAATTAGCGATGATAACGGATAAGGAGTTTACACAAGCAAAGGCCGAGGAGATACAATTAGAAGACGGCGGCGGGTCACTTGCGGATCGTAAATATCCTTCCTATGTCGACGCCGTATTAGATGAAGCAACCAGCATATATGGACTGACACAGGATGAAATCATGACAAGAGGCTACAGGATTTACACAGAACTAGACCAGAATATCCAATCCGGTTTGGAAAAGGTATACCAGCAGGATTCCCTATTTCCTGATCGGACAAGGGATGTAATGGTACAAAGCGGATCCGTGCTGCTTGACCCTAAAAGCGGCGGAGTCCGAGCACTGATCGGCGGCCGTGGTGAAAAAGTCTTCCGCGGGTTTAACCGCGCAACACATTTAAAGGCTCAGCCAGGCTCGACCATGAAACCTCTGGCAGTTTACACCCCTGCATTAGAAGAAGGATACGAGTATGATTCAATGCTGGTAGACAAAAAGATGAGCTTTGAAAATTATAGTCCCAAAAACTTCTCAGATACTTACAAAGGAGAAGTTCCAATGTATGAGGCCATTGAAAATTCCATTAACCTTCCTGCAGTCTGGCTCCTAAATGAAATTGGTTTAGATAAAGGAATTGATGCTGTCATGAGGTTTGGCATCCAGGTTAAGAAAGAAGACCAGAATCTGGCGCTTGCTTTAGGTGGAATGCATAACGGAGTTTCCCCTCTTAAGATGGCGGAAGCTTACTCCGTATTTCCAAATGGTGGGACACGAGAAGATGGACATTTGATTACGAAAATTGTTGGTCCTACAGGAAAAGTCATCGCCGAGCATGATGGCTCTACCACTCGTGTAACATCTAAGTCTGTGGCAAATAAGATGACATCTATGCTGTTGAATGTAGTGGAAACAGGCACGGGAAAGGGAACCTATATAAAAGGAGTCGATCTAGCTGGAAAAACAGGTTCCACACAGCTTCCTTATGCAGATATCGATGGTACAAAAGATCAATGGTTTGTTGGTTACACCCCAAATATCGTCGGTGCAGTCTGGCTTGGATATGATCAAACCGATCGCAAGCATTATTTATCCAGCAGTAGCTCAAAAGATGTGGTTCCTTTGTTTAGAGCCATAATGGAAGAAACCTTGCCTCATGTAAAACAAGCGGAATTTCCAGTGAAATCAATCAATGAGAGCAACTCCCGAGGGTTTGAACAAACCGAAAAGGCACTTAAGGAACGAGCAGACAAACTGGAAAAAGAATTAAAAGCTCGTGCAGGCCAGGTTGAAGAAAAATTGAAAGAGGAAGCACCAAAGTGGAAAAAGGTTTTTGAACAAATGCAAGAGGATGCAGGGAAAGTCAGCGATCATGTTATAGATAAATTACGTGAATGGAAAGGACAGTAAAATAAGGAAGAGAGCGGCTTTGAAGAGCTGCTCTCATTTTTTGTTTCTTCAAAGGATCTTAGATAAATACAAGTATCCCACAAATCACCTCAACGGAAACGGAATCTTTTTTCAATATACCGTCTAGGGAAAATTCTGATTTTCCGGTAATGCTTTTCCTATTTAAAGAATCCTGTCATTTCAATCCTGCGGTCTTTCAATTGTTATACCCCTCTATATGCTAATATCCCTCTTTTGGAAAAAGAAAAAGGTTAGCATCATAAATATTGCATAGTAAACAGCGAGTATGGACAGGGATACTGGCAGGGTTATGTCCTGTAGGATCCTTTCCTGAAGAGCATAAACTGTCAAATCCAGATGGGGAAAAATTAAAAATTTTGCCCAAGTATATTTGTCAGCAAGCATCAGGATGATGCCACCCAAAGTAGACGAAAAGAAAAGGACAAAAATACCGATGCCAACGGAAATAGCCTGGTTTTTGAATAACGTAGATAGCATGAATGCGATCGTCATGATCATCAGCAGGCTCGGAATGAAGTAAAGCATTTTCAAAAGGAATTGCTCCCCTACAATTGCGACCTTTCTTCCTTCTAATGTGATTTCAAAAATTTTCATGTTAAAATCACCGTTTCCAAATAGAACCAAACCAATTATATATCCTGAAACGATCAACGTAAGGACCAATATCAATGCATAGAGGATGACGGCTATATACTTGGACAGCAGGATTCTCCATCTCTGGTGCGGGCGGATCAGTAATTGCTTTATCGTTCCATCAGAGAATTCTGCCGCAACATTGGCACTTCCTACAACAACTACAAAGAGTGTCACTAAAGAACTGACACCAACAACGACATCATTCATAAAGTGCCAGTTAGTCTTGGCATTTGGATTGATGTCCTCATCCAAAAACTCCTTTGTCTGATCAATTTGGTTTTGAATCATTCCTTTTTCCTCTTCAGAAGCGGATGCCTTTTGGTTTTCAAGCATGGCGATTTCTGCCTCGGTATCCTGGCGCCAATTCGGATTGGGCTCGGCACTGAACTTCATATAAATAATTCCGGCAATTAAAACAGCCAAAACAATAATTGCGATATAAATCCAGCTTGCCACTTTTCCGAAGATCTTCATTAATTCATTTTGGATTAAACCAATCATGTCGTTTGCTCCTTTCGATCTTTATTGGTGATTTCTAAGAAGCGATCTTCCAACGTTGCTTTCACATTCATTATCTCGAAAACATCAATATTGTTTTCGACGAAGAGCTTATTAAAGGACGGTATCTTGTCTTTTCTCAACGATAAGGTTAGTCGGGAGCCTTCTTTTGAAGTCACTTTAATGTCAGGCATGTGCTCTGCTAGCAACTTGGCCGCTATGATTGGGTCTGAAATTTCCACAATAACTGTTTTCGGCTTTTCTGCTTCTGACGCGTCATTTTCGTGCATCGATGAGATATGTATGAGCTTTCCATGTTCAATGATCGCGAATCGGTCACACATCAACTGCATTTCAGACAATAAATGTGAAGAAACCAATACGGAAGTTCCCTGACTGGTAAGGAACCGCAAATAATCACGAAATTCTCTGATTCCCTGGGGATCAAGTCCATTTGTCGGTTCATCTAAAATTAAGATGGTAGGCTTATGCAGAATGGCTTGTGCGACTCCAAGACGCTGACGCATTCCTAGAGAATAGGTACGAACTTTATCATGGATTGCTTTTTCCAATCCGACCAGTTTGGTGACTTCATTGATTCGCTCGTCGCTTACCTCCCCAAGGGCCATGCGCGCATAATGCCTTAAATTTTTGAAGCCACTCAGATATTTGTAAAACTCCGGGTTTTCTACGATTGCACCCAGTTCATTCATAGCTGCCGTAAAGGAATTGTCTAGATCCTTCCCGTTCACAAGCACTGTCCCACCTGTGCGGTTGATCAAGCTGACAATCATACGGATAATGGTTGTCTTTCCTGCGCCATTTGGACCAAGGAGTCCAAATATCTCGCCTTTTTCTACTTGAAAGCTGACGTCATTCACGATTGTTTTTTTACCAATTGTCTTGGTCAGTGACTTTACTTCTAATGCAAACTGCACGATAGAATCTCCTCTCTTCCTAAAAAATACTTTCTTCCACTGTTTAATACGAAAAATATTGTAAAAAGTTACAAATTAGAGTGAAAAGAATCTCCTGGCTTCTGAAAGACCAGTATAATGCCCATTCATAATACAAACGATATAAATGATATTCAAAGTGAATATCCTGTGTTTCAAAAATCCAATCATGAGGTGATTGTATGAGTTACAAAGATCAATTGGATCCACACTCACAACTATTCCACCACACTTGGACAAGGCGGAAGCATACCAATTCGCAGGTGAATGGGGAAACCCAGATAACCAAAAACACGATCCTTGCAAGAAGTAATGCGAAAGCCCACCGTTTTTGATTTTTGAAACCAATAAGAAAAAGACGCTCTGAGCGTCTTTTTCTTATGATAATATCTGACTTTTTCAGATTTAAAAAAAGATAAAATAGATTACACCAGCTAAAATAATTCGATAGATCGCAAATGGCAGCAATTTAATTGTATTGATCAGTTTAAGGAAGAATCGAATGAACAATAAAGCGAATAAAAAGGCACTAATGAATCCTACCGTGAAAAACGGCAGGGCATCGACGGTAAAATACTGCCAATTTTTCAATAAAGATATTGCACTTGCACCAAGCATGATTGGTACGGCCATAATAAAGGTAAAATCAGAAGCGGCACGGTGACTTAAACCAAGCAACACCCCTCCTGCAATCGTTGAACCAGATCTTGAAAAGCCTGGCCATAAACCAAGACATTGAAATAATCCAACGCCCAGCGCCTGCTTATAGCTGATTTGGTCGACATCATCCATTTTAATCACCCCGGAGTGCAAGCGGTCGGCAATGATCATTAGGATGGCTCCGATTACTAAACCAATTATTACTGTCTCCACAGAGAATAAATGCTTATCAATATAATCCTCGAATAAAACTCCTAATATTCCTGCCGGTATCAATCCGACAATTACTTTGGAAAGACTGAGTCTTCCTCTGGAATCCGCGATGGAGACCCCTTTTTTTAGGCCAAGCAGGTTCATGAATCGATCCTTAAAGACGATCACTACGGCAAGTATAGAACCTAATTGAATGACCACTTTAAATGTATTGGCCACAGGTTCTGTAAAAATTTCTTTAGAATGCAGCAGAAGGTCATCGACAATAATCAAATGTCCTGTAGATGAAACAGGCGCAAATTCGGTTAACCCTTCCACTAGACCGAGTATGAATGCTACAAACAATTCCCAGATATCCATTTAATGCTTGCTCCTTTTAAAATATAGATGTTGCATTTTGCCCAACTGCTCGAAAGCAGAAAGCACTCTTTCAGTTTTATCTCTAATCGGCTATATAGTCAATAAGAAAAACCGGGCAAACTGCGCCCGGTCCTTTTTTGGGTTTGGCTGATAATCGATTTCCACCAGAAACTCGCTTTCCGCGGGGCGACAGGTGAGCCTCCCCTCGCTTCTCTCAAAACTTTCCGATAGCAACCGAGCCTATCACCATCCAAATAAATAATTTCATCCCAAACCATCACAGGATCGGTTTTTTTGATAAGAACATAGAACCTGTCAAAATAACGGGGCTTTCTTGACAACTTTTCGTTCTACATCCTCAAACCTGTCAAAATAAATTTGTCCAGCACTAGCACATAGCCCAACGCTTAGGCAAGCCGTTTGCCGCTAACTCCTCGAGACGTTTTTCTCCTTCGTGCCATCAACAAAAAAGATTTGTTTAAGAATATTTGGCTCCATGCCTCGATTTTCCCACAATTACAAAAAAGGGTAAACATATAAATTCTGATATTATAAAAAGCTTTAAGAGCTGCATTTTATCTTCTTAAAAAACAAATAGTTCTTATACAAAACGGTGTCCGCACAATATTCAGCTGACTAATGGTTCTCCGATAGTTTCTGCTTTTCAAGGATTTGTTCGTACCCGTGCTGCTCCACGTTCCCGATTTTTTTTGATATCGGCAGATTGAGCAGGTCAACATCGACAATATATTTTGGCCGGCGCTTTGTTTCCTTGTAGATTTTCCCAATATATTCTCCGACCAAACCGATGGCTATTAACTGTAAGCCTCCAATTAGCCATATCGATGTGATCAAGGAAGTCCATCCTAGCTCCGTTTTTCCAAAAAACTTTAAAATTAAAAAATAGATTCCAAATAACAAACTGATCATAAAAGAGAGAAACCCGACAAGCAAAACAAGCCTGATGGGAGTGACCGAAAATGAGGTTATTCCATCAAAGGCAAAGGCAAGCATTTTTTTTAATGGGTATTTTGTTTCCCCAGCAAGCCTCTCGTTTCTGTCATAATAGACATTTGCCGAGTTGAAACCGATTAACGGAACAATTCCTCGTAAGAACATATTACACTCTGCAAATTGTTCTAATTCATTAACCGCTCGCCTGCTCATTAAACGAAAGTCAGCATGGTTAAAGATCAATTTTACTCCAAGCTTGTCCATTAGCTTATAAAAGCCCTCTGCCGTAAAACGCTTGAAGAACGTATCCGACTCCCTGCTGCTTCTGACACCGTAGACAATTTCGTAGCCTTCCATGTATTTTCTTACCATCTCATTGATGGCATCGATATCGTCCTGAAGATCTGCATCAATACTTATGAGACAATCTGAAGAATTTTTTGCAGCAAAAAGACCTGCTAGCAAGGCATTCTGGTGTCCTGCATTTTTGGAAAGCTTCAATCCTTTTATAAATTCATTGCTTAGGCTAGCTTTGTAAATCAATTTCCATGTATTGTCTATGCTACCGTCATCAACAAACAATATTTTACTGTTTTTCGATACGATGTTTTCGTGTATCATTTGCTCCACTTTTGTCGCTAGCTGTTCCATGGTTTCTGCTAGCACCTCCTGCTCATTGTAGCAGGGAACGATAATCGATAAAATCGGCAAATTCATGGATGGACCTCCTTAGTGTTAGACAACCTGACTAGGCGCTCGTTTCTGACGTGAAAATGGCATCAAGCGTTCAATTATTCATGAGTGCATGATCAATGTCAGACACGTAGAAATATGTATTTTCCCCATAATATTGAAATTCACATACTTGAGTGATGTATTTTCTTGGTTCGTCTTTTTAAGATTTGCACAATGGCAGAAAATATTCCCTTAACGTCTGCTTCCTAGTACATCCAAAAAACACTGTAAAGAAAAAGGCTGCAACGGTAATTAATCACCATTACAGCCTTATATTTAATTTATATTCCTCTCAGATTCTAGAACGAATAGATTCTTTTTAGATTGGAGGAAAACGATTGATGTCAATGTAATTGCTAATAGCAGCCCAATGACCGAAAATCCGATGGTAGCGGTTTGCAGTTCAATGACCTCAGCCAAGTATCCTAACAATAGTGTCAATACGATTTGAACCATCGACTGAAAAAATGCAAAAGCACTGCTAAACCTTCCCATTAACTCTATCGGCACATTGTTCTGAAAAAAGGTTGTGTATCCGGTAAATGAAAACGGTGAGAAGAATCCAATTACGATGAAGCCAAATACAGCTAAAGGTACAGTTTCCGATGATGCTAGAAAAAACATAAAGTACCCGATCACCGATAATAAAGACCCTAATCCTAACAGTGTACGAATGGAAAGCCTCGATGCCAATGCAGATACTGCGAAAGAGCCAGCGACATAACCTGCGCCAGTAAGACTAACAAGCAAGCCATAATTCTTTTCTGACAAACCGATGACTTGCTGGATAAAGGTTACTTCCTGTGAATCAAGTGCATAGGAGATCAGTGTAATGAATTGGAAAATCATGAAAACCACCATAAATCCAACCGCTGCTTTTCCAAAATCGGCCACTGCCTTCCAATCAGTAGCAATCATTTTCAATGTAATACTGTTGTCTACGTATTTTTCTTTTCCCTCTTCCCTATCAACGTCTGGCAAGAAGGATATAGCCGCTGCACAGAAAAAGAAGGTAACTGCATTTAAATAAATGCTGGTATTTATGCTTCCATACATAATCAGCAGGCCAGAAACACTCGGCCCAACCAACATTGCTCCTGAAGTCGCGAATGAAAAAAAGGAATTAAACCGTTTTCTTTTTTCAGGGGGAATCAACTTTGCTATGTATGTTTCGGAAGCGGGCCCAAAAAAGGATCCAGCAATATTAGTCAAAAACATAAGAATATAAATAGGAAAAAGCGATGTAAAAAAAGGAATCGTTGCAATGAATATCCCCCGGATTAGATCAATCCAGATCATCAACTTTCTTTTGTTTACACGATCGATGACGCTTCCAGCCCATGTATTTGTCAGAAGGATCGCCAAGGGCCTGATGATAAACAAGCCTGCAATGGCTGCAGCTGAGCCAGTGATGTTTAATACCAATAAATTAATTGCTACAAAATAAATCCAGTTGCCAATATTTGAAATCCCAATTCCCAAAATCAGTAATATGGGATCTTTCCATTCCTTCAAGCAATACCCCTCCTCAACCAGTTAAAATTATCGGAATTTTACCAATCCTTTCTCTTTTTTATCCTATCGGTAACTTCCAAAAGTTTCAAGCACCTATTTTGAATTGAATTACATTTTATTCCATAACTATTAATGGTCACAATTTGTCCATATAAATTTTCCCAATATAAATACTTGAAACATGCATTATACCCGCATTTTCGCCACTCTTAAACGCTTCAAGTAAAAGTTTCATATATTTACCACCCTCTCTACGACAATTTACCTATTTATAACATCGGTATATTACTTATAATGGTATATAGATTCGATAAGGAGCTGAAAGCATGAATTCAAATCCAAAATTTGTTTCTAAAATCCTTCCGTTTTTTGCGGCGTTTATGGTATTGGTTACAATAGCAGCGACAATTGTCGTTCAAAATAATGATGATCAAGTATCGGTTCCATTTAGTTCTCTAGTCAAGTCAGTAGAAAGTCTTAACGGCGACGAGGCAACGCTGATTGAAAAAATAGATGGAACACTCATACTTAAAACGAAAGATGCAACATTTGTTTCCCAAGTTCCCCCTGGAAGTGATATGGTCGATAAATTAGTAGAAAAATATAATATCAGTTATGAATATATGAATAACAGCAAGTATGGTGCATGGATTTTTGGTGGTGTTCTGTTGCTTTTAATGGGTGGCGCATATGTCATCCAAAAAAAAACCGGAGGGATTGGTGCCGGTAATCGAATGAAAAACAGCCTGTCAAAGCCTCATCCTTTGCCTTCGATCACACTAGCTGACGTTGGCGGTTTACAGGAAGAAATGAAAGAAGAAATCAACCAGACACTTTCCATTCTGAAAAATCCTGACAAATCAGCCAGGATGGGCATTAAACCTCCGAAGGGACTTCTGTTATACGGTCCTCCAGGAACAGGAAAAACTCTCCTTGCACAGGCAATCGCTCGTGAGCTGAATGCAAATTTTTTCTCGACCAGCGGGTCAGCTTTCAATGAAATGTTTATCGGAGTTGGTGCTTCTCGGGTGCGAAGCTTGTTTCAGAGTGCACGGAAGCAAGGTCCTGCAGTCATTTTTATTGATGAAGTGGACGCACTTGCCGGCAAGCGGAAACCGCATGGCGGAGAGGAAGGGGAAAAGACGCTCACAGAACTTCTCGTCCAGCTAGATGGAGGACATTCAAATGATGGTATTCTTTTCATTGCCGCAACAAACAGAAAAGACATGCTGGATGATGCATTCCTCCGCCCTGGTCGAATTGATTTTTCTTTCAATGTCCCACTGCCAGATACTAAAGGCAGAAGGGAAA
Organism: Mesobacillus stamsii; assembly: GCF_030814065.1. Lineage (NCBI taxonomy): Bacteria > Bacillati > Bacillota > Bacilli > Caryophanales > Bacillaceae > Mesobacillus > Mesobacillus stamsii. The sequence continues at coordinate 24,108 of NZ_JAUSUN010000001.1, forward strand.
TCATTGATATCCATATCAAAGGGAAAAATCTTGCCCCAGATGTCTTCTCCTCATTGGATGACCTGGCAGAAAGCACCTCAGGTTTTTCAGGTGCAGAGCTGTACTCATTGTTTGAAACTGCCAGCAGACGCGCATTGAGAAACGACCAGGATATCATTTCAAAAAGCGATCTTGATTTTGCCCTAGACCGGATCATCCTTGGCAGCACATCTAGGACACTCCAGGATGCTGACACGAAGCGAAGGGTTGCCATTCACGAAGCTGGACATGCTCTTGTTTCTGCTGTCACCAAACCAGGTTCTGTCCGGAAAGCGACCATTATTCCGCGCGGCCAGGCACTTGGATATGTAGCACCAATACCAAAAGAGCTTGAATTGTCAACGCACAGCGATTTAATCGACCGTATTGCCATGATCCTTGCCGGTGGTGTCGCTGAAAGAATGTTGCTTGGGGAGCACAGTATTGGGGTAAGCGGAGATGTTCAACAGGCGAAACAAATCATTGAACAAATGGTCGATACTGGTTTATTGCAGGAAGGCTTCTCCCTCACTTTCAGCAAAGGGTTAAGAGAAACAAAAATGCAGGAACTTTTTGATGACGCTCTCGAAAAATCCGAAATGATTATAAGATCTCATCAAAATCAATTTGGAGAACTTGTTGATGCGTTATTAAAGAAAGAAACTCTCGAAGGCTCCGAAGTAGATGATATTGTCCAAAATACATCTTGTTTTCGAGAAGAGCGATGTGTAATGGTATAAATAAAAAAAGATTTCCGAATAAATAATCGGAAATCTTTTTTATTTTCGCTGGGCAATTGCCTGGGCAAGATTTGCTTTAATGTCTATTTCTTTAAAAGAAATTCCCAGCTGAACGGCGGTTTGGGCAATCTCAGGACGCATGCCAGAAAGCGTCGCATTTACGCCTATTAATTTCAAGGCATTCAATAGCTGGAAAATTTGATGAGCAACCATCGTATCAATCATTACAACACCAGATAAATCTACAAATAAATGGTGAATATCCCTTTGGGAGCACTGCAACAATGTGTTTTCAATGATTATTTTAGCTCTTGAAGTATCTATATCCCCAATCAGCGGCAGCAACCCCTGGTGGTTCGCAAGCGAAATAACAGGAGCACTTAATTCATTAATTGTTTCTTGCTGTGCTTTCATCACCCTTTGAGAGTATTTATAGGTAGCTTCTATGAAGCGCAGAATCACCTCATCCATTTCTTTCAAGATGATATCATACCAGATATCGATCTCTTTTCTTGTTATTTCAGGATGCAATTCTGCAAATCGGCGAACATAATCAAAATACTGGCTTCTTACATTTTTAAATTCCTTAATTACGTATTGAATTGGCGTGTTAACATGTTCAATATCACTTGCAACTTTTTCGATCCAGGGACTAAAGTCCTTGATAAATTCCCCCTCTTTCTTTTTAAATAACTCAATGAAATGAAGGTGAAACTCATGATTCTGTTCTTTTAACGAAGATATAACATCTGGATTGCGAGAAGCGTAAACACCCGCGGAATTTTCAAAATCGATATTTCGATGCCATTCCTCTGTCATATTCCAACTATTTTTCTTTAAAAAATTGTATAATTCCTGATTCCGATGCAAAGAATTTCCCCCTAACTGGAAGGTAGATGTAATATAGGTAGAACTACCTCAATCAAGCCCCAATCTATTATACCAAACAGTTTTTAGTTTTACTCTATTTTGTGTTTCTCTCTTAGTTCAGCAGGAGCCATCTTAATGATTTGCTGAAGTACGATTAAAAGAACTCCAATATCATCGACGACACCAATCAGTGTTAAAAAATCAGGAATAATATCAAAGGGAAACAAAAAATATCCAATGATCAAGCTTGCGGAAATGATTTTTTGCTTCACTGGAACCACTCTAGACGTGAAAAATTCTATTAGAAAAGGAAGGAATTTTTTTGCATGAAAAATCATTCGAATTCTTTTAAAAAACATCTTCATTATGATGCACCTCTTTTATACAGAATCTTATATCCTTCTTTCACTATTCGCCAATTTCAAAACCACTAAAGGCATTATTATTCACGGTCGTCAGATGGATTCGTTTCATTTATCTTATAGGTTTACATAATACTATTATTGAGTATTCCACTTTCTAGTCTTCATGTCGCTTGCCAGCCGTCTGACAAAATTGATAATCTTAAAAAGGTTCGTTCATAATATATGTACTATACATAGGGGGATTATTTATGGCTAAACTGGTTGAATACATAGAAAAAATTGCAGAACTCCCTTTGAAAGAAAATTACTCTCGAGAAGAACTTTTGACCAAAGAGTTTTTATTGACGAAAGAAGGCCGACTTGAGGTCTATTATTGTACACATAATGAATACATAAATCCAAAAGCAAAGGTGTTTATTGTTGGAATAACTCCTGGTTTCCAGCAAATGAGCAAGTCCATTGCAGTTGCCCGCTCCCTTATTGAAAAAAGAAAGCCTGTTACCGAGATTCCTTATTTGTGTAAACGGGAAGCGAGATTTTCTGGGGTACTACGCAATCATATCATTGAAATGCTTGATGACCTCGAATTACAAAAATGGCTAGCATTGGAATCTTGTGCGCTACTTTTTAATGAAAAAGACAATCTGCTTCATACAACGTCTCTGATTCCATATGCTGTTTTCAATAATCGGAAAAATTACACCGGACATCATCCAAAAATTCTAAAAAACAAAATGATGATGGGTTTCTTAAAAAGTTACTTTGAACCACAAGCTTGCATGCTTCAGAATGCGATTGTGGTCCCACTTGGAAAAAGTGTCGAAGAAGTCATGAGGCTATACGTCAGTGAAGGGCTTCTGGAAGAAAAAAATATTCTCTTTGGATTCCCTCACCCGTCAGGTGCAAACGGACACCGACTGCCGCAATTTAACAGGAACAAAGAGAAAATGAAAAATACCATTAAAGACTTTTTCCAGTTCGAATTCAATAACACTAGTTGTTAAGCATGGTATGACCATTTAAATGATACTTTCGTATTACAAATATTTTCTTATATGCGTGTTACCATAAGGTGAAATTTTTCCAATTATTCGGCAAAAGCGCCTGATATTTAGGTAGCAGGTAACGATCGTCTATCAACACTATTCTGCCTGTGTCCTTTTCTGATCGAATCAGTCTTCCTCCAGCCTGCAGTACTTTGTTCATGCCCGGAAAGACATAGGCATAATCATAACCATTCTTTCCAATACCAGCGAAATGCTTTTTTATCAAGTCTCTTTCGAATCCTATCTGAGGCAGTCCCACACCTACAACCACTACCCCGTTAAGCCTGTCCCCTTTTAAGTCGATGCCTTCAGAAAATACACCGCCAAGAACAGTAAAACCAACGAGTGATCTTTTATTGTCAGCTGTGAAAGATTCCAGGAATGCGGCACGCTCTTCATCATCCATCCTTGTACCCTGGACAATCGTGGTGATATCCTCATTGGAAATGCGCCACTCATCCAGTACCATATTAAGGTATTGGTAGGATGGAAAGAAAAACAGATAATTGCCTGGAGCATTGTGGACTAGATCAGACATTGTTTGGACGATCGGATTAACGGATCTTGTCCGGTCTTTGAACCTTGTTGATAACGATTGAATCTTCACTTCAGTCTGCTTATTAGTAAATGGAGAAGGTACCAAAGTGATATAATCTTCGTGATCGCCGCCAAGCATATCTCTGTAATAGCTCATAGGGTTAAGAGTAGCTGAAAAAAAGATTCGAGATTTAAAACTTTTTCCTGACTGTTTAATCAGATGAGAGGGATCCAGGCAAAACTGCTTTATCAGAACATCATTTTTTTCAATTACAGCATATAAAACGAACCGTTCATCATATAATCTGCTGATTCTTTGCCAATTTTGGGCAACGAAAAAAGTTTCAAGCAGTAAGTCTGATTCTCCTGCTCTAATGAGTTCATTTTCAGCATGTTCAATGAACTCTGCTACCAACTGATTCAATTCCTCGAGTGGCGCCTCGTACTCCATAGTTTTTGATGAACCAACCTGTTTTCTTAATTGGATAAAATAGTTATTAAGACGTTTGGATATATCACCTAATGAAAGATTTTTTTCTTTAAATTCCCTTTTCAACTGAAGAAAAGATGATTTTTCCAATGTCGCAGAGAATATATCCCGTCCTCGATCAACGAGATTATGTGCCTCATCGACAAGAAGGATGGTTTTCTTTTTTTGTTCATCGAACAGTCTACTCAAAGAGATTTTTGGATCAAATATGTAATTATAATCGCATATGACCGCATCTGCTTCGTATGCTAGGTCCAATGAAAATTCAAAAGGACAAACTAAATGTTTTCGGGCATATTTTTCAATGCAGCTTCTATTCAGAATTGCTTCCTTGCGGAGGATATCAAGCACTGCATCGTTTATCCTGTCATAATATCCATTTGCATATTCACAATCGTTCTTGTTGCACTTTCCCTCACTGGTAAAACACACCTTAGCTTTTGCGGTGATTGTCACCGTCCTTATTTCCAAGCCTTTTTTTATCATAAGACTGAACGCTTCCTCTGCGGTTAGCCTTGTTGTTGTTTTGGCAGTTAAATAAAATAGCTTCCTAATTCGTTCCTCCCCTATTGCCTTAACTGCAGGAAATATAGTTGAAATGGTTTTGCCAATCCCAGTCGGTGCATTGGCAAATAACGTTCTTCCTTCGTTGATTGTCTTATAGACTGCCCCGGCAAGTTGTCGTTGTCCCTGACGGTATCTGGGAAATGGAAAGTTCAGCTTTTTTATGCTCTGATCCCTTTTCAAACCATGTTCCACCTGCAACCGGGCATACGGTGCAAAATCTGCGATCATTCCTCTAACGGAATCTTCTAATTCAACTAAGGAAAATGTTCTTTTAAAAAACTTCTTGTCACCAGAAATTTTGTGAACATAAGTCAGCCGGAGATCTATCTGGTCTTTCCCCTGTTCCTTTAAAAACATAAAGCCATAGCATTGTGCTTGCGCCCAGTGAGCATGATTTGTTCGCTCATCAATACTCTCCAAAGGCAAAGAAGTCGATTTAATTTCATCAATCGTAATTTTCTCCCCTGAAAAAAGCAATCCGTCACAGCGACCTTCGATCATAAATAAAAGGTTATCAAATTCAAGTTTTGTTTTTAAAAAGACTTCACTCTGATCCATCTCTTGATAAGTTTTTTGGATTTCCCGATGGATCCTTGAGCCTTCAGAGAAAGAGGATGCGGATTTAAAACCCGATTCAATGCTTCCAGTTTTAAATACATATTCAGCCAGTACCCTTACTGGAATTTTTATTATCTTCTTCATCCTGCTCACTCCCTGCTTAACCTTCTATTCCATTATAGTACATATGTTCTCTATGAATCAATCAAAAAAACCGCCCAGCAAGACCTGAAACGGATTTATTTCTAATTTACCAATGTCGTGTATCTTCAAGCAAACTGTCAATTTCAATCTGGCTCAGTGAAAAACGTAAATCATCGTCAGCCTTTTCCGTTGTTTCTTCTAACAGCTCGTCAATATCCATGCTAATTCTTCCCATACCGAACCTCCTCAGTCAATAAGACGATCGATTGTCCATGCGGTCCACATGAAAATAGTTCGGTTTTTATTTGAGGGGTCTGGGGGTTAATGAACGCAGTAAAAATTTTCCCAAGTCGTTGCTACATTTTTTAACACCGTAATTAAATTCGAAAGGAGGTATCTTCGGTTTATTAAAAACAAAAAGGCCTAAATTAGGCCTTTTTGAGAGTTATTCATGCTGGAGGTAAAATTGGCGGCATGCTTGCTGCCATAACACTTGTCCTTAATGCTGTAACCATCTTTTTCATACAATCTCCTCCTCAATTGATTTTTTCTATATATTTTACTGCTTGATCAAATCTTCCCATCTGTCGATAGTGATTTGATAGCATTTTGTAAAACCAAATTAATTCTTCACTTTTGCCATCACTTTTTTCAAGAAATGGTATCACCATGGTTTCAGAGTAGTCTAACGATTTTTCTGGAGCATCCCAAGTCATTAAATAATAATTTGCTAATATTCTATACTTTCGATTTTCTGTGTCTTTAGATAATTCGTATACTTCCTCAAAAGCTTTCCTTGCTTTTTCTTTATTTTGCAGCTCATATTGTATCTCTCCGATTGAAAAGAGAGTAATGAGATAGTGTTGTGTTCCTTTTGTTTGTAAAGATAAGCTTTTCTCAAAGAAGAAAATCGCCTTTTTATAGTTCTTAAGCTTTTTTTGAAGATATGCCATATTGTGATATATTTCAGGTAATAATTTCTTTTCCTGTAAAATCTCTGCATTTCTGATGAGATTTTTATAGCAATCTTCGGCTTCTTCATAGATTTTAGAATTGGTGTAGTTGATACCAAGCAACATCAACACATGCAAAATTCTTTTAAAATTATGTTGTTCCATGAATTCTTGCAGTGCCATCTTCCCATAATAAATAGCGTAACCTAAATCTTCTGGAGAAGTTTTAGCCAAAGCACGATGATAAAGTAATTCTCCATCCGGTATGTCAAACTTTGATCCCTTGCCAATAGTGTCTAAGATCTTATCTGCTTTCTTATATATTCTCTTCTTTAATAACATTACAGCATGCAGATAGGAAAATAAAGTCATTTGAGGTTGGGAAAATATTTTCTTTTGTTTCTTCAATGATTCATATTGTTCATGGGCTTCGGTAAATCTGTGCTTGAAAATCAAATACCTAAATTTGGTAAGTTCATATGTATGTAAATAGGTCGTGAATGGAATAATTTCTTCGAATTGCTTTACTAATTGCATAATTGTATCTGCTTCTTCCTCTTGTATAAAATCGATTTTTTCATTTAGTTCTTTAATTAGCTGCTTAATCTGTTCTTCATTTTTTGTGATGGATACCAGGTTGACGCCCAGCCTTTCGAGGAGGAGGCTCATTGTTTCGCCATTGGCTTCTTTTGAGTTGCTTTCAATTTTGCTTAAATGTGAAACTGAACATATGCCTTTAGCCAGTTCCGTTTGTGTTAACCCATGCCGGATTCTGTAAAATTTGATTAATGGTCCAAATTGCATACGTTCACCTACTGTTTTCTTATTAATCTACCACCTTTTTCAGAAATTAAAACTGTCCAAAAGTACTATTTTTAAAAAATTCTATATTTTAAAAATTATACCTTCAGATAATACTATAAATAAAAAAATAAAGCCACTGGAATCAATCATTCATCCAGATGGCTTTCAAGTGTAAGCATTTAAATTATTTTACCCGAGGGAAACCGAATCCGGATGCGTAGTCATCACCTGTACTAGCTCCAGTTCCTCCTTTAATGTCATAAAGTTTTGCCCGCCTTTGGATTTCCGAACGAAGCTGGGCGTTGCTCCATGATTTATTCGAAGACCATAATTTCGCAGCAAGTCCAGAAATATGCGGAGTTGCCATGGAAGTTCCGCTCATAGTCGTATAGTTGCCATCTACTGCAGTAGAATAAATTCCGCCGCCAGGTGCTGCAACTTCAACATCCTTTTCCTGGATATAATAATCCCCATCAGTATTTGGGTTGCCGCGGGAAGAAAAGTCGGATACTTTATAGGTACCATTTACAAATGTATTATCAAGTGATGCAACAGCAATTGCATTCGTAAGTGCACCTGGATACCCGATTGTATTGGCACTCGGACCACTGTTTCCAGCTGCAGCAACCACTAAAGCACCTTTGCTGTATGCATAGTCAACTGCGCTTGCAATCATCGAATCTTTGCCACTAGATCCTAAAGACATGGAGATGACAACCCGCGTTCCGGTTCGGACACCTTCATCAGCAGCATGACGGATTGCTCCAGCGATATCATCAGAATACCCAGATCCATTGTCTCCAAGAACCTTATATCCCCATAGTTCAGCTTCCGGTGCTACACCGTAAACCCCAGCACCATCATAACCTCCATTCGCTGCGGCCGTTCCGGCTACATGTGTACCATGTCCTTGGCGATCAGTACATGAACCATTGACTAAAGATGAAGAAGTCTGGGTGAAATCCTTACATTGTTCAACATTGTCAGTCAAATCAATGTGATTTCGGTTGATTCCTGTGTCAAGAACAGCTACCTTGATTCCGTCTCCACCACTTGTTGATTGGATATAGTTATCGTTATAGACTGCTTGAATGCCCCATGGTGTCTGGTCGGATGGGTAGGATGCCTGGACAGTATAGTCACCCTTGCCTTTCCCCTTTCCATTGCTATTTCCTTCGACTCGGCCATCGACTGTATACATACCAACTTGAGAGATTTCGATATTCTTATTTTTCAACAATGCCTGATATTGTTTGCTGTTCACTTCAGTCGTAAAACCTTGTTTTCCAAAATCCCACCGTTTGCCGTATTGTCCTTTCACTTTTGCTTTTTCTGCACTCGGACCTTGAATTAACACTCGGTAAGTATCCTGATTCTCCTGTGTACCGGCGCCAAAAGCACCTGTTGCGAACATGGAAATACCCATTGCCAAACTAAGTACAGCGGCTCCGAAAACTCTTTTCTTTTTCATCCTTTTGCTCCTCTCATTTTAAAAAATTTGCAGCATGCCAGGCTACACTATTAGTATATTTCAAATTTTCTGTTTTCAGCAAGTGCGCATAGTTGGGAAAAAAGCAGAGCATTATTCTTTTCGCATTAGGGAAATATATAGTCCAGTTATAAATTCCGCTTTCGCTTACTACCTTTCAAAATACCATTTTAAAGAATTTCTAAGCTAGTAATACAAAAATGGAATGAAAAAATAGCTAACTCCGCATCAACTACTAAGAAAACTCATTATCAGCGATTGCACGCGCAAGGAATGAAGGAGAAAAGAACTTTCAAAACTCTTCATAGATCTAAAAAATTCTATTCTATGTTAATTCTGGTTCACAACAAATATCGGCATATGGATAACGTTTAGAAAAGAATCAAGGCTGGATGCAGAACATCCAGCCTTCTTTTAATTTTTGGCTACTTTTGCAATTGCTTCAATTGCCTTCTGAATTTGATCCTCTTTTACATCGTAATGAGTAACGAAACGCACAAGGGTTGGACCAAAAGTTCCTGAAATTACTCCTTCTGACCGCAGTTTTTTCACAAAATCCTCAGAGGTGATATTTAAACCTGTAACATCGGCGACTACAATATTTGTTTCTGGATGCCTTGCAAGTTTCATCCCTGGAATCGATTCGATTCCTTCTGCGAGAATCCTGGCATTCCATTGATCTTCTCCAAGCCGATCTTTCATTTTCGTCAAAGCTATTAATCCTGGCGCAGCGATGATACCAGCCTGTCTCATTCCGCCACCCAATCGTTTTCTCCATTTTCTTGCTGTTTTAATAAAATCGGAACTTCCTGCAATGATGGAACCAACTGGAGCTCCTAATCCCTTTGAAAGACATATTTGAACTGTATCCGTGTATTTAGCAAATTCCTTTACATCGACTCCCGCTGCAGCCGCAGCATTGAATAATCTGGCACCATCGAGATGAACAGGTACATTATTTGCTTTTGCGGTATTGTAAACTGCTTCCATGTTTTCAACTGGGATAACTGCCCCTCCCGCCCTATTATGGGTATTTTCGAGGCAAATCAATCCTGTTTCGGGGTAATGGATATCTTCTGTACGGATGGCGTTTAGAACATCGTTTGGATCCATAGCCCCTTTTTTTCCTGCGATTGTCCTCGTTTGGACTCCAGCAAGTGCAGCTACTGCTCCTGATTCGTAATAAAAAATATGGGATTCTTCTTCAAGCAACAGTTCCTGACCCGGACGGCAATGAGTAAGTACCGCAATTTGATTTCCCTGTGTTCCACTAGTAACAAATAACGCTTTTTCTTTTCCAAGTATCTCAGCAGCAGTTTCTTCTAGTTCATTAACAGTGGGATCTTCCTGATATACATCATCACCCACTTCTGCAGCATACATTGCTCTGCGCATTTCATCAGTCGGTTTGGTAACGGTATCACTTCGTAAATCGATCATTCTTATTCCTCATTTCTATGTAAATTTTACCATTTTCCCCTTTTGCGTTTTTCTACTTTTTCGTTGCGTGGAAAAATTTCATTATTTGGACAAATATCATATGTTGGTTAAATTTAACATAATTTTCTGCAGAACACAATAAAAAAAATTCTTGTTCGTGGTAAATTTAGATATTTTGGAGAAACTAAATGAAAGAAACTAATTTTAAAGGAGCAGATATGTTACATAACATCTTCAGGATCATTATGGTTGTAGTTTCCTGGGCTACTTTGTTGCTTTATCCTAAAAGCCAATTTAAACATTTTTTTCCAGTAACATTATTCGTCACTGGGCTTGTAGCTATTTTGTTACTGTTATCGAGCCCCTATAGATTATGGAAAGTATCTGGAGGGCTTGCATCAAAAATCATCAATGATTTAAGCTTTACTCTCGGTCCCTTTCTTGTGGCTAATCTGTGGGTCTTTCGACTTTCATACGGAAGCATCTGGCAATACTTAGGCATTAATCTTGTGATGGACTATTTATTGGCATATCCAGTAAGCAGGGTCTTTAAGAAATGGAATATTTACCAATTAGACAGGTTAAAGCCTTTCTATTTCTTCAGCGTAATTTATTTTTTTGCACTTTCAGCGTACGGCTTCCAATATTTTTTTCGATTCCATCAAAAAGAATAAAAGGTCTTTCTTGGGTAGAAACAGGATAATAACTTCGGTTATCTTACCCATTTCGTAATGATGATTTTTGTTCCGACACCAACCGTTGAGTCAATATCAAAAGTATCCATTAACCTTTTCACTCCAGGAAGGCCTGCACCAAGTCCGCCAGAGGTTGAATAGCCATCTTGCAATACCATCCTGATATCATTAATTCCTGTTCCATTATCAGCAGCTATAATTTTGATTCCTTTTCTGCCGTTTTCATGCAATATCTCTATCGTGATCTGACCGCTGCCTGCATACAAATATATATTCCTGGCAAGTTCAGAAATTGCTGTCGTGATCCTTGCCTGATCGACCCCTCCAAATTGAAGCTTTTTTGAAACTTCTCTCCCTTTTTGCCGAGCAAGTACTATATCGAATTCATTTTTTATATTTACTAAAATCGATTCGGTCATGTGGTTAAACCTCTAACAACTGACTTAATATCGAAATGCCCTGTTCCAGATCCAGAGCGGTATGGACATTATCCAATGTAATGCCCAATTCGATCAAAGTAATGGCTACTGCTGGCTGTATGCCTGTAACAACGGACTTTGTTCCCATCAAGCTTGTCATTACGATAACATCGCCCAAAACCTTTGCTATGAAGGAATCAACCATATCAACAGAAGTAAGATCGATCACAACACCTTTTGCACTTGTAGCTTTAATTTTATCCAACAAATCCTCCTGAAAGGTCAATACAGTCTGGTCATCCAATTCAACTTGGATAGAAACCAGCAGATAATCTTTTAATTTTAAGATTGGGATCCTCACTTTATATGCCTCCAAGTCGTAAACTAACAAGAAATCTTTTTGACTTAAAAAAGATTTTAATTGGATTATACGTTATGTAAGATATGCTTTACAAATTAAAAGCAGTATTTATAGTACTAAAGTGTAAGTTACTCATGATAAAACAATAAAATAAAAAAACCTCCCCTAAAGGAGGTTTCCAGCACCAAAATTACGGATAACGAGTTAAAAAGTAGTTTTTGCACCAAGGTAACGAGCTTTCCAGTAAGAGTTATTCATATCACTAATTTCTACTCCTCTAGAGGACCCGGCATGAATAAATTTGCCATTGCCAAGATAAATGCCTGCATGTGATGGACCAGTTTTATATGTTTCATAAAATACTAGGTCTCCTACACGTGGGGAGGAAACAGATTTAGTTGCGTCCCAAATGGAAGATACTGTTCTTGGAATAGAAATTCCTGCTTTATTATAGACATAGTTCAGAAATCCAGAACAATCAAATCCAGATGGAGAGCTACCAGCCCAAACGTATGGCACTCCCAAGTATTTTTTTGATTCTGCAATCAATCTATTCACCTGTGAAGTGGAGCCGTATGTTGCAACTACAGGTGCAGATGCAGATGCTGTTGACACTTTTGTTGCAATCGTAGTGGCAACAGTTCCTGATAATCTCAATACTTGCCCTGGAAAAATAAGGTCTGATTTAAGATTATTGATCGATTTCAACTTCGACACCGTTTGTTGATGGCGAGAAGCAATCGTTGACAAATTATCACCGCTACGGACTGTGTATGTATTCGATGTACTTGCAGGCACGACTGAAGCAGGCTGAGCAGCCGTATCAGAAACCTTTAATTTTTGGCCAGGATAAAGAACATCAGAAGATAATCGATTGAGAGATTTTAAGGTACTGATCGACATTCCGTTTGATTTTGCAATCCCCCATAAAGTGTCCCCTGACTTTACGATATAGCCGTCTACACGCGCACTTTGAGCGGCAGTATTGGAGTGACCATGTGGGGCCTGGACGGAAAGTTTTTGATTTACATAGATTGTCGAATTTGATAGATCATTCCATTTTTGAAGATCATTCACCGCAACATTGTATGTGTTAGAAAGCTTCCATAAAGAATCTCCAGATTGTACCGTGTATACTTTTTCATGTGCACTAGCAGAACCATTGAATGATGCAATAAAAATTCCAGCTGTTGCAGCTACCGTCAGAATTTGTTTTTTCATGTTGAGCAACTCCCTTTGATTTCGTTTACAAATTAATAGTAGAGTTTCTCAAACTAGTTTTGAATCTATAAATATTGGTTTACAAGGAATAGTTTTCCTGTGATCATTCATTCGTTCTCTTCTCAAACTATTCAATAAACCTTTTATCTACAGGGTATTTAGTTACTTTTTCCACTTTTATTCTTTTTGTTGTAATGTTTCTGCAATAGAAGCTTAATTTCATTGTAATGTACACTTCCTATGTAACTATTCCTATTTTTAGTGTAAGACAAGAGGAAAAAGGACTAATAACATGGCAATCTCGTAACATTTTATAAAATAACGCAGAACGGCCCGCTAAATTTCAGCGGGCCGTTCTGCATTTCCTGTTAGAGATTTCGCTTAATTAATTGTTCTGTCATTTGGTCAACCTTTTGCCAATTTCCTTCTTGCTTGGCGGCTGCAGCAATTTGATTGATCATATTACTGCTCTCAGGATCAGTCGCATTTTGAGCATGGTCCACAGAAGTATTGTTTGTTTTTTGAGAATTCGTCATGCCTGAGGTTATTTCTTTGGCGAACTCCGTTAATCCGGCAGATATGGGCTGGTTTTGTGAATTTCCAGTGCTTGTGTTCTGAAAAAGCTGCCTCATTCCATTTCCCATGCTATTTCGGAAAGCAAATGCGGCTGCGGCACTTGCTACAACACCCATAACTGAAAACGTCATGGAGCGTGATTTCTTGCGTTTATACCCAAACATCTTCAGTAAAGATTGAAGAATATTCGACTTCCTCAACCCAGACATCCAAGCAGTTCGATTCATCGAAAGCACCCCTTTATAAATTAGAGGAGAAAAAATATCCCCTCCTCTCTTTAGTATTAGGCATTGGACATTCAATATACGGGAAAAGTTCTTCATTCTTTTTGTTGCTATCATGTAACATTCCTTACATGCAAACCTACCCACCTATTTTATAATGTAGGAATAAAACGATAAAAGCAGGTGATGAAAGTGCATAATACAGGACTTGGTCATTCCACAAACAGTCCATTAGCCGAAATGGATTTTAACATAAATCCTTTTATTGCTATTTGGGAAGTAACTAGAGCTTGTCAGTTAAAATGTATCCACTGCCGGGCTGATGCACAAAACAAGCCTGATCCTATGGAATTAAGTCCTGAGGAAGGACTGAAGCTTATCGATCAAATTCATGAAATGGGCAACCCTATGCTTGTGTTTACAGGCGGCGACTGCATGATGCGAGAAGATCTATTCGAACTGGCTGAATATGCGGTGAAGAAGGGCATGCGCGTCTCGATGACACCAAGTGCTACTGAAAATGTTACAAAAGAAAAAATGCTCCGAGCCAAGGAAGTTGGTTTATCCAGATGGGCTTTCAGCCTTGACGGACCAACTCCAGAGATACATGATCATTTTCGTGGTACTCCAGGGTCATTCCATCTGACAATTGAAAAAGTCAACTATTTAAATGAATTAAAAATGCCGCTGCAGCTTAATACTGTCATCTCACGTTATAATTATGATCATTTAGAACAAATGGCGGAACTGATGAAAGAACTAAAAGTTGTGATGTGGTACATATTCCTTTTGGTTCCTACCGGCAGAGGTCAGCTAGATGCCTGCTTGACACCTGCAGAGCATGAAAAAGTGTTCCGTTGGCTGTACGAAGTAAGTAAAACTGCTCCATATGATATTAAAACAACAGCAGCTCAGCATTACCGTAGGGTTGTATTCCAACAAAAAGCCAAAGAACATCGCGTGAACAAAGATGAAATTCGTTATGAAGACACATTAACAAAAGATATGGCTTCCGTCGTTGATGGCCTGAAACGCGCCCCAAAAGGTGTCAATGATGGCAACGGATTTGTTTTCATTTCTCACACAGGAGATGTGATGCCATCCGGATTGCTGCCTTTAGTTGGCGGAAATGTTCGGGAGAAACCTTTGGCGGAGATTTATCGACACTCTCCGATCTTCAAGAATCTCCGAAGTCCTGATCAATACAAAGGAAAATGCGGTGTTTGCGAATTCCGTTATGTCTGTGGGGGTTCCCGTTCACGAACCTATGCAGTCACCGGAGACTACATGGAAAGCGAGCCATTCTGTGTCTATATCCCGGAAGTTTTGCGCAAAGGAAAAAATCGTTAATAATAATGCCTGAAAGCTCCGGTTTAAGGAGCTTTCTTTATAAAAATCCATCGAATTCCTTTAGTGAAATATTGAACCTTTTATGACATCTTTTTTCGTGTGACATAAAGCATGGAGAATGATAACTTTCACCCTCTACAATATAGGTAACGAAAGGATGGTGCCAAGATGACAATCAAAATTGATCAAGAAGCATTAAAATGGTTTGAAAGAGAATTCGATACTTCAAAACCGTTTCACATCCGCCTTTATCCTCAATATGCAGGGTTTGGTGACAAGAATAAAGGCTACAGCTTAGCATTCTCGCTAGAAGCTCCAGCCGTTGCTGCCGAACAGCAGGAACTGAACGGAATAACCTTTTATGTTGAATCCAATGACACATGGTTTTTTGATGATACAGAAGTAGAAATCAAATACAGCGATACTGATGGTGAAATATTCACAAACTATAAGGAGCATCATTAATCATACACTTTTGCAATCTGGCTGAGCTCCTGGAGGCCCAGGAGCTCTTTCGTATTTCATTTTATCGAACGTTGGTTCTCAAATTATTCTTTTTTTATTTCTTGATGATCACCTGAATAACATGACCAGTTCCCCTGTGCAATTCTCCTTCTACTCTTTCTTGCTCTCCATAAAAAAAATGAATAACATGATAGTCCTTAATCCATTGCAATACATCAAATGGGTTATAAAGCATATCAACGGACTTTGGTCCGCCTGTACCGTATTTCACTTGGTCTTCTGAGTATACTTCAAACATGATGATCCCCTCTGGTTTGACAGTGGAAATCAATTTGTTGATCACGTTTTTTTGATCGTTTTTACTAAAATGCCCAAACACCATAAAGGCTGCTTCAAATTCTTCAACGGGTACTGAGTCTCGTGTTAAATCCTTTAGCTCCGTTGACAATTTCACCTCATACCGTTTTGCTAACGCCTCAGTTTTACTCAAACCATTTTCCGCATAATCATATGCTGTAACATGATGCCCCTGCCTCGCAATAAATACTGCATTTCGTCCTTCGCCTTCTGCAAACGCGACAATACTGCTACCCTTTTTCAGTCTGTGGAACTGTTCTCTGATAAATTGATTTGGTTCTTCCCCATAAATATATTGGTCTGAACCAAAACGTTCATGCCAAGTATTTCCCATACGATCACTCCTCCTTATTATTATACCCTTTCCCCTTTTTTTAGTATGATAAAAGTTCAAGTGGCTATTCTATTTTAAAGAAAGGAGTTTATTTCAGATGAAGGAATTAACATCCATGGATGAGGTTACAAAGTTGATCAACGAAAACGAATTAAGTTTTATTTACGTTTTAACCGATAGTTGAAGTGTCTGTCATGGATTGCTTCCTCAGGTCGAGGATGTTTTGAAAGATTTTCCTAAAATCGAGACAGGACTGGTTAATGCGGGGAAGGTCACCGAAATTGCTGGATTCCTAATGGTGTTCACAGTACCTGTTCTCGTCCTGTATGCAGATGGCAGAGAATATATTAGGGAGGCAAGGATCGTCCAAGTTGAAAAATTAAGGGCGGATGTCTCGAAGGTATATGAAGGTTTTTTTGGAGAATAAGTGAGCCGTATTAATTTTATACTATTGACAATAATAATGTTATGTAAACAAATACATGATGAAAAGAACAGCAGAACCCCTTCTCTTGGCTTCTGCTGTTCTTCTGGTTATTTCTTTTTCCAGATCCTCTTGTTGTCGATTCTTTTTGTATATCCTAGTGAATCGAGACGTTCAAGAAATGGAATCAAATACTTACGTGATAACTCTACTGATTCCTTGGCTTGTGAAACTTCAAATTCATCCTTTGTATGTTCTTTTAACTTCCGGACAGCTTCTGCAAAATGTTCTCCATACCAGGCATATTGGTCATCTAGCATCACAATTACTCCCTGGTCTTCCAAGAATCGTTTTAGTTCTATGGAAATGGAGTCAGGAATGCCTGCTTTTTTTAAATAATCATTCAAATAGGCCACCTGCAAGCCGTCCTTTTTCAGTTCATTGACCAGAGTTTCTGTCCGTTTTTCCCAACTTTTTGGGACATGTGGAGAAAATGCGGAAAGAGAGATATATTGGTCTTTTTTCACAAATAAGCCCTTGCTAATGCCATTATCGATTATGAATTCCAGCAATGATCTCGAGAATGCTGTTTGCAAAGTTTGCAGCAATTCAGCTTTGTACATGCCCGTACGCATTGCATTTCCCGAATGATAGTCTTCCAGTCGATCTTTGATATCTTCTTCGATAAAGTCAATGACTGATGTCAAGGCATATTCTTTATTAGAAATTTTGATAAACTGATCATCTTTAAGATTGGCTAAAATAGATTGCTCATCCAATGCTGTCCGCTTAATAAGCTCTTCGATCGTCAGGCTTTTTGCCTCATATAAGGCAGCGTTCATTCTTTCGATCGGGGTTCCTGCTTTCTTTTTTTCCAACTCCTCCATTGTCTGCTGGCCAAAACGATACTTGTTTCCACGCGGGTCGATTACCCAACCGCCTCCGATCGTCTCTTGCGGACTTGGCCTGCGAACAATAAACCGATCTCCTCGTTTAGTGACGATCTTTTCATCAAGACGCAGCTGACAAAGAATTTCCCCATTGTCTTCTTTTAGTTCGTTACGGTCAAAAAAGACAATCCGTCCCATTACTTCAGCAGTCCCGATATGGCATTTAATCGGTGTCCTTTGTTTTACCAGGTGGTCGAGATCCTCCACCACTCTTATTGCAACATCTATTGTATTGGTAACGATAAAATGTTCAGATGAAACTAGCACTTCTCCCCGTTCAAGTTCATCTCTGGATATCCCAGAAAGATTAATGGCAGCCCGCTGACCCGCGAACGCTTTTTTGGCAGGCTGATGGTGAACCTGAAGCTGACGAGCCCTTACTTCGAGCCCCGATGGCAAGACTCTTAATTGCTGTCCTTCTTCGACTGTTCCCTCGTAAACCGTGCCTCTAATAACAGTGCCCTGGCCTTTTACGGTAAATACCTGGTCGATTGGCAGCCGGAATGCCCCCTTAACGTCCCGCATTTCTTGCTCTTTCAGTGTGTCAATGATTCTTTCTTTCAATTCGCTAATTCCTTTTTTAGAAAGGCTATCAACCATCATAAAAGGTGCATTTTCAAAAACCGTATCTTTAAGCTCTCCAAGAATGTCGTCTTTCACAAGTTCGATGAAGTCTTCCTCCACCCTGTCAATTTTTGTAATTGCTATAATTCCTGAACGGATGCCCAGGAACCCAAGAATGTCCAGGTGCTCACGAGTTTGCGGCATAACTCCTTCATCTGCTGCAACAACAAGAACAACAAGGTCAATCCCTGCAACACCAGCAATCATTTGGCGGATAAAGCGCTCATGACCGGGAACGTCCACTACGGAAATTTGCAATTCTTCATCTTCATATAGTGGCGCAAAACCAAGCTCAATCGAAATTTGCCGTTCCTTTTCTTCCTTCAGTCGGTCTGTGTCGACATTGGTCAACGCCTTGGTCAACGACGTTTTCCCGTGATCAATATGACCTGCCATCCCGATGGTAAAATACCTCTTGCTCAACTGCAGACACCTTCTTTTACTATATATAAAACAACTCTAACTTTAAATCCAAAATAGTTCAAGCACCGAAAACCAGACACTTTTTGCATATGCCATTAAGCAAACTGTTTTCCGATCAACCTAACAAAACAACTTCAACTTATAACTTCTGTTGCTAATTTTCATACAAATTCATCTAATTTAAGTTTTTCGCCCTGTCCAATGCAGATTCACTTTCATATCCTGTTAAGAAAAATAATTTGCAAGGAGGGATTTACATGAGTAAACAGCAAAATAAACCAGGAGCAATCCCTAATAAACTAGTTGACTTATTTGTTTCAGATATTCTGCAAAAAAACGGGATTAGCAAACAAGCAATTAAAGGGAAAATCACAGCTGAAAAAAAACAGGCTATCATGGAATTAGTAGAGGATCTTAGCAAGCAAGTTGACGCCTTTGTCAATAAAAATACTGCTTCCAAATAGACGGGTGTCTTTTTATAAGAAAAAAACCTTTCTCTAGGGAATACACACAAGCTATGCGAGATTTGGAGAATAAAATATTCCATACTAAATAAAGGAGTGAAAACAATGCCAAACTATTATCATGCTCATCATTTGCCTCAACCATATCGGAAGAACCGGCAAAGAAAGGCTGATGTGAACCAAGAGGCCTTACAGCTTAATTATACGGAGCAGGATTCTGATGAACTAATTTGGATTAGAGAGTCTTGTAGTGTTAAAGTTCATACTACGGACACCCAAGTGGCTGTTTCCTTACAGGTGGCCCTTCAATTAGCGATTGCACTTGTCATCGGTATTACGATAGGTGACTCGGAAAAGGGCCAATATGTCGCACAGCAACTTACACAGGAAATAGGTACCGAACAAACGAACAAGCAAAAAATCATTATTAATAATTCAAAGGACATCAATGTGACAACTACCGATACTGATGTTGCAGTAAATATTCAAGCATTACTGCAGATTCTGCTAGCACTTGTTGGCGAATTGGACATTCTGTAATCCAATAAAACTTGAAAGGGGTGAAAACGATGCGCAAAGAAAAAACGTGGAGAGCTTTGGACTATTGTGATTGTGAAACAGAAAAAGCCAATAATCAGGAAGTGACACAGGAAGCAGAGCAAAAGCTGGTCACTAAGCAACAATCTTTTGAGTGGATTATCATCAAGGATTCTGAAGACGTTGATGTCCACACAACCGATACCCAGGCTGCCGTCTCCCTGCAACTCGGACTCCAGGCAGCAATCGCAGCAGTCATTACCATTTCACTAGGAGATTCAGAAAAGGCGAAAGCTGTCGTCAATGATATTAACCAAGTGTTCAAAACGAAACAACGCAATGTACAAAAAATGATTATTGAAGGATCCAAGCATGTGGAAATCAGGACAACTGACACAGATGTCGCTGTGAATATCCAGGCGCTTCTTCAAATTCTTGTCACACTCATAGCCAAGCTCGACATTCTGTAAACATATTTCTAACATGAAAGGACATAACCTGCAGACTTTACACTAGTCTGCAGGTTATGTTGGTTACATAAAGCCCAACGGAAATGGATTTTATTACTTTTGTTCTATCGATTCCACCATTCTGAATAGAAAATCATAAATTAGAGAAAATGCTTCCTTTATGGTTAAACTCTCCTTGTATCCTTCCAGGCCATTCAATGCGAAGTTAAGACTCCATATTCCCTCGTCGCCGTCGAACAGTAAGTCGTATCCATCTTCCCGGAGGTGTTGCTCCAAATAGACCTTAATGGCTGGCGCCAGCTTTTTTTGTCGCTTTAGGCCAAGCATTACATCGTACGTCCCAAAAACTTCATCTTTTTCAAAACTCACAGCATCGACTCCGATCAAATCAAACCATTTCGATTCTATGTACATGAATTCATTTTTCCGGTCTTTAAAATAGGTGATGGGCTGCTCAAGAAAGTCGAATGACTCCTTTCCTAGGAAATCCTCCGTTTCCTTGTCCCCTCTTTCAATGTATGCTTGAGCAAAAAGGCTGCCTGAATCTATCATCTTAGTCTCTTTTCCTTCGATCAATCCCTGTTGTTTGGCAAATTCCCTCATGACATTTGGTAAATCGACAGATCCATCCTGTGTTGCGAGATACTTCTCCACCTGGTTTTTCAACATTTTTTTCCCTCCATAATTGGGTTTCCTATTATGTATATTGAATGGTTATTTTAGAAATAGCAACTAATCTTGATGATTATTGCCAAACTCGTTTACACCCTAACAGCAAAAGAAAAAGGAAATGATAGTCATTGCCTGGTTCGTCCTAAAATCTTCCTGATCTAATAATCGAATAATGTCTTTTCTGAACCAGCAAAAGCTTCGAATCCATACCTTTTCAAACCAGCTCCCCTATATGATCTCGACCTTATGAAGATAAGCCCAGTTTTGCGGAGCTTTGTAGCTCAATTGCCAGTATGTTGCTCCATACAATCCATATAAATCGATTAGTTTGTATTTTTCTATATAACTGCGGATATCTTCAAACCAGACGATGTGTTCCTCCGTCCCTCTCCAAAATCTGAACCATGGTGATTGTGCAGCATTGTCATACTCGATGACGGAGCCTGTTGAGATGGCTAGGTTTTGGGCAGCCAGCACGGAAACAGCATGATATCGACTAGTTAAACTTATCTTGTCATGTCCATAAAACGATAGGCCAATCTGCAGTTTGTCACGCGGTATCAATGTTAAAGAATACCTGACAACAAGTGCAATCCACCAAAGCGGTGAAACTGGATCTGGCGGGCCGCCTGGATACCCATAATCAATGGTCATAACAGCGACAATATCAGCGATTTCCCCGATTTTTTTATAATCATGCGCACCTACAATTGGGTTGGATGGAAGATCTTCCGTCTTTGCATGTACATTTACATGCAAAATAAGACTTCCCATAGCTGCTTTTAGTTCCTTGAGGAATGAGGTAAAATCCTCTCGTTGAGGAGGAGGAATAAATTCAATGTCTACGCTAATTCCCCTGTATCCTCTTTTTAACGCCAGATTCACCAGGCTTGCTACCAGATTCCTTCGATAAGCCGGAGTGGACAGAACTCTCCCTGCAAGCTCTTTGCTGAATCCTGACGATGTTGTATTTTGAATCAATAATAATGGAAGGATATTCAACTCTGTGCTCTTTCGGACAATCGGGAGGTCATCGCCTACTACATAGGCATATCCTTCTTCCGTGAAGGAAAATGCTGCAACTGCAAGGTAGGTAAGCTGGGGTGCCATTTCCATTAAATCGGTAAGGAATGTTGGAGAAGATCCAGGTACGATGAATCCTAAGGTGGCAAAACGCGGTTTAATAGGAGAAGGTATGTTGATGTTCTGGCCAATGGATAATCTGTTTGGATCAAGACCCGGATTAGCAGTCAATATATTGGCGATACTTGTCTGGAATTGTATGGAAAGTTTCCACAATGTATCTCCAGCTTTTATTTTATAATACCTGATGATTGGTTGCTGATCTGGGATGTAAAGGGCGAGACCAGGCACGATAAGATTTACGGAAGGAAGGCCATTCGTTTCCACAATATGTTGAATCGTTACACCATACATTTTGGAAAGAGTCCAGAGGTTTTCCCCTGATTTCACAATGTGCACAGCCATTTGATCACACCTTTTTGTATTATCATATGGCTGGTGTTCCGAAATATATTCCTTTCGTTTTGCAATAGGTTCCGCAAGATAGAAAAAGGCCGCACAAAAATGATGAATGTGCGAACCTTCCTGTTACATCAGAGCAATGGGTATCTTACGCATTTTTTAACTTTAATTTTTTCATTACCTTAGTTGTTATCTTTTTATCATCTTTGGTTACCGACTTTGGTTTATATGGCAATACTGTTTTTATCGCATTATTATTTTCGATACTTAGAATTTCCAGATAAAATGCTGTGCTTTTCCGATTGCCATTTAAATATCCCCGAAGGATCTTCATTTTATCAGGAGTTCCTGTTAAATCCCCTTGATAATCCCATTCAATTTCATTTTCATATCTTGAATCCATTTTTTCCTTTAATGCGAATGCCTCTGACAATGCATCCTCTGGTGTCGAAAAGTAAGATTTTGTTCTTCGTAGCCCCTTCTTTTTGTTGCCATCGCCTGCTTTTGCCTGATATAGTTTGATTAACATTTTCCTCATCCTCTCTGGTTTAGTCTCACGCCTTCTCATAGTAAGTCCAAATACCAGAAGACCCGAGGAATTACTTATAATACAGTATACCCTTTTTTCCATCAGTTACCTATTAATAAGGAAATAAAGTCTATCGCGAAAGAAAAGGAGCGTGGTTTTAGCGCACGCCCCATAGATCGCTATTTTGCTGTTACAGCTTCTTTGTGGTTATTTTTACCAAAACGGATGGTTGCCTGTGCTGCAGCAAGTCTCGCAAGTGGCACGCGGTAAGGAGAGCAACTGACGTAGTCAAGTCCAGCCTGATAGCAGAATTCAATCGAACTCTTCTCCCCGCCATGTTCCCCGCAAATTCCAGTCTTCAAACCTGGCTTTGTTTTGCGGCCAAGTTCCACGCCTATCTCCACTAACTTGCCCACTCCCTCACGGTCCAAAACGGCAAATGGATTTTCAGGAAGGACTTTTTGCTCGATATAAGTCTGTAGGAATTTTCCCTCTGCATCGTCTCGGCTGTATCCAAATGTTGTTTGCGTGAGGTCATTTGTTCCAAATGAGAAGAAATCTGCTTCCTCGGCAATTTGATCTGCAGTTAGTGCTGCACGAGGAATTTCAATCATCGTACCCACTGTATATTCAAACTGCTTGCCTGTTTCTTCTTTTATGCTAAGTGCAGCTGCGTTCACAAGCTCACGCATTTCTTTCAACTCATTTACATGGCCTACTAACGGAATCATGATTTCAGGCTTTGCCTCAATCCCTTTGTCAGCGAGGTTCGCTACTGCATAAAAGATTGCTCTAGCCTGCATTTCATATATTTCAGGATGAATCATCCCTAGGCGGCAGCCACGGTGTCCAAGCATTGGATTGAACTCATCCAGCTGGCGCACTTTCTTCAGCAATGCTTCTTTTTCCTTAAGTTCCTTTGATTCCGGATTCAAAATTTGCAGTTTTGTAATCTCCACCAAAAGTTCTTCTTTATCAGGCAGGAACTCGTGCAATGGAGGATCAAGCAAGCGAATCGTCACAGGCAGTCCCTGCATCACTTCCAAGATTCCTTCAAAATCCCCTTGTTGCATTGGCAGGAGTTCATCAAGTGCGGCATTGCGCTCGTCAAAAGTTTCAGCAAGAATCATTTTCTGCACAATTGGTACCCTGGCAGCGTCCATGAACATATGCTCTGTACGGCAAAGGCCGATACCGCCAGCACCAAACTCCAGTGCTTTAGCAGAATCCTCAGGATTATCTGCATTCGCACGAACGCCAATTTTTCGCTCCTCATCTGCCCATGACAGTAATAATTGGAACTCGGCAGAAAGCTCAGGTTCAATCATTGGGATTTCGCCAAGCATGATTTCACCTGTTCCCCCATCAATCGTGATGATATCCCCGTGCTTCACGATAACTTCGCCAACTTGAAACTTTCTTTCGTGCAAATCGATTTTCATCGCTTCGCATCCGCAAATACAGGCTTTCCCCATGCCTCTAGCCACTACTGCAGCATGACTTGTCATTCCGCCGCGGCTGGTCACAACAGCCTGGGCAGAAATAATCCCATGGATATCATCAGGAGTCGTTTCCGGGCGCACAAGAATGACCTTTTGGCCTTCATTTGCCAGCAACTCAGCTTCATCTGCATCAAAAACAACCTTGCCGGTAGCGGCACCAGGTGACGCAGGAAGACCTTTCGCTAGCTGGTTGCGTTCATGATTTTCATCAATCCTGCGGTGAAGAAGCTGGTCAAGCTGTTCCGGATCTACACGGAGCAAGGCAGTCTTTTTATCAATAATTCCTTCTTTCACAAGCTCTGTGGCAATTCGGATAGCCGCCTGTGCCGTGCGTTTCCCCGTCCGTGTCTGGAGGATGAATAGTTCCCCGCGTTCTACCGTAAATTCAATATCCTGCATGTCCTCGTAATGCTGTTCAAGCCGGTTGCAAGTGTCCACGAATTGCCGATACACAGCAGGCATTTCATCTTTTAATGTCTGGATTGGCTGTGGAGTCCGGATGCCTGCCACGACATCTTCTCCCTGTGCGTTGATCAAGTATTCTCCATACAGGATGCTTTCGCCAGTTGATGGATCCCTCGTAAAAGCAACCCCGGTTCCCGAGTCATTTCCCATATTCCCAAATACCATGCTCTGAATATTTACCGCTGTTCCTAAATGGGATGGAATTTTATTTAAACGTCGATACACGATCGCCCGTTGATTGTTCCATGAGTCAAATACAGCATTGATCGAAAGGAAAAGCTGTTCCTTTGGATCCTGAGGAAAAGGTTTCCTCGTATGCTTTGTCACGATCTTCTTATATTCTTCGATGACTTCCATCCAATCTTCTGCCATCATTTGAGGATCTGAATGATAGCCTTTTGCTTTCCTTGTTTCTTCTAGCAAACGCTCGAAGAAGAACACGTCGATATCAAGCACGACATTGCTGAACATCTGGATGAAACGGCGGTATGAATCGTACGCAAATCTTGGATTATTTGTAAGCTTCGCCATTCCTTCAACCGTTTCATCGTTCATGCCGAGATTCAGAACGGTATCCATCATTCCCGGCATGGAGAATACTGCACCAGACCGTACAGAGACTAGGAGCGGGTTCTCAAGATTCCCGAGCTTCTTTCCCGTTTTTTCTTCGAGCTCATCAAGTGCTTCTAGCACCTGAGCTTTCACTTCTGCGGTGATCATCTTTCCAGCGTCATAATAAGCGGTACATGCCTCAGTCGAAATCGTGAATCCGTAAGGCACTGGAAGTCCAATACGTGTCATTTCCGCCAGATTGGCACCCTTTCCACCTAGTATTTCTTTCATTCCGCTATTTCCTTCATTAAAAAGATGCACATATTTAGACATTCGCTTAGCTCCTCTCGCTTTTTAAAATCTCCAGTATTAGCCCTGCAGTTTCTTCAATCGCCTTATTGGAAACATTGATGACCGGGCAGCCAACACGTTTCATGATTTTTTCTGCATAATCCAGTTCTTCAAGAATTCTTTCATAACTGGCATAGTTCGCTCTGGCCCCAAGGCCAAGTGCTTTCAGCCTTTCCGTTCTGATTGCATTCAGCTTATCTGGCGAAATGATCAATCCTACACATTTGTTTCTAGAAATCTGGAACAATTCATCCGGCGGTTTGACTTCAGGAACGATTGGTACATTGGCTACCTTGTAACGCTTATGGGCAAGGTACATGGATAATGGGGTTTTTGATGTTCGGGAAACGCCGATCAAGACAATATCAGCCCTTACTATTCCTCGTGGATCCCGGCCGTCGTCGTATTTGACCGCAAATTCGATTGCTTCGATCTTGCGGAAGTACTCGTCGTCCAATTTGCGCATCAATCCCGGCCGATGGTTAGGTTCTTTGTTGAACTTCTTTTCAAAGGCTTTCATCAGTGGATTCAACAAGTCAACTGCGTATATCCCCTCCTCTTGAGCCCTTCGATCCAAATAGGCTTTCAGTGCCGGTACAACAATGGTATAGGCGATGATGGAATGTCCTTGCCTAGCTATCAACAATATGTCCTCAATGTCTTCCTCGTTTTCAACATATGAATGCTTTCTAATATCTACCTGTCCGCCGTTAAACTGTGTTGCCACTGCTTTCACTACAAATTCTGCTGTTTCTCCGACAGAGTCGGATACCACATAGACAACTTCCTTCCGTTCCAAAGTCCGCTCACATCCTAGACAAATTTTTGCTCAGCAATTTCTAAAAATACCTTAGTAATCGTTGTTTTCGTTATTCGTCCGATGACCTCATATAAATTAGGATTACTGTTGAGTTCCCGAACGACAGGAAGTGAATCAATTTTGTTCGTTATCAGTTTCCTTGCAGCCTGAATTAGCTTTTCTTCTGGCTTTACCGTTATGATGTTCGGCATTCTGGTCATGATCACGCTAACTGGGAGATACTCAAGGTTCTTATTTCCAATCGAAGCCCTTAGTAAATCCTTTCGCGAAATAACTCCAGCCAGCCCCCCCTCTGAAGTGACTGCATACAAAGTTCCCACATCCTCAAGGAACATCTGGACGATTGCATCATACACAGAGGAAGATTTTTGTACCACAATCGGATGTCCTTTATAATCATTTACTTTTAAGTTTAGTATCTCTGTCGGTTGAAATGGTCTCTCTTTGTCCTTATTGAAGAAATAGCCGACTCTCGGCCTTGCTTCAAGACTGCCCGCCATCGTCAGAATCGCCAGGTCGGGACGAAGGGTTGCCCGTGTCAGCTTCAGCTTCTCAGCAATCTGTTCACCAGTAATCGGTCCGTCCTCTTTGACGATTTGCACGATTTCCTCCTGCCGTTTTGTAAGTTTAATAGAACTCACCACCAACGTCCCCCAATAATAATTATGTAATATTATTAAGGATTTTTTAATGTGTTATCCTTATTAATTTATAGTATATAACATTTGGGAGGAAAGCAAAAGAAAAGGTTTTATTATTTATGAATTTCTTTTAAAAGCGTTGTTTTCAGCTCGTTTACCCTCCATTTTATAAAGGGAATTAGGTCATACTGTTTAATTTTTATGCAAAAAAATCCCCTGGAACACTATCCAGAGGACTCAAAAAACTTATTTATTTAATTCAAGTATCACAGGACAGTGGTCGCTGCCCATGACGAAACATTCTGCTCCTGCTTGATGAATGGCTGGTGCCAGTTTTTCTGACACAATGAAGTAATCAATCCGCCAGCCAATATTTCTTTCTCTCACCTTATTCATATACGACCACCAAGTGTACACATCCCTGGCATCAGGGTGCAAATATCGGAATGAATCAACAAAACCGCTGTTGAGCAGTTCTGTCATTTTCCCTCGTTCCTCCTCTGTAAAACCGGAGTTCCCGTGATTCGATTTAGGATTTTTTAAGTCCTCTTCTTTGTGTGCGACATTAAGGTCCCCGCAAAGGACCACAGGTTTCGCAATTTCTAATTCAAGCAAGTATTCCCGCAGCTTAACTTCCCACGATAAACGGTAGCCTAAACGAGCAAGATCACGTTGTGAGTTTGGGGTATAGACATTGACGACATAAAAACTGTCGAACTCGAGGGTGATGGCCCTGCCCTCATGATCGTGTTCAGTTGACCCAATACCGTATGTTACTGATACAGGCTCTTGCCTCGAAAAAACTGCAGTCCCTGAATACCCTTTCTTCTCCGCATAGTTCCAGAACTGGTGATACCCTTCTAATTCAAGGCTGATTTGGCCTTCCTGAAGCTTCGTTTCCTGAATGCAAAACAAATCTGCGTCCGCTTCCCGAAAAAAATCCAAAAAACCCTTTTGGGCACAAGCCCTAATGCCATTCACATTCCATGATACTAATTTCATAAATCCTATTCTCCTCGGTGTTTTATTTAGCTGCTATGTGGACAATCTCCTATTCTTTTATTCTAACAGTCTTTAATCAACGATTCTAATACAGCGATTCCCTTAACAATGTCATCAATCCGGCCATTTGCAAAAGAGAGCCTGAAATACTGGTTTTTTTGGTTTGAATAGATCTTGCCAGGATTAATCAGTACTCCATGCGCGAGAGCTTTCCGGTATAAATCAGACAAAGCAACTTCCGGATTGAATTTAACCCAGATGAAAAATCCCCCTGCAGGCTGTTCCCATTCAGCATACCGGCTTAAGTGAGTATCCAATGCCTGCAGTGCTGCATTTCTGCGCGCCTTCAAATGCTTTCTTACTGTTAGTAAATGCTGCTCATACAATCCGCTTGAAAGCCATTCTGCAGCTGCTCTTTGAGAAATGGAACTTGTCCCATAGTCCGTTTGCATTTTCAGGTCTGCCAGGCGATCCATTACGGCTTCCGGACCGACAATCCAGCCAATCCTAAGTCCTGGATTCAGGCTTTTTGACAGGCTGCCTAAATATAAGACATTGCCATTCCTGTCATGAGATTTGATAGGCAAAGGCGGCGGACTGTCCAGCCAAAGGTCACTATAAACATCGTCCTCTATTATTGGAATTTGTTTTTGCTCCGCCAGCTTGAGCAGCTCCTGTCTTCTTTTCCATCCCATTAATGCACCAGTAGGATTATGAAAAGTCGGGTGACAATATAATACAGAATATTTATTTTGATGAGCAGCTTCTATTTTTTCAGGAAGGATGCCTTCTTTGTCCATTGGGATTCCTTGAAGCTTCATGCCAGCTGATTGAAAAGTAGATAAAGAATTTACATAAGAGGGATCCTCCAGGAAAACTGTTGATCCCCTTTCCAGCAAGCCTATAGAAATAAGATGGAGCGCTTGCAAAGCACCAGAAACTACTATGATGGAAGAGGTTGAAACTTTGATGTCTTTTTGACTAAGGTATTTCGAGATTGCCTCTCTTAAAAGTAGATTCCCCTTCGGATCCTCATACCCGAAAGGTTCCAAATTTCGTCCCACTTTTGTGATTACAGCCCTCATATCGTCTAGCGGGAATAAATCTTTTGAGAGCTCACCCTTACTGAGCTGAATCAAGTTTTCATTTGATTCTGCCTGGTTTATCGCCTGAACAGTTGGTATGCTCGCTTGATGAGCGCCAAGCTTTACCTGTTCATTCCAATTCACAAGAGGAACTGCCCGCATCAACGTCCACGTGTTATTGATTACCACAGTCCCCATTCCGAGTTTTCCTTCAATCAGTCCATCTGCTGCCAATTCGTCGAGCGCTGTAATAATAGTACTACGGTTCACTTCAAATTGCCTGGCGAGCTCGCGCTGGCTTGGAAGTCTGCTGCCCACTGGCCAGGTACCGTTCGTAATCTGTTCTTTTATATAGGCACTAATCAGTTTGTACTTCGGTGCTTTCATTGGCAGGCTTCCTTCCAAAATTGGTTGGTTTTATAAAACTCCTATTGGATGGATACATTTTACCAAGCACAATGTATATTGGGAAGACATAAGAGAAATGAAGAATAAATTGGTAGGGTTTTTTAGGGGTGGATGACATGAATATTAGACTGACAATAGCGCACTTGCTCGTCATCTTATTATGGGGTTCGGCATTCGCCGGTATAAAACATGGGCTTGAAGGATATTCTCCTGAGCAACTGAGCTTCCTTCGGCTCCTAGTAGGCTCTCTTACACTAGCTTTTTATGCTGCTATCACCAAAATGAAGCTGCCGGAAATGAAGGATTTACCCGTCATCTTCCTGTTCGGATTTCTGGGATTTGCAGTTTATCAAACAGCCCTGAATTTCGGGGAACAAACAGTCAACGCTGGTGCAGCTAGTTTGCTTGTATCTACATCGCCTGTTTTCATAGGATTGTTAGGGAGGATCTTCTTTCAGGAGCGTGTTGGAAGAATGTACTGGACTGGCGCTGCCATCAGTATGGGAGGAATCTTTCTTATATCCACTGAATCTGGTGGCGGGTTCGAACTAGGAATGGGAGTCGTTTTCATCTTGATTGCTTCCTTGTCAGAATCACTCTACTTTGTATTCCAAAAAAAATATTTGAAAAAATACGGTCCCCTTCCTTTTACTGCGTATACGATCTGGACGGCTGCCTTCTTAATGAGTTTCTTTGCTCCCGGAACTTTAACACAAATCGCTTCGGCACCTTTAGGGTCTACAGTAAGCGCTGTCTATCTAGGGGTTTTCCCTACAGTAATAGCCTACTTCGCTCTAGCCTATATAATGGCCAAATCCGGCGCGTCTGAAGCAGCCAGTTCATTGTATCTTACACCTGCCGCTTCTTTTCTGGTAGCCTGGGTGTGGTTGGGAGAAATCCCAAGCTTTTTGACCATTGCGGGAGGTATGACCACATTACTCGGAGTTTCCCTGACTTACCTCCCTAAAAGGAAGGAACTGCCGGAGTCCTTATTAGAGATCAAAGGGTAGCTGTTCGGTCTCTCCTCCTGTCTAGTTAATCAGCAGTAATCTTCCTTTGCTCAGTTAGTTGAGTAATTCCCTTAGAAGGATACCGAACAGGATGCCCAGAAACATGGAAGTCAATGTTCCGAGCAAGAAATATTCAGCCCAGTCCCGGTCATCCATCTGCTTGAAACGCGCAATCGACTTAGCAGTGACAATGAAGGCAATTGCCGGGTAAGAACTATAATAAGTCAGAAGAATGACCAGCAACCGTTCAATATAGCCAATCAGTTTCCCTCGGGACATATCATGCTTATTGAAGATCATGTAGCTGTATTGTTCGGAAAGTCCACTTTCTCCTTTATTCCGGGGGGATAAAGGCTCCTTCCATTCATTTTTAAAGCTATATTTCCCTTCAAAGGTCAATAGTTGCCCAGGAAGAGAGCCAAGCAGGATCCTGACGATATGCCCACTGACCGTTGTACCCAAGATCAAAATGATGAAAATAACCAGTAGCACGGTAGCAGCATCCAGTTGCCGGCCTTCTGTAAAAAGAAGCTCTAAAAACCTTTGTATACTCGAAACCATGGGAACCCTATAAAACAATTGCAGTGCAGCCAGCAGCATTGTCCCATGAAGAAGCTGATCGAGAACAAAAAACCAAAGGCTATTAAAGTTATAACTTGCTGTATATTGATCAATCAGCTTAATTTTGAACAAGTCTATGATCAAATGAGAAGAAGTAATAAATATTACCGGTAAAACGACGGCCATCATCGGATCCGTTTGCTTGTTAAAAAGGAACCATCCTCCAACTAGGACAATTGTATTGACGATAAAATGATGTAGTAAATGCTTTTTCAAACTTCCGAGCTTGTCCTCCACCATTCGATCCGTCTGCAGGTAAAAGTCAGCTAGTAAATGAGCAACAATAAGACTTAATAAAAGCATGCCTTCTCCTTTCTCCAGAACCTAGAGGCTGAAAACTTCCCGCAACTGGCTTTTAATGTCATCTTTTATTTTAACTTCGACACTGTTCTCTGAGTCAGCATAATTTCTCCTTTGAAGAGATTCCAATACACTGACAATGTCCTGAAAACTTTTCAGAACCTGTTCACTGTGACCCTTTTTAAAATGACTGTAAACAGTAGGAGCAGACCGCCCAAGAATATCGGCGACTGCCTTCTGCTTGCCATAAATAAGGTACAGGGAACAAACCAATCTCTGTATATCTGTTTGATGGGTGATTAATACATTTTGAAGGCTAAGCATGCCATTCATCAAAATCTGATGCTCTGGTTGACGACCATCAGTCAGGAAAAAAAAAGATTCTCTGTCTTTTTGCTTTTTTAGATGCTCGTTTGCGATTCTTGCCTGTTTAACGATCGGATGAATCCATTTTTCAATCTCAATAGCTTCTATGCTTTTCTCAATGTTGCCAAACGACAATCCGAAATATGGTGCATTCTGTTGAAACTTCCATATTCGGCTGATATAAAAAGCAGTAATAAAAGCAGTTGAATATCCTTCGGCCAAAAAAATCAATTCATCTCCGGCCCGGTGATGAACCTGAATACTTCCGGAATTTCCGTACCATTTTTTCACCGTCGATTCAAGCTGACCTATATAATTGCTCAATGTTTCTCCATTCTCCACTGAGGAAGAATTCGATACATCCATTATAAAAACTGAAGCCGGTCGCATTGTCATTCCACCCTGCTAACAAATTAGATCT
Source organism: Mesobacillus stamsii (assembly GCF_030814065.1). Classification (NCBI taxonomy): domain Bacteria; kingdom Bacillati; phylum Bacillota; class Bacilli; order Caryophanales; family Bacillaceae; genus Mesobacillus; species Mesobacillus stamsii. Next base: position 56,253 of record NZ_JAUSUN010000001.1, read on the forward strand.
CATAATCTAATTTATAATAAATTAGATAGTATAGTCAAATTTATTTATTATTAGCCTGACATGCCATATCTCAATTCCATTTTAACAGGATCATACGTTCGGTTCAATGATTAAAAAAAGAGCTTTAAAGCTCTTTTTTACATTGACTATCCTTCTGTTACGACGACCTTTTCCATTACATCCCCATTGCTCATCGCTTTTGCTGCTTCCAAATTGGAAGTAACTTTTCCAAAAACAGTGTGAACACCGTTTAAATGCGGCTGAGATTCATGAACGATGAAGAACTGGCTTCCTCCTGTATCTTTACCTGCATGCGCCATAGAAAGTGAACCCGGTACATGCTTGTGCGGGTTGCCTTCTGTTTCACATTTGATGGTATATCCTGGTCCGCCAGTACCTGTTCCAGTAGGAACATTTGACCACCCTTTATTTTCACTATCATTAATAGGAAGAAAACTATTTTCTAGGGCTTTTTCTATGGTTATATTAAATTTTATTAATAGAGCCTCTTTACTGATAGCCACCTCTCTAACAACCTGAGCCATCATCACTTTTCTTTTCTCTAGGCTTTGCTCAATTTGGTAGTTCTCTACCCAATTTTTTAACTGTTGCTTTAGCTTATCAAGGTCTGAGCTAGTTACCTCAACTTCCTCAATATCTTTCTTTAGAGCATCTATCTTTTTATTTAGCTCCTCTTTTTTCTTATAATACTCCTCCATTTTATTGGAGACAAAATCAAGGCTTATTTTTGACTTTCCTGACATTATATCATCAAACAGCTTTTCTACATTAGCAAGAGATTTCACTGTTTCTTCTTTCTGTTGCTCCAATTCTTTTAGCTGTATCTTTCTTGTATCTATCTCCTTAAAGTCAAAAGCATCCTTCTCCGCATTAAAAGCATCTAAATTAATTGAGTTGACTGCCAGTAGCACTTCCTGCTCTACCTGCTTATCTATTGTAACAGCTCCAAAGGCTCTTTGCTTGTGTCCTTCTGGAGTATTCCTTGCATGATGACAAGTATATCTATAAGTCCTGTATTCTTGTACTGAGCCATCTACCCTTACATTTTTCTTGTTTGTAAAATCAGCTTTTAGCTTATGCCCACAGTAGCCACAAACTGCAAAGCCAGATAATAAAAGATTAGAATTAGTAGGAGTCCTGTTCTCAGATGATGCTCCTGTCTTTTTAACCCTCTTATCCATAATATCCTGTACTTTTTTAAACTGCTCCTCAGGGATAATTACAAGCTCCTGATTAAAAGGCTGTAACTGCCATTCATCCCTTTTAGTTTCTTTTCTTTTCTTAGTTCTAGCTCCCACAAATTCAGTAGTATTGTATTTCTTATAGCCCATATAAATTGGATTTCTCATCATTCTTGTTATTGTATTGTGTCTCCAGAGCTTTCCTCTGTTAGTTAATTCCATTCCATTCAGCTCCTGAGCTATTGTAGAGCCTCCCATACTTCTCTCAATAGTCCAGTCAAATATTAGCTTTACAATCTTAGCCTCATTTGGATTGATTACTAGCTTTTTTACTGTCTTATCTTTTTTACTATTTCTTTTCTCTCCTGTATCCTCAATCTGATAACCAAAAGGAATAGTACCTCCAAGATAGTAACCTTCCTCATTAAGCTGTTGCATTGCATCCTTTACCCTCATTGAGGTTTTTTTGCTTTCACCCTCTGATTGCCAATACCTAATAAAATTCATAAGAGCATTTCCATGCTCCTGATTTTTTAGCTCTCCTTCTTTAACAGACCATACTTTTACTCCTAGCTCATACAATGATGCTATCCATAAACTGTACTCCATTTGTCTGCCCAATCTATCAGAATGGTAAACAAGTAATACATCAAACTCTTTAGCCTCAGCTCCTGCTTTAATCACTTTTAATGTATCTCTATCCTCAATAGCAGTTTTGTAACCTGAGAGCTTTTCTGTGAGTTCCTTTTCTATTGTCCATCCCATTTTGTCAGCAAAGGCATGACATTGAGAGGACTGCATTGGAATATCATCTCCCTCTGCTCCTTGCCTATCAGTAGATACTCTATAAGATGTCCATGCTCTAATTTTATTTTCCATATTTATGCTCCTCATTTAGGGTGACTTTTGACTCTATACCTGTGTTATTTCATATCCACTATTATAAACTAAAATATATTCTTCTACAATGAAAATAGAGAGTAGCCCTCAGCTCCCTTAAAATGTTTTTCAACAATGGACTTTCTAAGCAATTGTTCAAAATCCTTAACAGCTTTTTTACTCTGTTCCCCATCCTTTATAAACTCTAAAATAACCTTTCTTCCTTTTGTGCTTTCAAGAGATGTTAGCCTAATACACTCTCCTGCTTCCTCTAATAAAAATGGTCTCCCATGATATAATGTTCATCTAAGTTAGCCTCCTGTAAAAGTTCTACAGAGTGGCATTTAGATTGCTTAACTGTGACAGGAGAGTTGTATGTAAAAAAAGACAAAAAAAAGAGCAGGAGCTATGCCCCTACCCTGTTGTTAAGGTTTAGGCATCAAATACCTCTACCTTTTCCATTACATCTCCATTTTTCATGTTCTTAGCTGTTTCAAGACCTGATGTTACCTGCCCAAAAACAGTATGCACTCCATTAAGATGAGGCTGTGGCTCATGTACAATAAAGAATTGACTAGAACCAGTATCTCTACCTGCATGAGCCATAGACAAAGAACCTGCTAAATGCTTATGAGGATTGCCCTCAGTTTCACACTTGATTGTAGTTCCACTTCCACCTGCTCCTGTTCCTGTTGGGTCTCCTCCTTGTGATACAAAGCCTGGAATAACCCTGTGAAACACTACTCCATTATAAAAACCTGAGTTAGCAAGTTTTTCAAAGTTAGCAACTGTGTTAGGAGCTTCATTTGGGAACAAATCAAACTCAATTTTCTCCCCGTTTTGCATAAGGATATAACCTTTTTTAGCCATGTTTTAACATCTCCTTTTATGTAAAATCAGTCTTAATAATAACATTATTGAATGCAAAAAGAAAAGACAGAGCCTTTTAAAAGCCGTGCCTCAATTCTGATGCAATTGAAAAAGGGCAAAAAAAAGAGCTTATCAGCTCCCCTATCTTGCTTACCTCAAGAATACTCTTTGTAAGCTCCCAAGAAGCCATAAGCTCAACCATATCAAGACTTTTAGCATCTTTAGTATAAGGGAGGTCTTTTGTTACCTTGAAATTGTATTTTTTTATAAAGTATGTGTTAAAATATAACTGCCTCTGCCGAACATTCGCTTGTTGCGGGACACTTAACCACTGTACGGACGGCAGAGGCCCTGCTTTGCAGGTTCACCGCAATAATCTGTGAAGCCTTGCCGTGGTAAGGTTTTTTATTTTGATGACCAAAATATAGATTGTGATATTAGGAGATTACATGATTAATCAAATAAATTTCAAATACAAAAAGTGGATATCAGCCACATCTTACGGCCTTTTCATCCTATACATCATCCTTGTTGCAGTTTTGTTATTCCTCAGTCCCTACAGGCAGGCAGCATATGAGCTTAACACAGCGGGATCAAATCCCTATAACATCATTCCATTCAAAACAATTATAGACTATATCAAAGCGTCCTCCCATATCAATCAAAGCATATGGATTTCCAACCTGTTTGGCAATATTTTGGCATTCCTGCCATTGGGCATCTTCCTCCCATGGTTGTTTGAGCGATTCATCGGATTCTGGAGGACATCCGGAACTATTCTTCTCGCAACTTCACTTGTCGAGAGCCTTCAGTTTCTTACCAGGGTCGGCAGTTTTGATATTGATGATATCATTCTTAACACACTGGGCGGAGCAACAGGCTATGTGCTAATCAGAATTACTTATCAGCTTTTTATGAGGGGGAATCAAGGTGGAAATTAGGGGGCTAACTCCAGGCGAACAGCCTCCCTGGGATCTGCTGCTTCTTGCCGATCCTTCACGGGACATGGCATCTCAATATTTAGAAGAAGGTTTGTTTTATATAGCTGTATCGGATGCCAGTGAAACCCTGGGAGTAATCGTGCTGCTTCCCGTAGGAGGACACAGCATAGAAATAAAAAACCTGGCAGTCGCGGAACCTGCTCAAGGCAAAGGCATCGGAAAAAGCCTACTTGCGCATGGAATCCAAGTGGCCAGGAAAAAAGCTTATAAAACCATCGAAATTGGGACAGGCAATTCGAGCATCAACCAGCTTGCTCTTTACCAGAAAGCCGGCTTCAGGATTATCGGCATCCTCCACGACTATTTTTTGAAGAATTACCCTGAACCCATATACGAAAACGGGATCCAGTGCAGGGATATGATCAGACTGACGATGTGTTTGAGTAATGAAACAAAAGAAAAATTGTAGTATAACGCTTAATTTAACTTACATTATTATTTAGAAAATTCTTGTTGGTCACCAATCACGCTTATTGGTGACCTCTTTTTCTCTTTTTCAATATTTTGCTCGCTAATCTGTTTTTAATTGTTCAATCCAATCTGGCAATTGTTTATAAATAGCGACTATTTCATCTAGCTTCATTCTGACAAGGCCACTTGAGGATGGGGCGACGAAATCGATTGTTCCTGCAACAACAGATTCGTTCTGCTTTCCCCATGGTAAATCTTTCTTTCCGCTGTATTGCTGATAAACTCCTTTCCCAACAAAGCAGACAATTTTTGGACGGTATTCCTCGATTTTCTGCCGGAGTGCCGGCTTTCCCTCCTGGTATTCGTCTTTCGTAATTTCATCTGCTGCCTTGGTCGGTCTTGCCACGATATTTGTCATGCCGAATCCTAGTTCCAAAAGCTTAAAATCCTCTGAGGAATCATATTTGATAGGGGTAATCCCGGCTTCAAAAAGAATCTTCCAAAACCTGTTATTTGGATTGGCGTAATGATGCCCTGTTTCGGATGAGCGGATGCTTGGATTGAAACCGACAAAGACAATATCTAGATTTTTCTTTATATGGTCTGATATTGGCTGCATAAGCTCTCCCCTCTTTCTCTTTATATCTCCCTGTACAACAAGGTCTAAAAATTCATAATTGGAACAGAAAATCATAGTACATCGTTTCGGCATTCTCAAATGAATATGCATCTGCAACGTGATCTAACAGTTCGGCATCGATGCTGTCTTCAAGCGCGCTGATCCACATATTGTAGCCATGTTGATCATAAACAGTGGAGAAGCCTGCACGTTCGAACATCTCTTTTTCACCCATTCTATCACCCTTCCGCTCTCCCCTCCATTTTCCCATACTTTCACATCCCTTATACTATCTCAAAGATGGAAGGAAAAAAGAAAAGCCAGGGGTTTATACCTGACTTTCTATGACATTATTGTTTGCTTCTACAATGCGTTCTGGATGGGTATAAACATTCAGTGAACCATTTCTGATAAAACCTATTGTTGTTATTCCTAGTTCATCGGCTAGCTTAAGGGCAAGCTCGGTTGGAGCGGACTTCGATAATACGATCGGGCAACCGATCTTGGCAACTTTCAACAGAATCTCAGAGGAAATCCGGCCGCTGAAAACAATCACTTTATCCTGAATCGAAATATCATTCTTCAGGCAATGCCCAAAAATTTTATCGAGTGCATTGTGGCGTCCTATATCCATTCGTGACACGACTGGGCCAAACAGACTGCAAAGAGACGCGTTATGGACTCCCCCTGTATTTTGAAAAAGTTCTGCGGATTCTTGCATTTCCTCCATAAGCCTGAAGCAATCTTCAACTTCGAGCTCCGTCCTTACCCCGTGAAGTTTTTTTGCTATCATAGCATCTGTCGCAAATACAAATCCAGATCTGCTTGCTCCACAGCATGATGTTAAATAACGTTTCCCCTGTAGATCCTTATAAATAGAATTGGATCGAGAAGTTTTTACATGAACAAATCCCTCTTTTTCCTGAATCCATAAATCTTCTATATCGGTATATTTTTTGATGATTCCTTCCGAAGCGAGATACCCTATGACCATTTCTTCGATATAATCTGGCGTGCAGACCATTGTCACGAGTTCTTCTCCATTCACTTTCACAGTGATAGTGAATTCTGTAACAATGCTGTCTTCCAGTCTTTCGGCTTGGCCATTCCCGAAACGAAGGATTTCCCTTTTCACTTCGACTGGTTTCACAACAGCCATCCTCTCTATTTGAGTTTACCTTATCGTCCTTTACTTTTATCCCATTAAAAAATTTTAAAACTTGAAAAAGCAGGGAGCACTGATTTCAAATGAGATCAGGATGCCCCCTGCATTATCTTTTTTACCGATTCTCCAGCCTGCCATCCTTGCTCTGATGAAGATCCTGATTTTCCGGAAGCTGGGTCGTCCTTTCCAGCCCTTCCGTTTTTTCCCCCATGCCTTTGAGGAATTCAAAAAGCAGAGACAGAGCGCGATTGATTTCCGGATCCTTCAATGAACGGACGATGTCGAAGTAACCAAGCTTGTCATCATCACTATCCCTGTATTCTGCCACTCTGGCAACCCCGGAATTCAATTTCAACAATAGCGGCTCAAGCTGCTGGACATTGATGGTTCCGAGAACACCTACCATCAGCAATAAGTTTTTTAAGGTATTGGTAGCTTCAGCATTATCCGCTGCTTTAACTAAAACATTAAGGACTTTATCCCCTTCGCTGAACAATCCATCAAGAAGCGACAGAACGCCGCGCTCCTTCATATGCTTGATGATGTCTAGTGATTGTAATATGGATTCTTTGTTATCAATTAATGCCGTCTCGATTTCTTCCAGATCTAACTTTCTTTTCTGTTCCGCTGTCAACTCGATCCGGTTAATAGTTGTGATTGCTTTAGCCATGCTGTGCCCTCTCCTTTTTCACAAGATCCCCAGGGAAAATATAATCTGGACGAGCCCACTTTTTCTGGACTTGGACACCGATTTGCGGCTGTGGATTTCCGTACCTGAAGTTGGTCCTTGGCAATGGATTGACGCCTTCATATTGAAGAATTTCCATTTTCGCTTTCGTTTCCTTATAAGCAGGTGTGTCTGTGTCCTTATCTGCAAAGCTGCTTGTTAGGAGATTGATTGCCGCATCGCCCTGATCGTTCATTGGCAGATAGACTTCCTTTCCCTTAACTCTGTCTGTTACCACACATCTAACTTTGGCATTTCCATAGGGAGAGGTTAATCTGACTAAAGTTCCATCTTTCAAGCCTCTTTCTTCGGCAAGCTTAGGTGAGACTTCAAGGAATGTTTCTGGTGTTTTTGAAGAAATTCCTTTTGATTTATAAGTAAGATTTCCTTCATGGAAATGCTCCAACAAACGGCCATTATTGACATGAATGTCATATTGTTCACCAAACTGAATAGGAATGGACCATTTTACTGGGTATAGCCTTGCCTTTCCATCAGGAAACGGAAATCCATCCAAATAAAGAACGGGACTGTCAGTACCATCCGGTTGTACCGGCCATTGAAGGCTGTTGTATCCTTCCATACGTTCATAACTGACACCAGCGTAGATCGGCATTAGGCTTGCTGCTTCTGCCATAATTTCACTTGGGTGTTCATACGTCCACCCTGCACCGAGGCGGTTTGCCACTTCCATCAAAATCTGCCAATCTGGTTTTGACTCACCTGCTGGCTCAAACACCTGGTACAAGCGCTGAATTCTGCGCTCCGTATTCGTGAATGTGCCTTCTTTTTCAAAACTAGGGCTTGCCGGCAGCACTACATCAGCGAATTGTGCTGTCTTTGTGAAAAAAACATCCTGGACAACAAAGAAATCTAGCTTTTCATAGCCTGCCTGGACATGATTAATGTTGGAGTCGACAAGTCCCATCTCTTCCCCTTTAACATAAAGCGCTTTGAGCGAACCATCATGCATGCCTTCTACCATTTCATGATTGTTAAAGCCTGGCTTTGCTGGTAGCACTGTGCCCCATGACTGTTCGAATTTTTGCCGCACTGCATCATCATATACCTTTTGATACCCTGGCAATGAATCTGGTGAACTGCCAAAATCGCCTGCACCCTGTACATTATTGTGCCCTCGAAGTGGGTACGCACCAGTGCCGGGGCGACCATAGTTTCCTGTGATCAACAATAAGTTGGAAATTGCAGTACTAGTATCACTTCCACCAAGATGCTGTGTAACTCCCATTGCCCATAGTGCACATACCCTTTTGGCATCATGAATGTTTTTAGCGATTTCAATGAGTGTATCTTTTGATAGTCCGGAAGTTTTTTCGGCATAATCAAGGGTAAAACCACCTAGGCTGTCAACGTACTCACCAAGACCATTTACTTTATTTTCCAAAAACTCTTTATCAGCCCAGCCTTGATCAATAATATATTTCGTTACCGCCGAGATCCAAACTAAGTCGCTCCCTGCTTTTGGTCTAACGAACAGATCCGCACGGCTTGCCATTTCATGCTCACGAAGATCTGCTACAATCAGTTTTTGCCCATTTAATTTTTGAGCACGTTTTACCCTTGTAGCTAGGACCGGATGTGCTTCAGCTGTATTCGATCCGATGATGATAACCAAATCAGCCATTGCGATATCTTCGAATGATCCTGCATCCCCTCCATACCCAACTGTTCTGAACAACCCTACTGTAGCAGGCGTCTGACAGTATCTGGAGCAATTGTCGATATTATTTGTACCGATTACCGATCTGGCAAGCTTTTGCATTAAATAAGACTCTTCGTTTGTGCATTTGGATGAACTAATGAAGCCTAGGGAATCAGGACCATATTCCTTTTTGATTTCAGTGAATTTCTTCGCCATCAGGTCCAATGCTTCCTCCCATTCAGCCTCCCGAAAACTGTCACCTTCCCGAATAAGCGGCTTCGTCAAACGTTCCTCGCTATTGACATAATCCCAGCCAAACTTCCCTTTTATACAAGTTGAAATGCCATTTGCAGGTGCTTCTGCGGGTGGTTCCACCTTCAGGATGTGCCGTCCTTTCGTCCATACGTCGAAACTGCAACCAACACCACAGTAGGTGCAAACAGTCTTGGTTTTCTTAATTCTTGAGTCCCTCATCTCCGATTCTATATCGGAAATAGTTAAAATGGAACCATATCCCGTTTCTACTCCTTTGGTAATCTCAATCATCGGACGTAGAGTTTCTTTTGCAATTCCTGTCAAGAAACCAGCTTCGCCTTCCATTCCTTTTTCCATCATCGCATTACAAGGACAAACTGTTGAACAATGTCCGCAAGATACACAGGATGATTCATTGATCGGAACACCATTGTCCCAAATAACTCTCGGACGATCACTGTCCCAGTCAATTCTCAAGGTTTCCGTTACCTGGACATCCTGGCATGCTTCGACACATCTTCCGCATAAAATACATTGATCCGGATCATAACGATAGAAAGGGTTGGATTCATCCTTTTCATATGGTTTCTGATCAAATGGAATACTCTGATGGTTGATTTTCATTTCTTTAACTGTGTTATGTACCTCACAAGTCCCATTATTGTAATCACAGACTGTACAGTACAGTTCATGGTTATGAAGGATGTTATCCATTGCGATCGTTTGTGCCTGCTTGACGTCAGGCGCAACTGTGTCAATGACATCCCCATCTTTTAGAACGGTTGAGCATGATCTAACCAATTGTCCATTTACTTCTACAATACAGGTATCGCATGTCTCGATCGGTCCAAGACTTGGATGAAAGCACACACTTGGTACCTCAATCGAGCTGTCTGAAAGGTATTGAAGAATTGTTTGATTTCCATCAGCCATCACTTCGGCTCCGTTGATTGTTACGTTCATTTTGCCAGACAAAGCTTCATCTTCCTTTCTGTATATAAATCACTCTTTTTTTTCCTACCCTTTTAGTAAGCATTCCTAACCAATTTTTTTTGTTTTTTTTAAAGATTGTTGGAATTGGAATATTAATGATGAGAAAAATGGAGTTGTGTTTGCATGATTTTTATCAGAAAAGGGAAAAATCCAATGAGGAGGTTGATCCGAGTGAAAAAAGAGCAAAACAAAGACGATGCATCGGAGCAGGACCAGCAGCACAGCATGGTATGCAATGATCAATTATTTTTCCAAGAACTTAGAATTGCCGCTGAAGAGGCAGAACGTGATCATATGGAAGAGGTTGAGAATGAGTGAAAATATTTACAAAAAAAGAGAAAGGTCATTTGTAAAATGGCCTTTCTCTGTCACGATCAGTTAAGAAATCTGTCCCTTTGTGCAGCTTCTTCTTCTCGCTGAGCTTCACGGTCTTCATACCAAAATTTTATGTGGGTTAAAATGGAGAACACCAGAAAAAAATTCATTGTCCAGACACTAACAAACGGGGCAATCCCTCCAAAATCAATAGCTTCATATTTTTTCAGGCTCATAACAATATAGGACTCAATAAACACTAGGACAAATCCGGCTACGCCTGCAATCGACATCCGCATCATAATCAATAACCACCTTATCGTTTATTCAGATTATTTAAATAATACGATTAATTATTGATTGCTGCAACTGTTTTGTTCACTTTATTGTCACTTTTATTTATTGACAATTTGTCATATTAATTTATCGATTTAACCGCTTCTGTTTCAGCATGATTTCATATGATTTTTCGATAATATCTGATAAAACATCCCCTTTGTATATTCTGCCAATCTTCGTATGTTCTTGATAGTATTCCACGATTTCATCAAGCTTGTCCGAGGTTTCCCTAGTGACCCTGACGTTTAATTGAATCCTCTGAGTTTCATTCATTTGCCAAACTTCCCTTCAAAATTAAAACACTTATCTATCAGCTAGCAATTTGATAGTATGCAGTTATATACTGCTATTGATTCTTAGTCACTGTTTATTTTAGCATATTCACATACTTACATATCATTTTATTTAATGATAATATAGAGAAACCCAGCACCTACTTAAAAGTGCTGGGTTTCTCTATGTCCTTATTTCTTTACCGTAACCATTGCCTCCCAATCGATTGTCCCGTTCTTAATTTGCTCTCGTTTTTCGTTATTCATAATATCTGCTGGTCTGCCGCCTTTTGGCCAGTCCTTTTCATGCCCTTTAAACTCTGGCCGATCATGGCTAAGGATATATGCAGCCACATCGATTGCCTGCTGATCCGTCAATGTTCCTCCCTGTCCCTTAGGCATATTTTTTTGAACATATCCTGCCATGTTCGTCAGTCTTGACATGCCCGCTCCATCATTAAAGGAATTTTCTCCCCATAGAGCCGGTCCCGTGTTAGGACCAGTACCTCCTCCATCTGCTGCATGACAGCTTGCACAGGATTGTGCATACACCTTTTCTCCATCCTCTATACTTGGAACTGGAAATTGTTTTTGCTCTTTGGCTGCTCTCCAGGGAATATCCGCCCCTGCTGGTATTCCTTCAGACAAATAATGCAAATAAGCAATCATTGCCCTCATTTCTTTACTGTCTTCAGGAATCATTTGGCCATTCATACTTCGGATCATACATCCGTTAATTCGATCCTCAAGTGTAAATACTTCTCCTTCACGAGGCCTATACTCTGGGTAAACAGCAGTTAGGCCGATCATAGGGGCCCCATTTTGGACTGTGCCTCCATTTGCGTGACAGCTTGCACAGGATAAATTATTGCCTACATATTCATCGGCTATTGTATTCGTATCCATCATTAAATCATAACCATATTTTATGCTTTCACCTAGTGGCCCATCTGGAACATCCTCGATGCTTGGCGGATTAAACTCAATTGTATTGCTAGCCATTCCTTCTGACTGCTGTGGCGCAGTCGTTGTTTCTGAGGCTCCAAGATCTTGACTGATTTTCCAGCCGATAAATAACGATCCTAAGATCAAAAATCCAATAATAATTGCGAGACCGTTCTTCATTTCTATTCCTCCCTATGTAGATTTTCCAATTTAGAAATTCATTTTCCCTATACCCATTCTAGTGTAAAACACACTAGAATTTTCTATTAAATGTGTAGAAACAGTGAAAACTTAATGGCTTTGAATTTTTTTTAAAGTATAAAAAAAGAAACTGGAATAATCCAGTTCCTACTTCTCTTTCTCATAGAAATAAATTACGGTTTTAAAACAACTTTAATGCAATCGTCCTTTCTGTCGTTAAATAACGTATATGGAATCTTTGCCAATAATTAACTTACTCTCTACAGTCCTTCAAGTTAAACAAAAACAGCAGGAATGTTTCCCTGCTGTTTTTACCCGTTCACTGAAATTTTTTGAACAATTTGTTTTTCCCCCATCTTGTCTCTATGGTAAATCGCATTTATTTCACCACCTAGTACGAGTGCCAATCCTGTCAGAAACAACCAAAGCATTAACACGATCACTCCGCCAAGACTACCGTATGTTGCCGAGTAGTTTGAAAAATTGCTGACATAAAAAGAAAATCCGAGAGAAATCAGCTGCCAAACAATAGTAGCAAAAATTGCTCCTGGCAATACATGCGTAAATGGATAATGCTTGTTTGGAGCAATTCGATACAATCCTGTCAGTACAATTACCATAACAGCAATCCCTGTAATCCACCTGATCACTTGGAAGATTATATCATATGGTTCCGGAATGGGAATGATCGTTTGGATCATATTTAATATGACATTCCCGAAAACCGGGAGCAATAACGCAACTACAAAAGCGAGGATTAACCCAAGTGTCAATAGAATCGAGACAAGCCTTGCCTTAAGGAAGGATCGCGTTTCCTTTATATCATAGGCAACATTTATCGCTTTCATAAATGCGTTCATCCCATTTGACGCAGACCAGATCGTACCGATGATCCCGAAAGTAAGCAGTCCGCCATTTCGTTCACTTACGAGCTTTACTACATTATCTCTTAATAATTGTGCGGATTCTTCTGGCAACATTTGATTGATTACATCGATTGCCTTTTGCTGGTCGATATTTAAGTAGGGAACGATGGCAATTAACAAAATCAGCAATGGAAACAAGGCAAGCATATAATAATATGCCTGTTGGGCAGCAAGACCGGTTACTCGATCTTTTTTCAGCTCGCCGAACAAACTTTTCCCATAACGTTTCATTTTCTCTTTCACTAAACGCACACCTCATTTCTCCATTTACAATATGCTTGTCTATTCCCCGACTTAAGCGATTTTAATCATCGTCGACAGCCAAAAAAAAGACCAGCTTGGTCTTTTTTTTGGCGTTCTCTACTTATCTTTTTCAACATACGGATCGTGTTCGTAAGCAGGTAGGTCTCCAAATGACGTCATGATATTTTCTTTGTCCAACTCCTCTTCGTATTTTTCGTGCTGTTTATTTGGATATATCTTTATTTCTTTTCCGGTGATATCATTGCCAACAAAGTTTTCAAAATCCTCGACATATCCAATGTTTTCTTCCGATTCAATATACATTTCATTATAATCTGCTTTCGGTTCAATGAAATCGGAGGGAGTCTCTGAAGTGCCCCAACTGGCTACTTCCTGCCACGTATCTTCTGCGTCAAACCCAACATTTTCCTCTTTATCATCTAAATCAAATTTCCCAAATGGCGGGATTAATACTCCTTCTTCAATCGGACGATTATGTGAAACGGTCCTGTCAAGTGTGTGTTCTATACAAAACCTCGTATCCGGCACTGCTTTTAACCGTTCAAAAGGAATGTCGTTTCCGCATGTTTCACACTTTCCATAACTTCCTGTCTCGATCGCCTGTAATGCTAAATTGATATTATTTAGCAGGTATTCCGCGTGATCGTTAAGTGCAATATCTTTCTCACGTTCAAATAACTCTGTTCCTTCATCACCTGGGTGGTTATCATAACTAGAAAGCTCTCCTGTTGATTCATGGGTATGGCCACTCCTTAAATCGAAATGGTCGTTGGCAGCTAGATGGCCTTCTAGCTCCTTTTTATTTTTAAGTAGTTCTACTTGTAATTCCCTTACCTGCTCGTCTGGTAGCATATTTGCCGCCCCTTTCCTTGTCCCAGTTTTTATTAGCTTGCTGCATCTGCGTTTTTTCATGAACGGTAATTAGTGTTATCTTTCGCAAGTACCAATTAAAGGGGAAAACACATAAGATGTAAGAAACTTATTTTATGGAGTGATTATCCTATGCCTTTATTTGTCAATGATTTTGTCTCCCCACAAGTTTTCAGCAACCAACAAAAAGTTGAGGAACCTGAAAATCAGGCAAAATTTCACATAAATTACCTTCATGAAGTGTTAAATGAACAGGAAAAACTTAACAATGAGTTGTCTGGAAGTGTTATAAAATTTGAAAATACATTTCAAGAGAACAGACAGGAACAACTGCAACAGTTTAAGTCACTGTTTTCCACACTTGCAAAGCAGGAAACAATATCCGAGAAAGTGATCGAGAATATATATGAGCAAAAAGAATCGACTTCTGATCTGGACGAAAAATTAATGAAGTTAGAAAAAATGCATGAACAGCTTTCAAAAACACTCTTAAGCGAGGAACTGACAAACCAGGCAATTTTGGACCAGCTGGCCTATCAGCAGTCGATGATCGTCGACTTAAACAGAAAACTGCTCGAATACGAGGATGTCACCAAGTCACTTGTTATTCAGGAGCAGAAGCAGGAACTACTACAAAATATGGTTAAAAATCATATGGACTTGCAAGGAGTTTACCATGAAACCGTTATGGAACAACTCTGTAAGCAGGATGCTGTCGGAGAAAGAATTTCAGATCAATTGAGTGAAATAAAAAACGTCCATTCAAATATGGCTAAAGATTTCCTCGAAAAGCTTGAAAACCATTATTCCAAATGGACCAGTTTTCTTTTCAGCTTCATCCTACCAAACATCCGCCAACAGAAAAAAATAATAAAAAAAGAAAAGAGCCAGAAAGAGCATTGACTACGGTCAATGCTCTTTTATCCTAATCATTATTAATCGAGAATTGTCACCTTTACTTGCTTTCGGCCCCATTCGACTGCTCCGTCCTGCGAAGGTATAAATACATCTATGCGATTGCCTTTGATCGCTCCACCGGTATCTTCAGCTGTTGCGTAACCGTATCCTTCCACATAAACTTTTGAGCCAAGTGGAATCACAGAAGGATCAACAGCAATAACTTTCGCATCAGAATTTGCCTTCAGATTTACTCCAGTCTTGGTAATCCCTGAGCATCCGGGGCAATTTGCTGTATACGCAGTCGCCTCAACGGTTAATCGGTTCGTTGTAGCAGCAGGCTTTACTGCGGTTGTCGTTTTTTCAACAGGTGCTGACACCGGAGTTACTACTGGAGCAGCTGGTTGCTTTTTAGCAGAAGATTTCTCTGTCTTTATTTCAATTGGAATATCGGTATAAACTTCCAGCTTCATCCCAGGATAGATCAGGTCAGAAGATAATTTATTTGATTTTTTTAGTTCCTCAACAGTAACGTTATATGCTTTCGATAGTTTCCAAAGGGTATCCCCTTTTCGCACTTGCACGTATTTTATAGGGGAAACTTCTAATAAATCATTTGGGTGGATTACATTATTCGAAAGATTATTCCATTTCTTTAATGAATTTACTGACACGCCGTATTCCTTCGAAAGACCCCAAAGTGTATCCCCTTTATGTACGACGATCTCCTCTGCCTGTGCTTGTGTCCCGGCAGCCACAGAAATTGCCGCAGCTGCAACCAAAGATACTATTGATTTTTTCATTTGTTTGCCTCCCATCGGCTAATTTTTATCACGTGAATTATCGTACCATAGAATTTCAGGAGAAAAAGAACAATCACATATAAGTTTGATGACGAGAATAACAGTAATATAACGAGAACATGTCAAAAAGTCTGAATAGTTTGATTATTAATAACGTTTTCTGTTATATTTCTCCTTTTCATACTAATATATACAGAATTCACTGCTACTTTTAGGAAAAATAGCATTAAAAAAAGCAAAAATCCCTTAAATAAGGGATTTTTGCTTTCATCAGGTAATGTTTTCGATTTTAACCGCACATGCTTTAAATTCTGCTGTTCCAGAGATTGGATCAAATTCATTCAAAGTTAGCACATTGGTAGGTACCTCCGACCAGTGGAAGCTCATAAACACAAGTCCAGGGACTACTTGTTCCGTTATTTTCACTTTTACAACAAGTGTGCCTCTCCGAGAAGTTACTCGAACGAGTTGACCATCGACCATTGATAACCGCAAAGCGTCTTCAGGATGGAGATCCAATGTTTCTTCTGTTTGTTTTATTTTTACACCAGGTGCGTAATAACGAGTTTGGGTATTGGTATTATACGACTCATAACGTCTGCCTGTTGTCAGTGTAAAAGGATAGTCTTCATCTGGAGTTTCCAGCGGTGGTGTGAAGTCAACAGGAACAAAACTAGAGCGTTCGCTGTTGTCTGTTCCAGCATAAAATCGCTCATGCATGATTTTCGTACCAGGATGATTTTCATTAGGGCATGGATAATGTACCCCATATTCCTCTTCCAAACGTTCGTAGGAAATTCCGCCGTACATCTCCCATGCAAGTTCTCTTACTTCATTCCAAATCTCTTTACTGGAATGATAACTCATTTGATAGCCCATCTTCGTAGACAGTTCTGATAATATTTCCCAATCTTCTTTTACACCAGACTGTGCCTTAACTGCTGTTCGGACCCGCTGGATTCTGCGATCCGTATTTGTATAAGTTCCATCAACCTCTCCCCATGATTTCGCAGGGAGCACCACATCTGCCATTTCAGCCGTTTCGGTCAGGAAAATATCCTGGACAATAAGTAAATCGAGTTTTTCTAATAATCTCCTTGTATGATTCATGTGGACATCTGCTACCAATGGATTCTCACCAATGCAGTATAAAGCTTTAACCTCTCCAGTTTCCATTTTATCCAATGCCCTTGTTTGGGTATCACCAATTTTTTGGCTGATTTCTGTTTCCCACGCTGCCTCAAATCGTGCCCGGTATTCCTTATCCAGCAAACTGACTGCACCTGGAAGCTGATTAGGCAGGCACCCCATATCACCTGCACCCTGGACATTATTTTGTCCGCGAAGAGGCATGATACCTGCTCCTTTCTTCCCAATATGTCCTGTCAACAATGCCAGATTTGCGATATCAAATACATTGTTTACACCACAGTGGTGCTCGGTGATCCCAAGTGTATAGGCAATCATCGAACGATTTGACACAGCATACAGACGTGCCACTTCGATGATGTCTTCTGCCTTTAATCCCGTGATTTCTGCTGCATATTCAGGGGTATACCTATTGACTTTTTCCAGCAGAGCATCAAACTCTTCCGTGTTCTTACCGATGAAATCCGGGTCGAATAAATTTTCAGTTATGATAATCCGGATCAGCGCATTGATTAAGGCAATGTCTGTACCAACCTTAATTTGTAAATGTTTATGTGCGGATTTAACCATATCAATTCTTCTAGGATCAATAACCACGATTTTAAGTCCATTTTTGGCGGCCTTCTTCATTTTATTCCCAATGATTGGATGAGCTTCAGTCGTATTTGAACCCATTAGCAATAAAACCTCAGCCTCATCGATATCTTCTAAAGTATTGGTAGGGAAACCACTGCCAAAAACAGTCGCCAGACCGGCGACACTTGGAGCGTGTCAGGTTCGGTTACAGCCATCAATATTATTGCTGCCGATAGCTGTTCTCATGAATTTTTGGGTAACATAATTAGATTCGTTAGTAGTCCTTGCACAAGCAAACATAGAGATGACTTCTGGGCCAAATCGATCTTTAATCGACGTTAAATGGCTAGCGATATACTCATATGCTTCTTCCCATGTTACCTTAACAAGCTCGCCTGCTTTTCGAATCAACGGTGTATCCAATCTTTTTGGTGAATGAACATATTGATAGGCAAAAGCCCCTTTCACACAAGTTTGCCCTTTGTTAACAGGCGCCTCTTTATCTCCTCTGATTTTAACAATCTTATTATCTTCCACCTCCAAAATCAGTCCACAACCTGTACCGCAATAACCACAAACGGTTTTAACCTGACTAATTGATGACATACTTTCCCCTCCGTTATGTTTTTTATACAAACCATTACTTTCATATTAGTCTAAATCTTTGTAACGATGTGATAAAGGAAAGAGATTTTTTTGTCATTTTCCCAACAATTTCTCGAAAATGCGCTAGAAAATTCACAACTCTTTAAGTAAAAAAAACCGGGCAAAAACCGCCCGGTCCTTTTTGGTTTGGCTGATAATCGATTTCCACTCCAGACACTTGCTTTCCTCGGGGCGACAGGTGAGCCTCCCCTCGCTTCTCTCAAAACTTTCCGAAAGCAACCGCGCCTATCACCATCCAAATAAATAATTTCACCCCAAACCATCACAGGATCGGTTTTTTTGATAAGAACATAGAACCTGTCAAGATAACCGGGCTTTCTTGACAACTTTCCGCTCTACACCCTCAAACCTGTCAAAATAACGGGGCTTTCTTGACAACTTTTCGCTTTACACCCCCAAACCTGTCAAAATAATTTGTCCAGCATTAGCACCTAGCCCAACGCTTAGGCAAGCCGTTTGTCGCTGACTCCTCGAGACGTTTTTCTCCTTCGTGTCTATCAACAAAAAAGATTCGGTTAAGAATATTCGGCTCTATGCCGCAATTGCAAAAAATGGTCAACATATAAATTCTGATATTATAAAAAAAGACAGAATCAATTTCTGTCTTTTTTAAAAGAAAAGTATGAAATTCACTTCGATAATTGTCTAGCTCCAGTTCCTATGAGTCTGTCCGATAAAAATTTTTTAACTTATAATTATGTGAGAATGCTTCCTATTCATCCGTTTTATTGTATAAAAACATTCATTTTGAATAAAAATACGTGGATTTCATTCCGTCGGACAGACTCCTAACCCCTCGAGTCGCTTCGTTCCTGCCAATGAAGTCAAAGAACGACTTCACTGTCAGGACCTCCGAGGCACAGGATGTGCTAGACCCACCAGCCATAGGACGTGGCCGTTTTAGGCGGGCAGCGCTTGTCGGGGCTGACCAAGGCGCCCTGAGCTTTTCTTACTATGATTGTATATTTTTGACTGGTAGCAAAATTTTAAAGGTTGTTCCTTTGTTCTGTTCACTTTCAATATAAACCTTACCTTGATGACTCTCGATGATTTTAAAGCTAACCATAAGACCAAGACCATTTCCGTTTTTCTTTGTCGTATAGAAAGGTTCACCAATCTTTTTAAGTATCTCTGGCGCAATTCCAACACCGGTATCCTTAATCGAGATAACAACATTGTCATCTTGAATCTCCATTTTCACTATTAGCTGTCCACCATCTGGCATAGCTTCAATTCCATTTTTAATAAAATTCAGGAATACCTGCTTAAGTCTATTTTCATCACACTCAATCTCGATCCCTGCTTCTGGGGCGTCCATTTCTAATTTTACTTTTCTCTTTCTAGCTTCGAAAGTTAACATTGAAACTACATTTTGGACAATAGGGATAATATTTTTTGTCTCCAGTTCCACTGCCTTCGGTTTAGCAAGGACCATAAATTCCTCTACTATATTATTGACGCGGTCTATTTCATCGAGAATGATTTCGATAAATTCCTGACGCTGAGGGTCTGTTTCATCCAGCTGGAGGAATTCTGCATACCCTTTCATCGAAGTTAGAGGATTTCTAATCTCATGTGCTACACCTGCAGCAAGCTGGCCGACAGCAGCTAGCTTATCTTGACGGTGAAGCATTTCCTCAGACTTTTTTTTCTCAGTAATATCATTCCGGATGGCAAGGTATTGATAAGGCTTACCGTTTTCGTTCAAAAACGGAACAATTGTTGTATCGACCCAATAATAAGAACCATCCTTCGCCCGATTACGGATTTCTCCCTTCCACACCTGTCCGGAACCAATCGTTTTCCAAAGCATTTTAAAAAAGTCTTTAGGATGCAATCCGGAATTTAAAATCTTGTGATCATTTCCAATCAATTCTTCTCTAGTATATTTAGATATTTCACAAAACTTATCATTGACACTTTTAATGATTCCTTTTCCATCCGTAAATGCGACAATCGAAGACTGATCTAAGGCAAAATTAATATCACTTACTTCTTTCAGAGTATCCTTCAAGCTTGCTTCTGCAAGCTTTCTCTGTGTAATGTCTGAACGGATCGAGACATATTGATACGGTTTCCCTTGACTGTTTAAAAACGGAACAATCGTCGTATCCACCCAATAATAAGAACCATCTTTCGCCTTATTCCGGATTTCAGCTTTCCACACTTTCCCTGCCCCAATTGTCCTCCACATTCCCTTGAAGAAATCTTTAGAATGGAGTTCAGAATTAAGGATGGAGTGATTTTGACCCAACAATTCGTCTTCTCGATATCCAGAAATTTCAACGAATTTTTCATTTACATACGTGATATTCCCTTTTGGATCTGTAATAGCGACAATCGCTGATGTATTAAGTGCATCCGTAATATCCTTTAAATTCGTGTCAGTGACGGCGAGCCTTTTACTGATTAATGCACTGGAGCCTATCAATCCAGCAAGTATCAGGATGGAAATAAATGCAATCAGATAACTGATCAAGGACTCTGGTATTGCCGTTTGCTCTATTAATCCATTGGTAAGAGTGATCATAGAAGCTCTAGATAATAGCAAATGACCTTCTACTATAGCAGCAGTAACAAAAAGAGCACTTAAAGGCTTAATCCATCCGTGGGAACCTGGCGAAAAATTTTTGGATAAGAAAAGCATCCAGAAGGAAAAGTAAAATGATACGAATACAAGTGCAAGTCCGACAAGAAGGATTGCTGGCTGATAAGTAAAGTTTAGCCTCATTGAGTACATACCTAGAATATGGGAAGACATGACTGCTAGGGTCATAAAAAAACTGCCTACTAGTAAATCGGTCTTTTTCACATTCTTATCTGCCATCGTGTAAAATGCCATTGCAGTAAATGAAATAGCCAGGATGATGGATAGGATCGTAATCGGAATACGGAGCGATAGATTGACGTTTAAATTTAATGCAAGCAATCCGAAGAAATTCATCACCCAAATCCCTATCCCAAGCGAAAAAGTTCCGCTCAGAAACAACAAACGTTTATTGCGATCCGATGATTTAATGAGACTAAACAAGTCCAAAGCAGTATAAGCTGACATGATTGTCAATAAAATTGCAACGAATAATAATATTGGATTAAAGGATAATTCTAAATTATCCATTTTGCATCATTCCTCTTTTACAGTTTCATATCGATTGTATGTTAAAAACGCTAAGATTAAAAGAGATTATTAATTAATTTGTAATAAACTTGTCATTTTTATCTATTGACTAAATTGTAAACCACACTTATATACCATTTTCCGTTTTCCCTATTAAAAAATAGGTGAAAATACCTGATTTTATAAATTTTTTAAAAAGGTCTTCACAAAATAAAAAAGTACGTTTATACTGTACTATAACAGATTAATTAAATTTATATTGTACTATAAAAGGAGGAGTTTTTAATGATGAGTCCAGTTGATTTTTTTCGCCACTTGAAGGTTTGCCCAGAATGTGGGGAAAGCATGAATGAGCAAGTAGAATCTTACATGATGGAATGCGATCGCTGTTTATCTAAAAAGGAAGAGTGAAGGCATTATTTAAAACTATTGCAAGAAAAGCAACACTTCCATTAAAAAGGGAGTGTTGCTTTCTTTCGAGAAACCAAGCCTCTTATAAAGAAGGGTTTATCAAAGATCAGATCTTTTGATTGGTTCCACTTCATTATTCGTTTGATTCCCCGTACTGGATGTATAGCCTACACGATACACAAAATCTTTCTTTTTCTTTAATGCCTCAGGCATTTTATATTGTAAATCGTTCGATTGAAATTCTCCTTTTTCGGACACTCTGATCCCTCCTATTGGTAACCTCTTCTATTCAATTCATCACTTGCCTCTGATGTGTGTTCTATTTCTCCGCCCGCTTCGCCCTCTACATAACTGTCGTTTGCTTGTTCATGGGTCAAAGCAAGTCCATTAGAAAGCTCGTCCTCCCTTTGATAATCAGCCGGCTCATACATCCGTCCAGCAACTTCTGCCCTTTTTCTGAAATCCTTTTTCACTATAGTGATCCCTCCTTTCGTTTCAAGGATTATTTTTTGACATTTATTCATAATCCATACTCAAACATTTCAAACGGATCTAGAATAGAAAAAGGTCGATTATACAAAATAAAAGAGCGGATAAAGCTTTTTCATTTAAAATATTTCATGTTAAAATAAGTATGCCTTAAAGTGATCAGACGTCTGCTCACCTATCGATTTAATCTATCATGCAATATGAGGCGGTGAATTTATGAGAGAAATTATATTGAGTCTAACTGCGGGGCTACTCGTTGGAATTTTATTTAAATTCCTTAAACTTCCGTTGCCTGCACCACCAGTACTTGCCGGTGTACTAGGAATTGTCGGCGTTTATCTAGGCGGAGTTGTTGGAGAATGGATACTGAATACCTTTAAGGGTTAAAAAATGGTAATCCGATGAAAAAAATCTGCGCAATATCCGCAGATTTTTTCTTATTTTTTTATTGTGTAAACTTTCCTCTCGTTACATTCTCTACCGCACGAAGGAAGCAGGAAATTGCTCCAACGAAGAATTTCGTGGCAATGATCATCCTTCCGAAAAGAATAAACATAGTTCACACAATGTCCATATGATTTTCCCTCTGATTCTTATATCTTATATAGGGGGAGGTTTGCAATTATGAAAAAAATCTATATAATCAGCACACTTATTATTTTAATTGGTATTGGATCCGGTATTTCCTTTTTTTTAGTGAGGGATGCCAATGCACAAATTCCAAGTGGTATTACCTTGTTAACAATGAATGAGGAGAAATATACATTTGGGGAAGACCCTGGCAAGATCAAATTAGTCGAATTTATTTACACCCATTGCCCAGATATCTGCCCGACGACTACACAGGAAATGAACCTTCTGCGGTCAGATTTAATGAAAGAAGATGTTTTTGGTAACAAAGTTCAATTTATTACGATTACCATAGACCCTTACCGGGACAGCCCAGAGGTTTTAAGAAAATACATGGAAAATTACGGACTTGAAAATGATGGTAATTGGATATTCCTTACAGGAGACCCCGCCAATACACTTGAAGAACAACAAAAAATCAAAAATGTTGCCGATACATTTAAATTCCAGTTCCGCGACCCGGGAAATGGCTTTTATGTTCACAGTACATTCACTTACTTGATCGATGAGAAAAATAAATTCATAAAGAAATTCCCTATGGGCGAAGATTTTCAAAAGGATGAAGTGTTTAAAGCCATCATGAATGAGCTGTAATAAAAATCAAAGAAAGCGGTGGCTACATCGCTTTCTTTGATTTTTATTAACCTTTAGTGTAAAAGGCGTCTATTTTTCCTTAATGTGAATTTACCGTGGTGGGATGTTTCTCTGTTTTTTGCAGGGAGAAAAATTCTGATTTTGGCTTAGTAAAGCTAACTTTTATCCCTGCGTCCTTTAGGCGGTTTACAAAATCAACCAGTTGCTTTTTAGCCATCTCAAAAACTCCTTTTTATGCATCTTTTTCTATTTTTATTCTACATGAAAATTAAGAAAAATGTGTGAAAAATAAGCAAAAAAATTAATATTTAGTGAGGAAAAGCATATCAATTCCCATTTTTATTCAGAGATGTAGATAAACCTTCAGATTAGTTACTCCTGCTTTTCCCATTCTTCCCGCGATGAAACATCCATAGGGACAAAATGTTTCTCTTTAAGCCTTTTGATTATAAAAGAATTCGCGCAAAATGTTAAAAACATGTTATAATTTTTGAGATGTCTATTAATGGAGGCTACTAAATACATGATTACAGTTGAAAATGTTGGCCTGAGATATGGTGACCGAAAGCTTTTTGAAGATGTTCAAATTAAATTTATACACGGAAATTGCTATGGATTGATCGGTGCAAATGGGGCCGGAAAATCCACTTTTCTTAAAATATTGTCAGGGGAAATAGAACCACAGACAGGGAATGTTTCTATGACACCCGGTGAGCGAATGGCTGTGCTGAAACAAAACCACTTTGAATACGAAGACGTTGAAGTATTGAAAGTCGTCATCATGGGGCACACCCGTTTATATGAAGTTATGCAGGAAAAAGATGCGATTTACATGAAAGCTGATTTCACCGATGAAGATGGCATGAAAGCAGCAGAACTTGAGGGAGAATTCGCTGAATTAAATGGTTGGGAAGCAGAATCCGAGGCTGCAATCCTTCTTAAAGGTCTTGGAATTGGCGAAGAACTGCACGCAAAGAAAATGGCAGATATTAGCGGTGGAGAGAAGGTAAAAGTCCTGCTTGCCCAGGCGCTTTTTGGCAAACCGGATGTTCTCCTCCTTGACGAACCTACTAACCACCTTGACATTGCTGCAATTCAATGGCTGGAAGAGTTCCTGATCAACTTTGAGAACACGGTGATTGTCGTTTCCCATGATCGTCACTTCTTAAATAAAGTATGTACACATATTGCCGATCTTGACTTTGGCAAAATCCAGCTTTATGTAGGAAACTATGATTTCTGGTATGAGTCAAGCCAACTAGCGTCAAAAATGCAGCAAGATACCAACCGGAAAAAAGAGGAGAAAATCAAGGAGTTACAGGCATTCATTGCAAGGTTTAGTGCGAATGCCTCAAAATCAAAGCAAGCTACATCCCGAAAAAAACTTCTTGATAAAATTTCTCTCGATGATATCCGTCCATCTTCCCGCAAATATCCCTATGTAGGATTTACTCCGGACCGCGAAATCGGCAATGATTTATTACGGGTTGATGGGATTACAAAAACGGTCGACGGCATCAAAGTACTTGATAATCTCAGTTTCATCATGAATAAAGATGATAAAATTGCCTTAATTGGAAAAAATGAAATGGCGATAACAACTTTATTCAAAATACTCACTGGGGAAATGGAACCAGACAGCGGTTCATTCAAGTGGGGAGTCA
Organism: Mesobacillus stamsii; assembly: GCF_030814065.1. Taxonomy (NCBI): domain Bacteria; kingdom Bacillati; phylum Bacillota; class Bacilli; order Caryophanales; family Bacillaceae; genus Mesobacillus; species Mesobacillus stamsii. The sequence continues at coordinate 81,167 of NZ_JAUSUN010000001.1, forward strand.
CCACTTCCCAAGCATATTTTCCTAAAGACAACTCAGAGTACTTTGAAGGCAGCGATCTTACTCTTGTTGACTGGTTGCGCCAATTCTCGCCAAAGGATGACAGCGAGAGTTTTCTGCGAGGATTCCTTGGCCGGATGCTTTTCTCTGGTGAAGAAGTGTTGAAGAAAGCAAGCGTGCTTTCTGGTGGTGAAAAAGTCCGCTGTATGTTATCTAAAGTGATGCTTTCTGGGGCGAACGTGCTTTTGTTGGATGAACCAACGAACCACTTGGACCTTGAATCGATCACTGCTTTGAACAACGGAATGATCAACTTCAAAGGTTCCATGATCTTTTCGTCTCATGACCATCAATTTGTTCAAACTGTTGCAAATAGGATCATGGAAATCACACCAACAGGATTAGTCGATAAGCAAATGACTTATGATGAATATCTTGATGACGAAACACTCCAAAAGCAAATTGCTGAGATGTATGAATAAGGAACAAAAAGCGCAAGCGCCTCGAACAGCCCCGACAAGCGCTGCCCGCCTAGAACGCCACGTCCTGTGGCTGGCCGGGTCTAGCACATCCTGTGCCTCGGAGGGCCGACCGGTGAAGTCGTTCTTTGACTTTATTGGGCGGACCGAAGCGACTCGAGGGGCTAGGCGCTGTAGCTGGATTAGGAAACTACAAGTAGTTATTCACAACTAAATAATTTTATAATTTCCAGCTAAACAGCATAAAATCCCCGGATGCTCTCCGGGGATTTTTGCTTTCCCCTGCCCCGTTATCGATGTTATTTTCGTCAACTTGTGATATTTTTAATAGATAGACTCCTCCTCTATCCTATATAATCAGTTATAACCATTGCTTATGATTAAAAACTGTAAGGAGATGTTCATTGTTTGAGAAAATTACTTCTATTTTTGTTGGTTGCCTTGGTGGGGATTATCACCGGTTGCAGTGTCAACAATGGTACGAAAGAAAGCGAGCTAACCGTTTCTGCCGCTGCAAGCCTTCAAGAGGCTTTAGAGGAAGTGAAAGAAACCTATTCAACTCAATATCCAGACATTAACATTGTCTATAACTTTGGCGGTTCCGGCTCTCTGCAACAGCAGATCTCCCAGGGAGCACCCGTAGACTTATTTATTTCCGCAGCACAGGATCAATTTGATACACTACAAGCAAAAAAACTTATAGATCAGCAACATACTGTCAAACTACTAAAAAACGAGCTTGTGTTGATTACCCAGAAAAATAACAAAAACCTTCTTTCTTCCACATCACTAACAGAAGATGTCATTTCAAGGATTGCAATTGGAACTCCGGAAACGGTCCCGGCGGGAATGTATGCTAAGCAAGCTTTCGTCTCGTTAGGTTTATGGGAAAAGGTTGAACCTAAGCTTATCCGCACAAAAGACGTCCGCCAGGTACTGACCTATGTTGAAACCGGAAACGTAGAAGCTGGTATTGTTTATAAAACCGATGCCATGATATCTGATCAAGTAAGGATTATCCCTTTTGAGGAAGAAGCTCAGCATGATCCGATCCTTTATCCAGCAGGGGTTATTTCGGGTTCTAAACACAAGGAAGAAGCGAGCAAATTCCTTGAATTCCTGAGAGGCAAAGAAGCAACGAAAATTTTTGAAAAATATGGCTTTCAAGCAGCATTGGAATGATTCTTTATGAGCAGTGATTTTTGGACGCCGGTAAAATTATCGCTAGAAATTGCCTCCATATCAGTAGTGCCTGTTTTTCTATTGGGGCTATTGTTCGCTCGATTCATGGCACGAAAGCAATTCTTTGGCAAAACAGCAGCAGAAACACTGCTTATATTGCCTTTGGTCCTCCCACCGACGGTAGTTGGTTTTCTATTAATCATCTTATTTGGGATTAATAGCCCAATTGGCAGAATAGTTGAAAGCTTATTTGGGAGCACGATTATGTTTACCTGGTGGGCCGCTGTAATCGCAGCATCGGTAGTAGCATTTCCCTTGATGTATCAGTCAGCCAAAACTGGCTTCCTTCAAATTGATCAAGGTGCAGAAGAAGCGGCAAGAGTAGATGGAGCAAATGAATGGAAAGTGTTTTGGTATGTAACATTGCCTCTTTCTTCAAGATCGCTTGTTACAGGAGGAATCCTCAGTTTTACCAGAGCTCTTGGAGAATTCGGCGCAACTCTTATGTTTGCAGGCAATCTGCCCGGAAAAACACAAACAGCTCCAACTGCTATCTATATGGCAATTGAATCAGGTCATCTGAACACCGCCTGGCTTTGGGTTATTGTTATGGTGACCATCTCATTTCTCCTGTTGCTGTCCATATCCCTTTTAAAAAGTGACCTTTCCTAACGCAAATCGATTGATTAAAATAAACAAAAGGGGAAGCCGATTTCTATTGGCTTCCCTTTTTGTTCTGTTTAGAGTTCTTGTTTTAATTTCCGTTTACAACCAAGCTGACAGGATCTGCGACTTTCTTTTTGTTGTCATCAACGATATCTCCAGACAGCAGCTCTACTTTATCCAAGCTATCTAGCTCTTCCACAATAAAACCAAGACTGCCGAGTTTCGTTTGCCCGGCGGAAATTTCGCCATTTAGATTTTCTAGATAAAAATCATCTTCCCACGTCTTGTGGATTGAACCATTGATTTTCACCATAGCTACAGGACCGAAATGATAGTTTTCATTCGAATGATTCTTCAGCTCTACACTTATTTTTACGAAATCAAATTCTTCCTCATGCGTATAGGCATGAAAAAAATCAATCAAGCTGTAGGCAGGAACAAAGTGCAATAATTTCACATCTTTCACTGTATACTCAATACCATTTACTTGAAAAGTCTTATTCACTTCTTTCATTGATTTGAGGGTTAATTCGCCTTTATCATCAATGATTGAATCGCCAACTTTATGGAGGCTTATATCTTCTGAAACTTGTGGGTTTGGAACATAAACGTCTGTGTTTTTCTTCGTTGGACTGCCATTAATTACGGTAGATTTTTCCGTTTTGTTTGAATCAGCTTCTGCAAATGAGCAGCCGGTCAGCAACGAAGCAGCCAGGAATAATTGCAGGTATTTCCTCATTTCGAAAACCCCTTTTAATAAATCTCCCGCTGGCCAAGGTACCTGCGGGAGATTTTTAAATGAATTATTTTCTTTTGCCATTTTTCAAAATATCAAAAATGTTTTTCGCATTGTCCGTATTATCAATTTGTCCATAGAAAAGTTCTTTTCCAGGACCGAATGCATAGACTGGAACGTCTTCACCAGTATGCCCGCCAGTTGTCCAACCTGTGTTGGAACGCTTGTCAAAAATCTTTTCAATCGCATTGTCAATACCCACAGCTTTGTTAGTTGTTGCTGCCGCTTTCACAGACTCGATTTCTTCGGTTGTAAGCTCTGGAAGTCCAACAGATGGAAAATCGATATATTTCTTCAGTGTTGCTTCTACATCTGCACCTTTTGCAATTTCAGCTGCCATGAAGTCAGGTGTACGCTCCGCAGCTTTAATCGGAGCTCCAAACCAATTATAGATTCCGTTTGCGCCAATGGAATATCCGCCAGTCGAGTGGTCAGCAGTCGCAACAACTAATGTATGCTTGTCCTTTTTCGCAAATTCGATTGCAGCTTTATATGCCTTCTCGAAATCTTCCATTTCACTCATAGCGGCAACAATATCATTGTCATGACCCGCCCAGTCAATCTGGCTACCCTCTACCATTAAGAAGAAGCCATCCTTATCCTTATTCAAACGCTTGATTGCCGAATTCGTCATTTCTTCCAAAGATGGAGTTTCTTCCTTGCGGTCAATCATTTTGTCCATGCCTCCTTTTGCAAAAAGGCCAAGAACTTGATCATTCGTATCCTTAAGCATATCTTCTTTATTGTCTACATAGCTAAAGCCATCTTTTTGGAATTCTTCGACTAAGTTTCTGTCATTCCTGACAAAGTTGCTCAATCCCCCACCAAGCATAACATCTATTTTATGGTCGCCATTTACCAATTCATCATAGTAATCATCTGCGATCGCATTCATATTTTTACGGCTCTCATCGTGTGCGCCAAAGGATGCCGGAGTAGCATGTGTAATTTCTGAAGTAGCAACAAGACCAGTTGCTTTTCCATTTTCTTTTGCAGCTTCAAGGACTGTCTTTACTTCTGTTCCATCATTGTCAACAGCAATTGCATTGTTATACGTTTTGATACCTGCTGACATTGCCGTTGCTGCTGAAGCAGAGTCAGTTACATTTTGGTTTGGGTCCTCTGGGTAAGTCATTTGGTTACCTACCAAGTATTTATCCAGCTCTGTTCTCTCTGCTTCTGGCGTCTTTGGATTATCCTTTAAGTAGCGGTATGCTGATGTATACGTGACTCCCATACCATCACCAACCAGGAAGATCACATTCTTAATTTCTGCACGATTTTTTTCCTCGTCATCTTTTGCCTGGGCGTTAAAGGTTCCTACTAAACTGCCGAATGCTACAGTTGATAGGACAGCGAGCGGTAGAATCTTCTTTTTCAAGTTAGCTTTCATCATTGCAATACCTCCTGATATGATATTTAATACTTGTTTACTATAGCAGTGGTCTATTAACTTCTTATTAAAAGAATGTAAAGTTGTTTTAAATTGTTTGTAAAGTCTATTAGTCTCTTATATAAAAAGCATCAGACAGTTATAGTACAGTTTAATACATTATTTTAAATTAAAAGATGTAATGCGTGATTTAATCATATTGTTCATTATTTCACAAATCCGTCACACTCATTCTGTTCTATTCGTAGTATGATAATACTGTGATAACTGTTATATAAATTTCCACTAGAGGTGAGTAAAAATGAAACAATGGAATGGTTTTAATAATGGCACTTGGCAAGAAGAAATCAATGTTCGTGATTTTATCTTGAAAAACTTCTCTGAATTCACCGGGGATTCAAGCTTTCTTGAAGATGCAACAGAGGAAACGCTCCAATTGTGGCAGCAAGTAATGGAATTGACCAAACAGGAGCGCGACAATGGCGGAATCCTTGACATGGATACTAAAGTGGTTTCCACCATCACTTCCCATGGCCCAGGCTATTTAGACAAAGCAAAGGAAAAGGTTGTCGGTTTCCAGACAGATCAGCCATTTAAGCGCTCTATGCAGCCTTTTGGCGGTATCCGTATGGCAAAAGCTGCATGTGAGGAATATGGGTATGAATTGGATAAGGAAGTAGAAAAAATCTTCACAGACTTCCGCAAAACTCATAACCAAGGTGTATTCGATGTTTATACAAAGGAAATGCTTCAGGCTCGTAAAGCCGGTATCATCACTGGTCTGCCAGACGCTTACGGCCGCGGCAGAATCATCGGTGATTATCGGCGTGTAGCTCTATATGGTGTTGACTTTCTGATGGGGCAAAAGAAGAAAGATCATTCAATGACTAGCAGCGTCATGACCGAGGATACAATGCGTCTGCGCGAAGAAATTTCTGAGCAATACCGCTCATTGAATGAATTAAAGCAGCTTGCACAGAGCTATGGTTACGATATTTCGAAGCCAGCAGCAAACGCGAGCGAAGCATTCCAATGGGTTTACTTTGCCTATCTTGCAGCAATTAAAGAGCAGAATGGTGCAGCAATGAGCCTTGGACGTGTCGCGACATTCCTCGATATCTATATGGAAAGAGACTTGCAAAATGGAACACTTACTGAAAAAGAAGCCCAGGAACTTGTCGACCATTTTGTCATGAAGCTTCGTCTCGTGAAATTTGCACGTACTCCAGACTATAATGAGTTATTCAGCGGCGACCCTACTTGGGTAACAGAATCACTAGGAGGTATGGCACACAACGGGCAATCACTTGTGACGAAGAACTCTTTCCGCTTCCTTCACACACTTGATAATCTCGGACCAGCACCAGAGCCAAACCTGACAGTTTTATGGTCCCCTTCCCTGCCTGAGAACTTCAAGAAGTATTGTGCTGAGATGTCGATCAAAACGAGCTCTATCCAGTATGAAAATGACGATTTAATGCGCTGTGAATACGGCGATGACTACGGAATCGCATGCTGCGTATCAGCGATGGAAATCGGCAAGCAAATGCAGTTTTTCGGAGCGCGAGCCAACCTGGCAAAAGCATTGCTTTATGCGATCAATGGTGGCGTCGATGAAAAACTTAAGATTCAAGTTGCTCCGGCTTTAAGCCCAATAACTTCCGAAGTGCTTGACTATAAAGAAGTAATCGCCAAATTCGATACTGTGATGGAATGGCTAGCCGGACTCTATATCAACACTCTCAATGTCATTCATTACATGCATGATAAATACAGCTATGAAAGAATCGAGATGGCGTTGCATGATACAGAAGTGCTTCGAACAATGGCCACGGGAATTGCAGGCTTAAGCGTAGTCGCAGATTCATTGAGTGCAATTAAGTATGCAAAGGTAAAAGTAATTCGTGACGAAAACGGCATTGCCATTGATTTTGAAACAGAAGGCGACTACCCTAAATACGGAAACAACGATGATCGTGTGGACAGCATCGCCGTCGAACTCGTGAAAACCTTTATGACGAAGCTGCGTAAACACCCGACTTATCGCAACTCTGTCCATACCATGTCGATCTTAACGATTACTTCAAACGTCGTTTATGGTAAAAAGACAGGGAATACCCCGGATGGAAGACGTGCTGGTGAACCATTCGCGCCAGGTGCTAACCCAATGCATGGCCGCGATACGAAAGGAACACTCGCATCCCTTTCATCTGTAGCAAAACTTCCGTATAGTTATGCTATGGACGGAATTTCAAACACATTCTCCATCGTGCCAAAAGCGCTTGGAAAAGATGAAGACAGCCGTACAAACAATCTTGTTTCCATCCTTGATGGCTATGCAATCAAAGACGGTCACCACCTAAACGTAAACGTGTTTAACCGGGAAACTCTGTTAAATGCGATGGAACACCCGGAAGAATATCCGCAGCTAACAATTCGTGTATCTGGATACGCAGTAAACTTCATCAAGCTTACACGCGAACAGCAGATGGATGTAATTAACCGTACTTTCCATGAAACAATGTAAATAGTAAACATATGCCGAAACAGGAGTTGCCTCCCCCTGGCGGGAACTCCTGTTTTAAAGAAAGGGGATATCATCATGATCGGAAACATTCATTCTATTGAAACCTTCGGAACGGTAGACGGACCTGGAATCCGCTACGTCATCTTTACCCAGGGATGCCTGCTGCGCTGCCAATTTTGCCATAATGCAGACACCTGGGAGATCGGCACAGGCAAACAGATGTCTGTTTCCGAATTAATCGATGATTTAAAATCCTACCTCCCTTTTATTGAAGCATCTGGCGGCGGCATTACAGTCAGCGGTGGAGAGCCACTGTTACAAATCCCATTTATTACGCAACTTTTTAAGGAGTGTAAAAAACTAGGCGTGCACACCACGATTGATTCTTCTGGGGGATGTTATTCCACTGCTCCTCTTTTTCAACAACAGCTGGAAGAGCTATTGAACTATACGGACCTGATCCTATTAGATTTAAAACATATCAATCGCAAAAAGCATATTAAATTGACTGGTATGGCCAATGATCACATCTTGGAGTTCGCCCACTTTTTATCCGACAACCAAGTTCCCATTTGGGTTCGCCATGTACTAGTACCTGGAGTCACAAATGAAATCGAGGACCTAACAAAATTAGGTGAGTTTATTGGCAGCTTGACGAATGTTCAAAAACTTGAAATCCTCCCGTATCATAAGCTTGGCGTTTATAAATGGGAAGCATTGGGGCTCGAGTACCCCCTGAAAGGTATTGAACCACCTTCCCACGCAGAAGTAGAAAATACTTATAAGCTATTAACCGCCCATATTGCAGTGAATTAACAGCAGGAATTTATGCCCGCTGTTTTTTTCTGCATACTTTTTTGATATTGTTTTAGTATCATAGTGATAATATTTTTTTGTGGAGGTTCTTTATGTATCAACTGTTTACAGAAATAAGTAATTTTTTAAGCGGCCCATTTTTCACTCTTGTCAATCAAACTGAACAAATCCCTTTATTGGCAAGCTTCCTCTTAGGCCTTGTCGGGGCTCTTGCACCATGCCAACTGACAGGAAATCTTGGTGCGATAACCTACTATGGCAACAGAAGTCTGCAAACGAAAAGTCAGTGGATTGAGATTGTATTTTTCATCCTGGGAAAAATACTTGTCTTTACACTGTTAGGCCTTACAGTTTGGCTAGTTGGTCATAGCTTCCAGCAAATCTTACCAGGCTTCTTTTCTTGGTTCCGCAAACTAATTGGTCCTCTTTTCATCGTGATCGGCCTTTCACTTATTGGGCTCTTTGCATTTAATTGGGTCAATCGCTTAACTTCTGTTCTACCACAATGGACAGGAAAAGGAAAAACAGGCTCTTTCTTAATGGGGGTAAGCTTTTCCATCGCGTTCTGCCCTACGATGTTTTCATTATTCTTCTTCACTCTTATGCCGATTGTTCTGAGCACATCCTACGGAGCCATCCTTCCGTCTGTTTTTGCCGTTGGCACTTCCATCCCGCTGATTGTGTTTGCAGCAATTATTTCATACGTCGGCTTGAATGGAACATTGATGAAAAAAAGTCGCAACCTGGGTTCAGTAGTACAGAAACTTGCCGGTTACATATTAATCATTGTTGGAGTTTTTGATACAGTTACCTATTGGGGGATGTGAATTTTCCGGTTGTTTCTTGACAAGCCTCTTTTTGTTGATACCATCTTATCATGAGAGCTGTCAAAATATCTAAATCACAACCTTCTTCATGATTGCCACTCCTCTTTATTGGGAAGTTTTTTATCTACTTTGCCCCTAATCCCATTTTTGAAATCCCACTATATGGGAAATGAAACTTTTTACAGGTAGGTCCGTATATATTAATAGTTGCTAAGGTTCGATTTCTCAAATATAATGAAGCAATGACAGAAGAGAGGTGATGACATGCTATCAGAAATTTATGTTCAGTCAGTTGATGCAACAACCGTATATAGTGTTTATTTGACTTTGCTCATCAGCATGTCGATGGCCATTTTCTGGGTATTGCGTGACACCTCTATAATCGATTCAAACTTATTTGGAATCAAGCTAAAGCCATCATCCTCTGAAATAGCTTTTAAAAATAAGGCTGAACTAGGAATAAGTCTTCGTCTACAAATTCTTAAGCGTGTAAAAATAAAAATCAATCCTGGTGAGGAAGATAGCAATTTTTTCTCCTTTCGTTTTTAATCCAATTTCATTTAGGAGGAGAAAAATGAAGAAGCTGTTCACCATGATGATTGTTCTAATGATACCTGCACTATTAACAGGATGTCAGTCGTTGACAAGCGACGGATCCTTTTTCCAGACAACCTTTATCAATCCTTTCACCTGGCTTATCAAGTTTTTTGCCGGCATTACAGGAGATAGCTACGGTCTGGCGATCATTTTCATCACTTTACTCATTAGGCTGATCTTGATGCCCTTAATGTTAAAGCAATACAAAAGTCAGCAAAGCATGAAAGAGAAAATGGAAGTGCTCAAGCCTGAAATGGATGAAATTCAGAAGAAGCTCAAAGACACGAAGGATTCTGCTGAACAAAAGAAATTGCAGCAGGAAATGATGGGGCTTTATCAGAAGCACGGCGTCAATCCCCTGTCTGTCGGCTGCCTGCCAATGCTGATACAAATGCCAATATTGATGGGCCTTTATTATGCGATAAGCAATTCCACCGATATTGCCAGCCACTCCTTCCTCTGGTTCAATCTGGGGCATTCTGATGTATGGATCACTGCTGCAGCCGGTGTGATCTACTACCTGCAGTTTAAGGTATCCATGTCTAATGTGACAGAAGATCAGAAAAAGCAAATGAAATTGATGGGACTGCTGTCACCAGCTATGATCGTCCTATTTTCCTTGAATGCACCTTCCGCCCTTCCACTTTACTGGACAGTTGGCGGGATATTCTTGATTGTACAAACATTACTGGCAAAAAAAGTTTATGCTCAAGATTCACTAAAAGTGGAAAAGCTAGAAAAAACACCAATTCAGTAGAATTGGTGTTTTTTCTTTCTACAATAACCTGCCAATAATTAAGCCTGCACAGCCACTTGCGAGACCGCCGAAATAGGTTATTATCATATATACTGTTAGAACTTTATATTGTTTATTATTGATCAGTTTTACTAAGTCCACATTCAATGTTGAAAAAGTGGTGAATGCTCCCATAAATCCGGTAGCAGCGAAAAGATATAGATCCCCTTGGATTCCTTGACCGACGATCCATCCGAGCAGGAAAGACCCCAAGAGATTTACTGTGAGCGTAGCAACGGGCAGAATAGTCTTCGGGATTACCCTTTGAACCATGAAACGGGAGGTAGCTCCGGCCATTCCTCCTAAAGCTATCAATATAAACCCACTCATTTTCCTGCCTCCCCGAAAGGAACTGCGCCTAGCCTATAACCAACTGCTGCAAGGAACAGTCCGCCAACAGCACTGACAAGCACATAAAATATGGCTATTCCGATCCTGCCATCCTCTATATAAACTATTGTTTCCATGCTGAAGGTCGAAAAAGTGGTGAATGAGCCTGTAAGACCAGTAGCGATGGAAGTAGACAATACAGGATTCAGGATATTTTTCCCGATAATACGAGACGTGAACCATCCTAGGAACAAAGATCCAGCTAAATTCACTATTACAGTTCCAACAGGAAAGCCATTCGTTAAGAAGTTGCTTGTGCTAACACTAACGAAGTACCGCAGGAGGCTTCCTACCACTCCTCCAAGTCCTACTCCTAGATATACCAATGAAAAAACCTTCCTTTTATCTATTTAACTTTTCATATAAATTTGATTTAATAACTGGCCATTCTTCTTTTAGGATACTATAGACAACGGTATCTCTTATATAACCATCAGCGATAATTCGATGTTTGCGAAGCACTCCTTCTCTTTGCGCACCAAGGCGGGCGATCGCCGTTTGTGAGCGTACATTTCTTGAATCTGTACAAAACTGCACTCTATTGACACCCCTATTTTCAAAAGCATGCTGGAGCATGAGCAATTTCGTTTCCGTATTCACACTAGTTCTCCAATACTCAGGGCTGTACCAAGTCCAGCCAATTTCAAGCGTATTATGTAGCTCTGAAATGTCGAGAAATCTTGAACTACCCACTATTTTTTCAGTTTTCTTGTCAAGAACAACAAAGGGCATTTGCGTCCCTTTCTCTTTTTCTGCGATCGCAGATTCAACAACCTTTTTCATCTCGCCTTTATTTGTGACCTTCGCTGATGTAAATTCCCAAATTGACTGATTCTGCCCGGCCTCCCATAAACCATCCAGCTGACTGGAATCCATAGACACCAACTTTACCGTCTTACCTTCCAAAGTGACTTTTTTATCCATGTCTCCAACTCCTTACCCTATATTTCCTTATCCTACCACAGGAAATTGAGTTAAGGTATACATTTAATAGAAAAAAGGCTGAACGGTTTTCGCCGCCAGCCTTTCTCTTTTATTTTTCCTTTTCAAAATAATCTTTGTAGTAACCGCCAACTTTACCAGAATTATCAATAATAAAAAAGAATTCCTCTGTCTCGTTTTTGACCTCATATTTCTTTCCTGGAGTCAACTTTTTATCGACAATATATTTTTTTGCATCTGTATGAACGCATTTAAGAGTTTTGATTGTTTCGCGTTCCTGCCAGTTCATATGGATCATCATTTGCACTTCCTTTACATGAGTATTATACATTCTAGTATAAAGAAACCATCAAGAAATAAGCAATAGTTAACTGGCATTTGCTTTTTCAGCAGCTACTTTTAAACCACTGACTTCAGATTGTTCAAAAGTCAATGTTTCACCAGTAATGACATTTTTTAAAGTGATATAGCAAACATCACATATTACATCCTTTCGCATAAATTGCAGAAAAGAAAAACGGTCGTTTTTGTGTATCAGTTCATAAAATCCTGATGAAGTATAATCATTCATGAAAATCCCTCTTTCCAGCATGTTTTCATCTTGTTGTTTGACTGTATGTTTCTTTACCACAACCATGACTTGTATCAAACATTGGAACTGAAAGGGGTAATTTCCTACAAGCTATTTAGCGGAACAATAAGTTCCTTTCCTTCATTTTTTGCCGAATTAATGGCGGTTGACACTGGATATACTTCCATGAAGGACCCTTCATAAGGAACTAACAGCTTTTTTAAATCGCTAGCTTGATTCAGTGACCGGTCAAGCCACACCTCAAACTTTTCTTTTGGAAGAATCACAGGCATTCTATCATGGATTTTTCCGACTATTTCATTTGCGCTAGTTGTAATAATAGTACAGGAAGCAATATCCTTCCCATCCTTGTTCCAATTCTCCCAGACCCCTGCAAATGCAAAGGGTTTTTTATCCTTCATTGCAAAACGATACGGTTGCTTATGTTTCCCTTCTTTTTTCCATTCGTAAAATCCATCGGTAAGGATCAGGCAACGCCTTTGTTTAAGTGCGTCCTTAAAGCTTGCTTTTTCTTCGACTGTCTCGGCACGCGCATTAATCATACGATAGCCGATTTTTTCATCATCCGCCCAGAAGGGAATCAATCCCCACCTCATTTTTTTTCCTATCCTGCCCTCGTCATTGTCTATAACTGCCAATATTTCTTGACCGGGAGCAATATTGTACCTCATCTCGATCTCATCTCGGAAGTTGAACTTGAATTGATCCTCCAAGGAACGTATGTCCTCGAATAATGAAAATCTTCCACACATTTGTCTTCCTCCATCACCTTATTTTTTACTATAATTCCCGTCCCTTTTCAGGATGTAACATTTTCAATCAAAAAAATAAGCCAGGCTCTTTTTTAGCCAGGCTTATTTATATCTTTTTCGCATAAATATTCTTTTTTATTTTTTCCCTAAAAACAATATTCGCTGCTACTAGGAATGGAATGATCGAGGCAATCGTAAATCCAAGCGCATAGCCCGATATCCTTTCGTTTAAAACTTTATCGGTAATGCTAAAACCCAGAAATGTTATCCCAATGCCATCCTTATCCACATGGTCGATGACCGACCATAGCTCTATTCCTTTTATAAGGAATAAAACACTTATGATCGACAGCAATAAAACCCATAGCCATCTCATACGACCATACCCCCATAATCTCTATACTTGAAAAAGGCTCAAGTGTATACACTATATTATAGGGAGTTATCGTATTAATTAATATAAAGCTAGAACAGTTGTAACAAAATGTTCAAAATGTCCGTTCTTAATTTCGTCAATAAGATGCTAATTATGGGAAAAATAAATTTTTTTAATATCACATGAAAAATTACTTATCGTGCCACATATAGGTTTTACTTGTTTCTTTTGTAACAATTGAAATACCTAATGCAGCGCCATGCCCTGCAGCAATAACGGATTGACTTGAAAGACCTGCCAGTAGACTTGTGATATAAAGATTAGGCTGGTTTGTTGTTCCATCCGCCTCGATTCCCAGTACTTTTTTAATTTTTCCGCTTGGTACCTTCTCATTGACTGCCAGCTCGAATCCAAGACTTTCAAGCAATGAAGTTTGAAGATTGGTTGCAATAATCAAATGTTTGGTATCAAATTCATTGCCATCAGTCAAAATGACGGAAAATCCATGATCCTTCTTTTTGACGGTCTCCACTATCCCTTCATTCCATTCAGTGCCTGCAGCGATCGCCTGGTCTTTGATATTTTCCAGAAGTTCTACACCGCTAATTTCTTTGATGCCCGGATAATTAAATATCTTTGTAACTTGTTTTATCTGAGATTTTCCAGAATCAATGACTCCAGTTTTCAGCCCACCTTGTGCAGTATAAATCGCAGCAGAACCTCCCGAGATTCCGCCTCCAATCACTAATACATCCAGCATTTCTTACTCCTCCTGATTTGCTATCACTAAAATTTTTTAAAATAATTTAGAGATCAGATAAATGACTCCTACCAGGAGCCATATGTACGTAGCCGGTCATATCGGGGGGAAGCCAGAGAATTTCCCTTTTCCTTCTTCACCAGTACGCTTAGGTCCCATTCCTCAGGAACCGCCTGCACAATGGTTTTTATTTTTTTCTTCTTTTTCCAAAATTTTTCACCTCACAAGCGAATAAGTGCTAGTTTCTCTTTAAACTTGAAAAAGAGGAAAGCTGTGCTCTCCTCTTTTATTTTAATGAGTGTGGTGGACAGCACAGCGGTTAGGACCAATCTCCAGCTCCATTGCTTCTTCAGCTGTCACTACTTTCACCCCGCGGTTGATTGCGACGATGTCTTCGAAGTTAGGTGGTGTCTCGCTTGATGCAGATTGTGCGACTTTGTCAACAAACTCTTCCATCGACTTGCCGGCCATCATTTCATTTTGATCACGAATCAATCCTAATTGACTCCCAATGAAACCTTCCGCATTCACTTCTTCATCAAATGCAGCATAGTGTCCTGGCAATACTATCACATCATCCGCGATTTGTGAAACTTTACTATACACAGTATTATACAGATCCTTTGCCCACTCTGCAGCTTTTCCGCCAAGGTCTGGTCGGCCAAGTCCATTTACAAAGATCGTATCCCCAGAGAATAAAAGTTTATTATTGACAAAGAAAGAAACACTTCCCGGGGTATGACCAGGCGTTTTGACAGCCAATACTTCAAGAGTGATGTTCTCAAATTCAATTTTATCATGCTCTTCCAGCGCTTCAAAGTCAAATATTGCCCCTTCACTTTTCATCAGATAATATTTTGCTCCAGTAACGTCAGCAAGTTCCTTGCCTCCAGACAGGTGATCTGCATGAAGATGAGAATCGACGATGTGAGTGATTTTCACCTTTTCTTTTTCCGCTACGTTTGTGTACCTGTCCGTGAACCTGGAAGGATCGACAACCAGTGCCTCGTTTTCAGACAGGACCATGTAAGAAAGGCAGCCTTTCCCAACACGGATGAACTGAAGTACCTTAATTTTATCATCCTTAAAAACTTCTACTGGATATAGATATTCACTCCACGATTTCATTCCGCCAGAAAGATATGATACATCAAAACCTGCATCAGAAAGCATTTCGGCAACCATAACTGAAGACCCTTCCTTAGCGCAGACCACGACGATATCCTTATCTTTAGGAAGTTGATCAACAACCTCTTCAACGCCATCAATCAATTCAAAGTATGGGATATTCAGGTAATCAATATTTTCACCTTCAACCTTCCAGTCTTCAAAGTCCTTGCCATTTCTTACATCAAAAATAAAAAAGCCCTTCTTGCTAACTACCCATTCATTTAGCTTTTCAGCAGTGATCGCTTGCATACCCATTTAAAAAATTCCTCCCTGTGTATATCGATATGTCTTGATATCAGATCCCCATCCGATACCCTTATGGGTATTATAATAAATGCTTAAAAATAAAAATGCAAGCTTTTTTTGTTAACTAATGTGCGTATGATGTTTTGGTGAATTAGTTCGAGCCACTTCCAAGGCTAGAAAAAATTACTAAAAAAAAATCTTCATAATGGGTTTTCAAAAACTTAATAAACCTTTACAATAGATTAAACTATAAAATTATAGTTTGAAAATTCAATCCATTCTTACCGAGGAGGAATGCAAATGAAAATTATGAGCAATGAACAACTGGTGGTCTCGTATCGTGATGCATTAAAGTCGGAAAGAGATAAAGAATGGGCACAGATTTTAAAAACAGAGATTTCCAAAAGAGGCCTCAAGCCATTTAAAAACCGTTAGAATTACAAAGAGGAAAGCACTGCCAATTTGGCAGTGCTTTTTTCAAAACTTATCCTTGCAATAGCAGTGATTCTGGATCTTCCATGAGCTGTTTAATGAGCTTCAAGAAGGTAACTGCTTCTTTCCCGTCGACGATCCTGTGGTCGTAGGATAAAGCGATGTACATCATTGGTCTGTTTTCCATGCGTTCCTTATCAATCGCTATCGGACGGAGCTGAATGGTATGCATACCGAGAATGCCCACCTGCGGGCCGTTGAGAATTGGTGTCGATAGCAATGAACCGAACACTCCTCCATTGGTAATCGTGAAGGTGCCACCTTGAAGGTCCTTTAAAGATAGCTTATTGGATCTTGCTTTTTCGGCGAGCTCATTGATATCTCGTTCGATCTCGGCAAAGTTTTTCCTGTCTGCATCCCTGATAACGGGAACAACCAGCCCTTCATCTGCAGCAACGGCAACGCCAATATCGTAAAATTTCTTTAGGATAAATTCATCACCCTGTATTTCTGCATTCAAATAAGGAGTCTTCTTTAATGCTGCGACAACTGCTTTTGTAAAAAAGGACATAAAGCCTAGGCGAACATCATTTTCTTCATAAAAACGGTCCTTCCACTTCTTCCGTAATTCCATGACAGCTGTCATATCGACTTCATTGAATGTAGTGAGCATGGCTGCTGTCTGTTGCACCTCTACCAGTCTATTGGCGATTGTCTGCCTTCTTCTAGACATTTTGATACGTTCAATGCGACTGTCAACTTCGATCGCAGCAACTGAGGAGGCCGCAGTTTCCGTCCTGTTAGTTGCAGGAGTTTGTTGATTAGGCGTATACGATTCGACATCCTGCTTCCTGACCCTACCTAGTGGATCATGAGAAGACACTTGCGATAGACTAATGCCTTTTTCCCGGGCCAGCTTTCGTGCTGCAGGAGAAGCAATGAGTCGACCTTGACTGCCGTCATCGGCAGCAGAATGGTCTTGCTTATCAACAGAGTATTCCTTCTCATTTTGTTGTTTTTCAGCTGATGCATTAGGGAGCTCAACTTCCGTTTTGCTGTCAGCTTTTTCACCAACTATCGCTATTGCCTCTCCAACCTTGACAGTATCACCTTCTGCTGCAAGCAGCACTGTTAAAATTCCATCATAATCGGAAATGATTTCAACATTGACTTTATCAGTTTCCAGTTCAACGATGTATTCACCCTTCCGGACTAGATCACCCTGTTGCTTCAGCCATTGGGCAATCGTTCCTTCCGTAATTGATTCGGCCAGTTCAGGTACTTTAATTTCTGCCATCCTCGTTTCCTCCTTTGCTCAAAGCTTCATGCACGATCCTTGCCTGTTCCAATTTATGAATATTTGGATCTCCTTCAGCAGGACTCGATCTTCTTCTGCGTCCGATATAAGCCACTTTAATACCGTTAGGTGCCGCTTCATTGATTCGCGGTTCAACGAAAGTCCACGCTCCCATATTTTTAGGCTCTTCCTGTACCCAAACGATCTCTTTTAAGTTTGGATACTGCGCTAATCTTTCTTTTAGCTCATCAAGCGGGAAAGGATAGATTTCTTCTATTCTTAAAACATGAAGCCAGTCGCTATCCTTCCCGTCAAGTTGTTCAGCAATATCAATGCTCACTTTTCCGGAACATAATACGATCCTTTCGATTTGCTCAGGATTTGATCCAAGTCCAGGCTGTTCGAGAATCGGTTCAAAGCTTCCTTCCGTCAGTTGTGCTGGATCTGCTGCAACGAGTGGGTTCCTTAGCAGACTTTTAGGTGTCATCAAAACGAGCGGCCGAACCGATTCCTGTTTCAAAATCTTTGCCTGCCTTCTGAGGATGTGAAAATATTGAGCGGCAGACGAAAGATTTGCGACCGTCCAGTTATTTTCTGCCGCCAAAGTGAGAAATCTTTCCACTCTCCCGCTCGAATGTTCTGGTCCCTGCCCTTCATAACCGTGCGGCAAAAGGATTACAAGCCCAGACTTTTGGCCCCACTTTGCCCTTCCTGCTGCGACAAACTGGTCAAAGAGGACTTGTGCCGCATTGGCGAAGTCTCCATACTGTGCTTCCCAGAGAACCAGGGTTTCAGGAGCAAAAACATTATACCCGTACTCAAATCCAACAACTGCCGCTTCAGATAACGGGCTATTATGGATGGAGAAAGACGCTTTGGCATCCGGTAAAGTATGGAGCGGTGAAAATTGTGCTCCCGTATTGCTGTCATGGAGCACGAGATTTCGTTGAGCGAATGTTCCACGCTCTGAATCCTGCCCTGTTAATCTTACTGGTATCCCCTCTTGTAAAATGGTGGAAAAAGCCAAAGTTTCAGCAAGACCCCAATCAATTTTCCCATTCTCAGAGAAGGCGTCCTGCCTTCTTTGCAGTATTTTCGCCAATTTGGAAAAAACAGTGAAACCTTCTGGCCAGGTAAGCAACTCGCTATTTATTTTTTTTAAAATATTTGCCGGTACCCCCGTTTTGATCCTCGGTATCCCCATTTCTACCACTTCCGGAATATCCGGTTCTTTTTCTCTCCCTTTCTCTGCTTTCGGAACTTTTTCATTGGCTGATTTCAAGATTGAGTTTATATTTTCTTCGATTTCTTCCCGTTTTTTTTCGGAGAGCACTCCCTGAGCTTTTAGTTTTTTCCCATACAGTTCTTTGACTGTTGGATGATTGTGAACAAGCTTATACATTTCCGGATTGGTTGTCATTGGTTCATCCATTTCGTTGTGGCCGAATCGGCGATATCCTATCAGGTCGATCAAAAAATCCTTGCCGAATCTACTCCTGTATTCAAAGGACAGCCTTGCTGCCATCAAACATGCTTCAGGGTCATCGGCGTTCACATGAATAATTGGTATTTCATATCCCTTTGCAAGGTCACTCGCATACCTTGTAGATCTTGAATCTATTGATTCAGTTGTGAAGCCAATCGTATTATTTGAGATGATATGAATGGTACCGCCTGTCTTGTATCCCGGAAGACGGCTTAAATTTAATGTTTCTGCCACAATTCCTTGACCTGGAAATGCTGCGTCACCATGAATGAGAATCGCCATTGCCTTAACCGGATCATATTTTGCATATCCTCGAAGGCCACGGTCATCCTGTGCAGCACGGGTAAATCCTTCTACCACCGCACCAGCGAATTCAAGATGACTTGGGTTATTTGCCAATGTTAACCGAATATTGGCGGTAGTACCTGATTTGATTTTTCGATCAATTCCCAGGTGATACTTTACATCTCCAGTCCAGCCAAAATTGATCCCAATGGAGCCTTCAGAAGGCACCAACTCCTTGTTTGGCGCATGTTGGAATTCGGCAAAAATCATTTCATACGGCTTACCTAAAACATGGGCAAGGACATTTAGCCTTCCACGGTGAGCCATTCCGATATTGATTGTCTCTACGTCATTATGAACTGCACTGGCTATCACCTCATCTAACAGTGGCACCATAGAATCCAACCCTTCGATAGAGAAACGCTTTTGCCCTACAAACGTCCTATGTAGGAATGTCTCGAAGTTTTCGACCTCAGCCAGGCGTTCATATAAGCCAATTTTCTTTTCGTTTTTGATTTGCGGAATCAGCGCTCCTGACTCTACTTTGTTCCTTAGCCATTCTTTTTCGTCTAATTGACTTATATGTTCAAATTCAGTCGCAATTGTATTCGTATAGACTTTTTTCAGGTATTGAAAGGCTTCCTTTCCAGTTTTGATATTTGGAGGAGCACTTGGACATACGAGACCCACAGGGACCGAATTTAGGTCTTCTTCGGTCAATCCCCACATTTCAAAGTCATCCCATTGATTATCCAAACTTCCCGATGATAATGGATGAATTTTTGCAGACAAATGACCGTTTGAACGAATATAATCTGCATATCTCAGGACGGCGGCAATTTTGGCAGGATTTTCAGACATATTTCCCGTTACAGGCGTTGAAAAATCAACTGCTGGGTTCGTTGCCTTTCGATTATGTTGGTTCTGTTCAAAATACGCCTTCATTTCAGGATCTACAGCGTTTGGATTTTGCAGGAACTGTTCGTACAATTCTTCCACATACCCCTGATTCGCCCCATGAAATCCAGGCCATTCTGTATGTTCCGTAACAGGCTTCTTCATCCTATAACCCCCTTGCTTTTCGTAACGCATGCTAATAATCTGTTACCCTGTCCAATTCCTTATTAACAGTAAAATCAAAGAATAATAATGCAATTCTGATATCAAACGATTACATTGGTATTTTAACATGATATTTCCTTTTAACCAAAAGTTTTGACTATCCTGATAGTGTTAAATAGTTTCCCGTGTTTTGTTATCGTGAAAAAACAATCTTCACAAAAAAAAACTGGCGGGAACCAGTTTGAGTTTCAAAGATTTATTTAGATTGTTATTATTGTAGATTCATCATGGCAATATACATATTCTTGGGGGCAAAAAGATTATTCCTTTTTTCGTTTTGATTAACCTCAATCATATCATTATGTTCTACTGGCAATTCAAAATGTCCACAGGTAATAGCTTTTTGGAACCTTGATCCTGCGTTGAATTTGTTGACTCCATCATTATTGGTGAAACCAACGCTTTCTACATGCAGTGAGAAACGATGATGACAGGTTTTTGATTCGCTCATCTTCCACCCTCCTATTAAATTTTGCCTTACACTATTATACAATGAATCAGCAGAATATTCAGTGATATTAATTCAAAAAAAGAAAGGAAGCAAATGACTGCCTTCCTTTGTTAATAACCTTTTCCTCCAATTTTTAAACCATAATTGGAATCAGCTAGGGAAAGTTTTAGTTTTTTCTCAAGCTGTGCCACTACATCCGGTACATCCGCATCAATTTCAAGAAACGGACCTGGATACTCCTGGAGTGCATGGCCATAACGCGGATCATAATAATGTATTAACAAGATTTCAATCAGTTCATGATAATTTTTCTCTTTCAAGGCTAGTCGCAGGGATGTTGCAGCGTCTCCGGGAATCCGTCTAAGCAGCTTGGTGACTTTTTCTTGTACTTCTTCTTCAAACCAAACCTCTTGTTTAAAAGGATGTACATATTCCTGATAAATTCGCTCCACCCTTTTGGGAATCGAACTTTTGACTAGAAAATGAATTCCGTCCGCCTTTTTCGCAATTATTTCGTCTGGTTGGGCAGCCCGTCCGATTCTCTTGCTCTCCGCCTCTACGATGAAATAATTCGATTCTGTTATTTCAGTAAGGCGATGAAAAAGCAGTGCATCGAAGGTTTTTTGATTGCGGGATTCTCCCATTCCAATCATTCCAAAAATCGATCCTCGATGGTTAGCCATTTGTTCTAGATCGATTACGGGATAGCCCTTTTCCTGTAAAACTTTTAAAATATCCGTCTTTCCTGTCCCAGTCATCCCGTGCAAAACAACTGCCTTGTGAGGCAATAATTCGGGAATTTTTTCTAAAACATATTCCCGATAGGCACGATAGCCTCCCTCTAGTCGATAGGCGGATATTCCGGAATATTCCAGAAATAACGCAACAGACTGGCTTCTCATCCCGCCTCTCCAGCAATGTATAACTGGCTCGGCACCGGTCTTTTTCAAGTCTTTTATTTCACTAAGAAGCTGGGGAAGCTTAGGGGCAACGATTTCCATCGCCCGCCATTTAGCTGCTTTTTCTCCGGATTTCTTATAAAGTGTGCCAATTTCCTGCCTTTCGTCATCGGTAAATAGCGGGATATTCACCGACCCAGGAATGGCTGAATCCTTATGTTCGATTGGTGCTCTAACATCAACAGGGATATATTTTCTTGAACTGATTAATTCTTTTACAGATATGTCTTTCATTTTTCCCAATGACCTCCAAGGTCCATAAAGTAAAACCGCTTCTAAAAAGGCAACTTGAATTCCTTTTACTTACCCTCCATCGTATCATATTTTGAAAAAGAAAAAAACCGCAGGGCGCCTGCAGTCAACACGAAAACTTTATTCCAATGAGCTTGCTGATCGCCCTGCACAATTCGTGCCATTCCTTTGGGAAAGCTTCATGACCTTTGCTTTTATATGTCTTTCCTTTTGTTTTAAGTGTAACCGACCAACTCGTACCATCAACAATGATTCCTTCCGTGTGATAATCATCCTGCCAATCCCACAGCTTAACTGAATACAACTTTTTTTTGAGTTCTCCCACAGACCCGAAGCTTTCCGTCTTTATCGGACCTGGTGCTCTAGAATCAAGATGCCATTCAAAATACGTGAAGGTATTTCTTGTGAAATCTATTCTTACTCTCTGCTCCGGTCCAGGGTATCCATGCAGTTCCACGATTAGCAGCATTGGTTCTTTGTCTGGCCTAATGGATACCGTATCATCATTTAGAACGAACAATTCCGTATTCCGGCTGATAACTGTTTTAATATAGGAAGCTTCTAGTAATCGAGTTCTGTCTTGAGCAAGTTGTAGTGCCTGCTCATTCATTTCCTCACATATGATTGGGATCGTTGCGGTTCCCTTTTTCTGAAGTATAGCGAGAATCGCCTCGTACATTTTCATATCGGTCAACTTCCTTTATAAACTAAATAGTTTCCCATGCAAGCAACACTTTCTATTAGTATATAAAAGGAAAACAAGAATGTACTGTAACAAATCGCACGTTTTTTCAAAAAAATACCTATATTTTTTCAACAGAGAGAATAAGCTTCTTCATTTCTTCTAAATTATCCTGCTCAAACAAATCAATAATTTTACTGCCTACAATTACGCCGTCACAATGCCTGCAAACTTCCTCCACTTGTTCTGCTGTTGAGACACCGAAGCCTGCCAAAACTGGGACGGAACTCACGCTTTTCACATAGGACAAAAACTCCGCAAGATCATCACTGAACTTTGTTCGAGACCCCGTGATTCCTGTAACTGTTACGGCATAGATGAATCCTGTTGCAGTTGCCGCAATCTTCCTTATTCTTTCCTTCGGAGTCGTTAAGGTGACCAGTCGAATCAAGGCCAGATCATTTTGTTCAAAAGGAGCAAGGACCAAATCCTCTTCCTCAAGCGGGAGATCCGGGATAATGCAGCCAGAAATCCCGGCATTGGCAGCATCAGTTGCAAAAGCTTCAATCCCGTAAGCTATTACTGGATTTGCATAGGTCATGAAAATCAATGGTACCTTGATCTCCGTCTTATAGGCTGCAATATCCTTCAGTACTTTTTTCACAGTGGTTCCGTGAGCAAGTGCCCGAAGGCCGGCTTTTTGAATGGTTGGCCCATCAGCAACGGGATCGGAAAAAGGAATTCCGATTTCGATCGCGTCTGCTCCTGAGTTTTGAAGGAAGATCAATCTCTCTTTGAGAGCCTCCAATCCTCCATCCCCCGCCATTATATAAGGAATGAATACTTTTTTTCCTTTTTCAGTCAGAGCCTTTTTGATCCTGTCCATTATTCCTGTCCTCCTATTCGAGCTTGAATGGTCTGTACATCTTTATCGCCTCGGCCAGATAAGCAGACAACAATGTTCTCCTCTTTGCTCATTCCGGCAGCGAGCTTTACGGCATACGCTATTGCATGTGCACTTTCGAGAGCTGGGATGATGCCTTCGAGCTTGGAAAGAAGCTGAAAGGCATCCAGTGCTTCTTCGTCAGTAACCGATTCATAATGGACTCTATTGATGTCATGAAGATGACTATGCTCCGGACCAATTCCAGGATAATCCAGTCCCGCAGAAATCGAATGTGCCTCCTGAATTTGTCCGTCCTCATCCTGAAGAAGGTACATCATCGCGCCGTGTAGCACGCCTGGCTTCCCTTTTGTTAGCGATGCTGCATGCTTGTCCGTTTCCAATCCCAATCCTGCCGCTTCCACCCCGTAAATAGCTACGCTTTCGTCTTCGATAAACGGATAAAACAATCCAATTGAGTTGCTTCCTCCACCAATGCATGCGACGAGCGCATCGGGTAATTTTCCTTCTTTTTCAAAAAACTGTTGTTTCGTTTCCTTACCGATGACGCTTTGAAAATCTCGGACCATTTTTGGAAAAGGGTGTGGTCCCATCACAGATCCGAGAATATAATGGGTATCTCTTACATTTGTTACCCAGTACCTTAATGCTTCATTTACAGCATCCTTCAGCGTTCCACTTCCAGCATCAACACTTACCACTTTTGCCCCAAGCAGCTCCATCCTGAACACGTTCAATTGCTGGCGTCTAATATCCTCTTTGCCCATGAAAATGACACATTCCAATTTCAGCAAAGCACAGACTGTCGCTGTAGCAACCCCGTGCTGCCCTGCTCCGGTCTCAGCAACGATCTTTCGCTTGCCCATCCGGACGGCAAGCAAGGCCTGCCCGACTGTATTATTGATTTTGTGGGCTCCTGTATGATTCAGATCTTCACGCTTCAAATAAATTTTCGCGCCACCACTATGCTCGGTTAAATTGCCTGCCAAGTATAAAGGAGTTTCCCTGCCTACATAATCCTTCATTAGCTTTTGAAGTTCTGTGTGAAAATCTTTATCTATCATTGCCCGATTGTATTCTTTCTCCAGTTCCAGCACAGCCTCCATCAATGTTTCTGGGACAAACCTTCCTCCATAATTTCCAAAATGTCCTTTTTCGTCCGGCAAATTATATGCTTTTGTCGTCATTTACATTTCCTCCCCTGCATTCTTTGCTTTCGTGATAAAATCTTGAATCTTCGTTAAATCTTTTTCGCCGTTTGTTTCGACACCGCTGCTGACATCCACCATAAATGGTTTTATCTTTCTGATCGCTTTTCCAATATTCTCAGGGTTCAGTCCACCTGCTAAGATGATATTTGTCTTTGTCATGCCGATTGCTTCTGCCAGATCCCATTCGAAACTCGAGCCATTTCCTCCGTGATATTCTGCTGGAGGGCTATCAAGAAGAATGTAATCAGCTGTTATAGTATCCATTTTCTCAAGATCTTGAGGAAACTGAATAGAATAAGCCTTTAATAACGGCAGCTCGATTGATTGATAATCCTCTAAGTTTTCATCCCCATGGAGCTGGATATGTGTCAGTCCAGCAGTTTCGGCGATCCGCTTAATTGTTTCAGCATTTTCATTTACAAACACCCCCACCTTCCAGACTTCTTTTGGCAGGGTTTCAATGATATTTCTTGCCTCTAAGGCTGTAATTTGTCTTTTGCTCCTGGCAAACACGAACCCTAGAGCGTCCACTCCGCATTGAACTGCATGGCCAGCTGCCTCGACTGAACGTATTCCGCAAATCTTAACCTTCATGATGACTCCTTATCGATGAAACAGTGAAATTGTTGAATGTTTCAGTAAGATCGGCTGAAGTCATGAATGTCTCGCCAATTAATACTCCGTCTGCACCAGCCGCTGCTGCACGGACAATATCGCTCCTTGTTTTCATGCCGCTTTCACTAATTAGCATTGCCCCTGTCTTTTTCACAAGCGGACCGAGCTTCTCGGTATTTGCCAAGTCAACGACGAATGATTTCAAATCACGATTATTAATTCCAATCATTTGAGCATTGATAGCAAGTGCTTTTTCGAGATCGGTTTCGTCATGAATTTCAACGAGGCACTCGAGTCCTTTTTCAGAGGCATACTCGTATAGTTCTGCCAATTTCGCTTGAGGCAATGCCGCTGCTATTAGCAAAATGACATCCGCTCCGGCGGAACGGGCTAAATCTATTTGAATCGGATCGACGATAAAATCCTTGCATAGAATCGGAAGCTCTACTGCTTCTCTGACTTTTTTCAAATCAGTAAAGGATCCTTTAAAACCTTTTTCATCCGTTAATACAGATATAGCTGATGCACCTGCCGCGGCATAGAGCTTTGCTTGCTGAGCAGGGTCCAATGAAAGATTAATGTCTCCTTTTGAAGGGGATGCCCGTTTGAATTCGGAAATGATAGCGACATTGTTTGCCTCTTTTAATGCTTTGATGAAAGAACGCGGTTCGGAAAGTGATGCTTGTATCGTAATTTTCTGCTTCCTCCACTCCTCCACCTCTCCTTTTTTTCGTTCAATGATTGAATCAAGTATTGTTCGCATTTCAACCGACCGCCTTTTTATTTTGCTTGCTGAGGCTGATTAAATTTTCCAGTTTCGATAGTGCCCTGCCTGAATCGATGCTTTCCGCTGCCAGCTCCACTCCTTGCAAAATCGACTCTGCTTTCCCCGCTGTGTATATTCCAAGACCCGCATTCATCAGAACAGTATCCCGATAAGCACCCTTTTTACCCTTGAGAACATGGAGCAATATGTCAGCATTGTCGCGTGCATCTCCACCTCTAATACTGTCATTGTCGTACACTGGCAAATTCACTTCTTCCGGCAGAAGTTTGATTCGTTTGATTTCTCCTTCCGTAACAATCACCATTTCGTTTTCGCCTGCAAGAGAAGCTTCATCCATTCCACCTGCCCCGTTGACGACAATCGCTCGCTTCCTGTTCAGGTTTGCAAGCACTTGGGCAAACTTATCAAGCATATCCCTGCGGTAAATTCCAAGCAACTGGTAATCAAGCTGAACCGGATTTGTCAGCGGTCCGATCAAATTAAAGATAGTCGGGATTTTTAGATCTCTCCGGACCTTCATAATTTGTTTCAATTTCGGGTGTACATGAGGAGCATATAAAAAAGCAATCCCATTCTGCTCGAGGACTTCTTCTGTTTCTTCTGGAGAGAAGTCTAGACTAATGCCGAGTTCCTCCAATACATCCGCACTTCCAGTCTTGCTCGATACACTTCTGTTTCCATGCTTTGCGACGGTAATTCCAGCACCAGCAATAACAAATGCCGAAGTAGTACTAATGTTAAAACTTTTTGAACCATCCCCCCCTGTGCCGCAATTATCAAGCACATCAGGTATTCTCTTTGGAAAATTTAATGCATGCTTTCTGATCGCTTTGACTAACCCGGAAACCTCCTCTGCCGTTTCTCCTTTTGATTTAAGACCTGTCAAAAAGGATGCGATTTCGCTGTCTGATACTTCTTGCGCAAAAATACCTTGGACAGCTTCCTCCATTTCTTGCTCTTGCAGAGATTTTCCTTCGATCAGCATTTCAAGATAATTTTTCATCATTTACAGTCTCCTTTCTGATTTCAGTAAGAAAATTGAATAACATTTGTTTTCCGCTCTCCGTTCCAATTGATTCGGGATGAAATTGAAGCCCATATACAGGGTAATGATTATGCTTGATTGCCATAATTTCGTCGTCATCTGCAGCTTCGGCGAGAATCTCAAAGTCTTCACTGAGCGTCAGCGGGTCGATCACTAAAGAGTGATACCTCATTACCTCAGGTTGTTCATTCAGATGAATCATGATCGATTTACCTGAATGTCTTAACTTAGATTGTTTGCCATGCATGATTGTCTTTGCTTTTATGATTGAACTGCCAAATGAATAGGCGATTGCCTGATGTCCAAGACATATCCCCAGGATCGGAATTTTTGGCGCGAACTGTTGAACTGCTTCGACACAAATTCCTGCCTGTTCCGGCCTGCCCGGACCAGGGGAAAGGACGATTGCTTCAGGATCCATTCGTGTGATTTCCTGAATCGAAATTTTATCATTCCGGACCGTTTTCACTTCAGCTCCCAGCTCACTTAAATATTGGTAAAGGTTATAGGTAAAGGAATCGTAATTATCAATCAGTAGAATCATTGGCAGCCTCCATCAATGCTTTTAATTTATGATTTGTTTCATCAAACTCTTTCGCTGGGTCTGAGTCATATACAATCCCTGCGCCTGCCTGAAGATAGCCTTTACCATCCTTGACAACCAAAGTTCTGATCGCTAAGGCAAAATCCATGTTTCCACATGCAGAGAAGTAACCGACCGCCCCTGAATAAACACCCCTTTTTTCCGCCTCCAGTTCATTGATGATTTGCATCGCTCGAATCTTTGGTGCCCCTGATACAGTTCCTGCTGGAAGACAAGCCGCTAATCCATCGATCGGATGTGCATCTGATAGCAGCCTCCCGCTTACCTCCGATACGAGGTGCATAACAAACTGGTATCGTTCTACTTCCAGAAATTTATCAATTTTCACACTTCCCACTTCGCATATTTTCCCTAAATCATTCCTTGAGAGATCAACGAGCATTTTGTGTTCGGCCAATTCCTTTTCGTCCTGCGTTAGTTCCCGTTCCAGTTTTTCATCTTCATCTGCTGTTTTCCCTCTCGGCCTGGTACCGGCAATTGGGTTCGTAACCATTATTCCGCCCCGGTACTTGACAAGGCTTTCTGGCGAAGTGCCGGCAACTGCATAGTCTGCAAAATCAATGTAATACATATAAGGAGAGGGGTTATTTATCCTCAATTTTCGATAAAAAGAAAATGGATCTCCTTTTGCAGTCGCCGAAAGTCTTCTCGATAAAACTACTTGAAAGATTTCGCCTTCCTCAATCAAGCTCTTTGCTATTCTGACCGAGTTTTCATACTCGTCTCTGTCTTGAGAGGCTGTAAAATCCGATAGGGAAAAGGGACTGATCGGCTGTTTTTTATTTGTCGATTCAAGTTGTTTTTTCCGATTTTCTATTTTTCTGATCAAATTAGTGTTGCTGTATCCCGGATACTGAATGCCAATCAGGTTAATCTTTTGTTTAAGGTGGTCAAATACGATAATCTCATCGAAGAACATCAAATGCGCTTCTGGCATATCTAGTGGATCATCCTTCAACGGTCCAATTTCTTCAAATTCACGAATGAAATCATAGCTAACAAAACCTATTCCACCCCCGATAAAGGGAATATCTAACTCAGGTTTTATTTTTGGAAGCATCTTTTTCAAAGCCTGTGAAAAAGATATCCCGATGTGCTCCTTAGTCCCTTCTCTAATAAGATACGTCTCGCCTTTTTCATTCAAAAGCTCAAATAAAGGGTCGCTGCCGATAAACGAAAAACGGCCAGAATCTTTATATTTATGAGAGCTTTCCAGAAGGAATTTCTTCTTGCCGGGAATCCTTTGATAAACGGATATCGGCGTTAACGTATCTCCTTCCATTTCTTCTACATACACTTCCGAAGCTTCTACTTTCATGTAAAATCCCCCTTAGAAAATAAAAATGTCCCCTATACATGCACAAAGAAATGTGCTGTATAGAGGACGATTACGATTGGACCGCGGTGCCACCTCAAGTTGGAACTTAAAAAAGTTCCCTCTCTTCAAGTACAGGAAATCTAAAAAGATCTCGATATACCCTATCCTTTTAACGGAGGAGTCCGGGCAGCCCTACTTATTGGTTCAGGCTGCCTCTCACAAGGCCATTCAACAGGTATTACGTACCGGTTCACACCATTTCCGGCTCTCTGAAACGAAAATATCCTGCTTACTCATCTTGTTCAACGAGTTACCATTATTGTTTTTTCGCATTAAATCATTTGGTTCCCAGTTTTAGACAAACAAAAAAGGGCCCCCTCCTTATTTGAATAAGGACGAGAGGACCCGTGGTACCACCTTAATTAGCTGATTAACAGCTCACTTAGCAGCATCAAGCAAGATTTATGCTTTAATGCGTGCCTTTTGTAACGATAAGGCCAGTTCGCCAAAGCCTACTGCCAATTGGGTTCGGTTTGGAAGCTCGGAAGTCCATTCGCTGCAACAGTTACACTGATTTTCACCAACCATCAGCTCTCTTTTAGTACCCGTTTCAGTTACTACTCTTCGTCAACACTGTACGATATATTGTTTTAAATGATAAAGGCAATAAAGAGAAAAGTCAATAAAAATAATTTTAATTTTTCTTCATTAAGAGTTTAGTCACTTCCTCTTTCCACGCTACTGCCAGTCCTTCCGTTCCTATTAGTGATTCAATTGCTTTCCTGTCATTCCTGCGGTGGAAAAGAATTTCATTAGCCATCAGAATAGAAAAGTCCTCTTGTTTACGCTCCAGCAATACGATTTCAGCATCTCCATTGACGATCCCATCCTCCAGGACCCTGAAAAAATATCCTGTATAACCGGTTTGAACTACTCTTTTCAATAACAAATCGATACCATTGTTTTTGGAGATTTTAGAACATGGAATCCTTCCTTGAGAAACTTGAATTGTCGCTTCCCCAAGGCGGTAAATATCTCCTATGTATACGTCGGCCTCTTTCATGCCCAGAGCGGAAATATTTTCACCAAAAGTGGGCGTTTCAATCTTTTTATCAAATTCAGCTGACCATTGTTGGTAATGTTCAAAAGGGTAGAAGCAAACAGCTCTGTCAGGACCACCATGGTATTCTGTTGCTGCTACTTCATCACCCTCGAAGGAATTCTGAGTCAAAAGGGCTTGTTTGACTCCTTTCTTCCCGATTGCGGATTGTTCCGCTTTCCCCTCCCAGTTTTTCAACTCTGGCTTCCCTACATTTAAATACAGTATCTGTCCCATGTCCCTCCACCCTTCCGGACTTTTCCAACTATTTTATCCTTTCCGAGGGAAAAATGCCATATAGATTTTACATGGACAATCATTACCATAAAAAGACACCATCTTTTCAGTCGTTTTTGGTCACACTACAAATAGCATAAATTAAAAGGCAGGTTACAAAAATGAATTATATCGAGAATTTGTTTCCAAAATCCGGGAAACTCTTGGATAAAAAATCTAAGGATACGAAGGTTGATCCTGTCAAAAGTAAAAAATGGGCCATTGTTTCAATCGCCTCTATTCCATTAGTGATGACTCTTGGTAATTCAATGCTAATCCCAGTCTTGCCAGTAATGGAAAAACGAATGGGCATTTCTGTCTTCCAATCAAGTTTAATTATTACTGTTTATTCGATAGTAGCAATTTTTTTAATCCCGATTGCTGGGTACTTATCAGACCATATTGGTCGGAAGAAGGTCATTATTCCAAGCCTGATTATAACAGGGATCGGTGGAATCATTTCTGGATGGGCTTCATGGCAAATGACCGATGGATATTTGATCGTCTTAATTGGCAGAGCCCTTCAAGGCGTTGGAGCTGCTGGGGCTTTTCCGATCGTATTGCCCTTGGTAGGGGATATGTTTAAAGGGGACGATGAAGTCAGTGGTGTGCTTGGCGAAATTGAAACTGCAAACACACTTGGCAAGGTTTTAAGCCCTATTCTTGGTTCGTTTTTGGCGGGATTTATCTGGTTTCTACCATTTTTCTCCATTCCCATTTTCAGTGCAATTTCGGTTGTACTGATGACTTTTTTGGTGAAAAGCCCAAAAAAGGAGGAAAATCCATTGCCTTTTAAGGATTTTATCCAAAAAGTGAAACTAATTTTCACTGAAAATGGGCGTTGGCTGTATGCCATCTTTTTTATTGGGATAATTGTCATGTTTGTCCTTTTCGGAGTATTATTTTACCTGTCCGATCTCCTTGAGAATAAATACGGAATCCACAACTTACAAAAAGGACTATACCTGGCCATTCCATTAGGGGCACTTTGTACTGCATCGTATATTATTGGGAAACTCATTAAGAAAAATAGAACGCTGATGAAATGGATCACTTTTACCAGTTTATTGATACTTGGGATTGCAGTAGGTCTGCTGAGTTTTTCTAATGAATTATGGTTCTTATTAACCATGTTCCTAGTTGCAGGGACTGGAATCGGCGCAAGCCTTCCTCCTCTTGATGCGCTAATTACCGAAAGCATTGAGAAGGAGGAGAGAGGTACAATCACCTCCATATATAGTTCAATGAGATTTATTGGCGTCGCAGCCGGTCCCCCTGTCATCGCCTTGATGATGAAGAATTCAAATTCGAACCAACTTATTTTTATCCTTCTAGCGTCACTAAGTATCGCAGCATCCCTCGCCACCTTTCTGTCAATCAAGCCAGACAAAAACACATAGGAAAATACATTTCTCGAGGAAGAAAATCCGTAAAAAAGCCTGCAGATCCAATTTCTGCAGGCTTTTCTATTACTTTGATAACGGTTTCTTCAATAGTCCAAGCAGGATCGCTGTGACAGCTGATCCAATTAAGATTGCGGCGAGGTATAAAAGCCACCCGCCATCCACAAGTGGAACTACGAACAAACCGCCATGAGGAGCTCTCAATCCGATATGGAACATCATTGACAATCCGCCAGCAACAGCCGCTCCAGCCATTGCGGATGGAATGACCCTAAGCGGATCAGCCGCAGCAAATGGAATTGCACCTTCCGTGATGAAGGAAAGTCCCATGATATAATTCGCTTTTCCGGCATCTTGATCTTCTTTTGAAAATTTATTCTTAAAAATTGTAGTCGCTAGTGCGATTCCTAATGGAGGGACCATGCCAGCAGCCATAATAGCAGCCATTGGCTCATATACACCATTTGCAAGCAATCCTGTTCCAAAAACATAAGCAGCTTTATTTACTGGTCCACCCATGTCAAATGCCATCATTAGGCCAAGGACAATTCCTAGCAAGACAGCATTTCCTGTTCCTAAACTTGACAGCCAGTCTGTTATTGCCTGGTTCAAAGCACCAACCGGTTTATTTACCAGGAATAACATAATGAATCCTGTAAGGGCAATTCCGAATAATGGATACAAAAGGATTGTTTTAATCCCTTCTAGTGACGCAGGAAGACCAGCGAATAATTTCTTCAGACCGAGAACGAGATATCCTGCAAGGAATCCAGCGACCAAACCGCCAAGGAAGCCTCCGCCTCCTATTGCCGCAAGCACACCGCCTACCATACCAGGAGCAAATCCAGGTCTGTCTGCAATACTTAAAGCAATAAAACCGGCAAGAATAGGTACCAGCAATCCAAATGCTCCCGCTCCGCCGCCAATATCCATCAGCGCTTTTGCGATGGGATGGTAGGATGGATCTTCTGGATTGAAGGCATTATAGCCGAACATGAAGGAGATCGCGATCAGGATACCACCTCCGACAACAAAAGGAAGCATATTTGAAACACCATTCATCAAATGCTTATAGATTCCTCCACGGCTTGCTTTCTTTTCTGTCGGGACATTGCCTGTCGACTTATAAAGCGGCGCATCCTTCTTAACCGCTTTTTCAATCAGATCTTTTGGCCTGCGGATTCCGTCGGCAACTGGTACATCGATCAATGGCTTACCTGCAAATCTTTCCATATTAACTTTTGTATCGGCAGCGATAATGACAGCCTCAGCTTTTTCAATTTCTTCTGGCGTCAGGACATTTTTTGCGCCCCCTGACCCATTCGTTTCTACCTTGATATCTACGCCCATTTCAGCCGCTTTCGCTTTTAACGAATCAGCTGCCATGTACGTGTGGGCAATCCCTGTTGGGCAAGCAGTGACAGCAACGATGAATTTTCTATTTTCGCCAACAGATGGCTCTTCTTTTTCTTCCTGGTCATAAATGTCTATAATATCCATGACTTCATCTGCAGATTGAGCAACCAACAGCTTCTCCCGTGCATCAGCCTTCATTAAGATGGTTGATAATCGTGCTAGTGCCTCCAGATGCGTGTTATTTGCACCTTCAGGGGCTGCAATCATGAAAAATAAATGCGCCGGCAGACCATCTAGAGATTCATAGTCGATCCCTAACTCTGAGCGGCCAAATACGATGGCAGCTTCTTTTACAACGCCAGTTTTTGCGTGTGGGATAGCGATCCCATCCCCAACACCTGTCGTGCTTTGTTTTTCGCGATTCAAAATCTCCTTCTTGAATATTTTTTGATTGGTTAATTTACCGGTTGAATCAAGTACATCGACAAGCTCATTGACAGCATCGAGCTTCGTTCTGGCAGTCATAGATAAATGAATGGTTTCTTTTGTCAGCAATTCTATGATTTTCATGGTTCTCCCCCTCACTGAAATTTGTGAATTTTCACTTCCGGAAGAAGTGATTCTATTTTTTCTGGTGTACAAAGCCCGATGGAAAAAGCTGTTGCGCTTCCCGATGCAACACTGTATCGAAATGCGTTTGCACGGTCATTCGTTTTTAAGTACTGTGCCAGGAAGCCTGCTACCATTGAATCGCCGGCTCCCACAGAGCTTTTCACTTCCCCTTGTGGAACGCTCGCATGAATGGCACCGGATTCATTTATATAGACAGCACCCATTTCAGCAAGGGAAACGATGACATTTTTTGCTCCTGCCTCAACTAGCTTTTGTCCATAAAAAATGGCGTCCTCCACTTCTGAAATTTCTCTACCGAAAAACTGTCCTAATTCGTGATTGTTTGGTTTTATCAAAAAAGGTTTATACTCAAGCACGGTTTTCAGCAACTCACCTTCTGCATCTATCATCACTTCTGCCCCTGTTTCTTTGCAGATTTGAACGATATCCTGATAAATCGTTTGTGGCATGCTAGATGGAATGCTCCCGGCAAGGATCAGGTAATCTCCTTTTCCAAGCTGTTTTATCTGATCTTTTAATAATCCAATTTCAAGGGTGGAAATTTCAGGTCCTCGTGCATTAATTTCCGTTTCTTTTTCTGCCTTCAGTTTAATATTGATTCTTGTATCTCCCCCAACTTTGACAAAGTTGGTATATATGCCTTCCTTATGGAGGAACTCTTCCACATATTTGCCTGTAAAACCGCCCAAAAAGCCCGTCGCCTTGCTCTCCACTCCAAGAGAGCGGAGAACTCTTGAAACATTGATTCCTTTCCCGCCTGGTAGTTTGGTTTCATAGGAAGTTCTATTCAAAGCTCCAAGTACAATCTCACCTGCTTCAATGATATAATCGACAGATGGATTTAGTGTTAATGTATAGATCATGGTGTCACGACCTTTATAGTAGTTTTGCTGGTATATTGCCCTTTCGTATCTTCATCTAGACTATTTGTAATAATTGCCGCTTCCTGCAAATCCGCTATTTTAGCAAATGTGATTTCCGAGAATTTACTTTCGTCTGCCAGGACATACGTTTCTCGTGACAAGAAAATTGCTTTGGATTTAATCATTGCTTCCTCCTGGTCTGGCGTTGTAAATCCAGAATGAGGATGAATGCCATTGACGCCTAGAAAACATTTATCAAACCGATATTGTTCGAGACTAGCCACCGCTCCTCTGCCAATTACTGCATTTGTCTTCGGCTTCGCATAACCGCCGATCACGTAGGTTTCAATATTCCTATCCATCAGTTCCGGCAAATGCATCAATCCGTTGGTAACCACTACAATATCCTTGGCAGGCAGGAAAGGAATCATTTCCTTAATTGTCGACCCTGCATCAAGATAAACGCTGTCACCTTCTTCAATCAGACTTGCCGCTAATTTGGCGATTTGCCTTTTTTCATGAAGGTTTTTGGAAGATTTCTCGTTCATGCTCGGTTCCTGAAGTTTTCCTTTAAGCCTTGCTGCACCTCCATGTATCCTCTTCAAGAATTTTTCCTCTTCAAGTACTGTCAGGTCACGCCGTATAGTGGACTCCGAAGCTCCTGTGATATCAAGGAGTTCTTGAATTTTCACGATTGATTTTTCCTTGATTAATTGTAAAATGAGCTGGTGGCGCTCAGGTGTTAACATGAGCCATTCCTCCTATTTTGCTTCGTAAATCCATCATAATGTAATCGATTTCAAAAATCAATCATTTTCTTTCAAAATAAAGCAATATACTTCATTATTTTTAAATATGGTGATTGGTTTTGAACGTTTTTTTTTAAATTAGAGCTTTAATGCCTTGATATCCGAAATACAAACCAAAGCCTATTAACGACATCCCTGAAAATACAGAAATCGTTTTTAAACTGTTATAGGTTAAGAAACGCCTAAAACCAGTCGTGATTGCTGCGATAATTACATCCCAAACTGCTAGTCCCAGGAAAATCATGCTACTGTAGATCAATAAGTCCGCATAGCCATAATTGCTTGCCGTCTTCGCCAGGACTGATCCATAAATCCCTATCCAGAAAAGGATTGATAAAGGACTACTGATGGACAGGATAAATCCTGTTAGGAAGCATTTAAACAGTGATTCTCTTCCCCTACTTGAAGCAAGTTGAATGCTATTGGCCTTTATGATTCCTTCCATCCCAGAGTAAATGAGTACGAAACCGCCAAATAGCCATAAAAAAATTTGAATGATTGGCATGTCCAAAAAATTTACAAGTCCAAGATAGATAAGAAACATGAAAATGGCATCTGCGATCATTGAGCCTGTACCAACAATCCAGGCATGCCAGAATCCATTTTTAATTCCCTTATCCAGCCTTGCTGAATTGACCGGTCCAATTGGGGCAGCAAGAGTTAATCCTAAAAAAATATAACTTGCTAGCAAACTGATACTCAAGTTGTCGTCCTCCAAACACACAGCAAATTTGTAAATTTTATGTCCTGGAAAGGAAGAATAATACTACTTGTACTAGGTTCATAAAAATTTTAATTGAATTCAAATATTTTTATGATATAATTCTTTTATAACTTATTCGCGGGTGTGGCGGAATCGGCAGACGCGCTAGATTCAGGTTCTAGTGGTGGCAACACCGTGGAGGTTCAAGTCCTCTCATCCGCATACAGAAAAGGTGCCTTTTAACATAAGGCACTTTTTTTGTGTTTTTCAGTTAAATATTGCGTTTGATGGTCGCACTTAGAAACCTAGACAAACAGGTTCTTGACAACTTCGCCTCTTTTCCCTTCAAACCTGTCAAACTCGGTATCTAAACACGATCCGATTCGGATAAGCCTAAAAAATTCATATAATTAAAAAAACAGCCCGGATTTTCATCCGGGCTTCTTGTATCAGTTGCTAACCAATTAAATTTTGACTGTGGTTGTTGACCACTTCAATTATCTTGGTCGTTTCCTTCATATCACTTTTGCAAATCGGGCAAGCGGGGATATTGCTGCTTTTAAAGTTATCTCGAACCCAGCAATTGCAATCATCAGCAGTACATTCCCATATTTTCGTTTCTGCAGTGACGATTTCTTCAGGCGGTTTTCTTCCAAATGCCATTTTCCTCACGCTCCTATCATTTTAATCGCGGGCTCTCTCTTTAAGTTAATCCAAAATAAATTCTTGAGAAAACCTTATCATCGTTCGTTTGATAAAAAAATTCATTTATTATAAAAAGCCGGCAATGATACTTTTTATAATAAATGAATGATCCGAAAGTTGATTTCTATTCTATTTTATCATACTTTCTTATTTTTTCCAAAACTGACCTGCGTTTTGATGCTAAACACCACAATAACTAGTATATTCACTTCCTAATTTTTTATTTAAACAAAATTTTATTGGTTTTTTTTATAAAAAAGGTTGTACATCAAGAATCACCTGAATAAAAATAGTACAAGCAAATTACGCTTTCAGGTTTGGAGGTTTGATATATTGGCTGTTTTCCTTGGTTACGTATTCCTTGGCCTGTCACTTGCCGCGCCCATTGGCCCTGTGAATGCTGCACAAATGGACAAAGGGATCAAGTACGGCTTTCTACAGGCATGGCTTTTTGGTCTTGGTGCCTTGACAGCTGATATGTTCTATATGTTTACTGTCTATCTTGGGATTTTTAAGTATCTTGATACGCCATTCATGCAGTCATTCCTCTGGCTTTTCGGATTCTTCGTCTTGCTATATACAGGCATTGAAACAATCACCAATTCAGGAAAAATCATGATGGAGCATCGACAAGGAAACTCAAGTATCAAGTCTTTTTTTTCCGGTTTCTTTATGTCTATTTCTAACCCGCTGACCATATTATTCTGGTTAGGGATTTACGGCTCTGTTCTCGCAAAAACCGCTTCTAGCTATGGAGACGGACAACTTGTTTTTTATAGCTTCGGTATCATCCTCGGTCTCGTTTTATGGGATATTGTAATGGCAGCTATTTCGAGTAGCTTTCGAAAGCTGCTCAAAACAAGGTTATTAACTTTCATTTCCCTTATTTCCGGTGTGTCTCTGATCGGATTTGCCTTCTATTTCGGATATCAGGCGCTTAAATTGTTTCTCTAATTTTTTGAAGACGATACTTGATTGTTTAAGAGCATTTCGATATATAATAGTAAGGACAAAATCAAAAGGATGAGAAAGATATGAAGATTACCGGACATACGGTCGAACTCCTCGAAGATCCATTTGGGCTTCTGACAGGGGACAGATATGAGTATTTCTTAAGTATTGAAGTTGATGAAGACGATGAGCTTTACACGGATAATGGGCTGTTTTTAAAGGTGCTGTTCCTCGTGGACGAGAGCAACAGTCGAATTCTCCAAAGCTACTTTATTGAAAAAGAAACAGAAAAAGTTCTCGATTTTGAGCTCGAGGAAGATGAAGCAGAATTGGTGAGAGCTTATTGCGAACAACATTTGCAGGCACTTCAAGAAACCGAACAGGAATAAACGAACGAAGAGCAGGAAAAAATCCTGCTCTTCTTTTTACACTTCTACTGAGCTTCCTTCCTCGACTATATGATAAATCAGATGGGCGAGGTGTTGAACAGGGCCAAGCTCTCCCTCTTCTTCGTTCAGCTCTTCCGTGAATTCAAGGTCATTCAGATACAGTGCTGAAAATTCATAGAAATCCTTTAGCGTGAACCCGTAGCAATTAGTTGGCATTTCATTGTCGTCTTCGTATTGGAGCATTAAATAGGATACCTTTCCCTCCTTGTCTTCTGCATCAAAGAAAACAAAAAAGCCGATATTTGTGTCCAAGTCAAAAAGATGACGCGTGCCCCCTTCAGTCGCTTGATCGTAATCCTCACTGCCTAATTTTTCGACCTTCATTGTTTCTACCTGATCTTCTGCGTGAAATTTTACATCAAATAGTGTCAAAAAGAATTACACTCCATTCTGCACAGTGGTTTTAATTGCTATCTTCAAAAAAAATATGCTTAGCTATAATTTTTTCCCCGATTGTCAGGATACCATAGGAAAATTCTTTTTGTCTTCTTTTATCTATCGGAGATCCGGGATTAAAGAGGATCACTCCGTTATTTTCCTTTAGAATGGGTATATGTGAATGACCATAAATAATGCAATCAACAGCATCGTCCGCAAAAGCCTCTATTGCCCTTTTTTCAGTCGTCTTCCCTGTGCCATGTCCATGGACAATCCCTATACGGAATTCCCCTATAATGAATAGTTCTTTTGTTTTAAGAAGGCTTTTAAGTTCCCGACCATCCACATTTCCGGTTACCCCGATGGTTGGTGCAAATTGTTGCAGTTGATAATAAAGGTCAACCGTCTGCCAGTCCCCGGCATGGATGATGAAATCACATTCTTCCAAGTCGCGCTTCAGGATCCTCGGTAGCTGAATCGCCTTCCTCGGCATATGAGTATCGGAAATGACAACAACTTTCATGACCGAACGTCCACCTCCTGACGGTTTTCCCTGTTATACTACCCTGGAAAAATCCAGTTTAACCTTATCAATCACTGCCACTTTTAGGATTCAAACTTTATAGCAAAACCAAGACCCCATTTACTTTTCACTTCCCTGCTTCCTCCCAGTTGCGATAAAGTCCTATAACCCTGCATTTGACTTTACCAGAGGGGATGGAAAGAAGCGGTTCCTCTCCCACTTTTAAACCGATAAGTTTTTGGGCAACCGGGGTATCATAATAAATTTTATTTTCATCAATATTTGATTCCCCATATCCGACGATTTCGTATGTTTCTTCCTCTGGATCATCCGGATACTCAAACAAACACTTAACAATGGAACCAATCGAAACTTCCTCTGTATTTCTCTCGTTTACCTCAATTAATTCAGCAGTCTTGTACGTTTGTTGAATGTCGTTAAGTCGGTCCATTACTATCCGCTCATCTTGCTCTAATTTATGAAAATTAGGATTCGCCAATTTATCATCTCCGCAAGCATTGAAAGCACTGTTTTTATCGATGCGTACTTGCTTTAGTTCTTGTTCCAGCCTGGCTATTTGCTGCAGAATCAATTGCTCTCCCGTTTGGGTGATTTTAACTGCCATGTTACACTCCTTCACCTGATAAATTTTATTTGCTAATCTTACCATATGCCAGGATATTTTGCTTAATTAACGTATCCAGAAGATAGATTGGTACATCTGTAACCTATCCAAAGGAATCATTGAGGAAGAAGAACAATTGGCAGTCGATACTACACATGTCGAAGAGAGTCACCTACATTGCTCATAAAGGTTAGATTGTGGCTCGTATTGTTAAAGTGATCAAACCACTCCAACCGTCGATAAAAATGCGACAACCGTTGATATTTTCTCTCTAACCGTCGATAAAACCGCCATAACCGTTGATATTTTCTCTCTAACCGTCGATAACGCCTATAGTCGCTCTTACATCTCTCTTTTCAGTCCATTCACACCCCTCAAAACCAATAGAATCATTAAAACCCCGGTTTATAAATTCTGATTTTATGATAAAAACCGGC
This sequence comes from Mesobacillus stamsii, assembly GCF_030814065.1. Classification (NCBI taxonomy): domain Bacteria; kingdom Bacillati; phylum Bacillota; class Bacilli; order Caryophanales; family Bacillaceae; genus Mesobacillus; species Mesobacillus stamsii. Next base: position 121,131 of record NZ_JAUSUN010000001.1, read on the forward strand.
CATCATAAAAGCCAGGCCGGCATAAGTTCATCAGGCTTGTTTCTTTTCCTTTGCCTTTGGTTTTATGGCTGTTTTCTTTTTCTTTGCAGCGGCAGGTTCCTTCTTTGCTTCTGGCTTTGTTCGGTCAATAGAAGCCTGCAAAGCTGCCATTAGATCTGTCACATTGGATACAGGCTCTTTTTCTGTTGGTATCACCAGTTCTTTGCCGGTGCGTTTTGCTTCAATCAAGTCTAATAATGCTGTCCGATATTCGTCTTTATATTTATCTGGTTCAAATTCGGTGGTCAATTGATCAATGAGCATGATGGCTGTTTCCAGCTCTTTTTCGGTCACCTTATCATCCGAAGGGACGTTTGGAACATCCACGGTTTTCCTGACTTCATCTGGGAAATGAATTGTTTCCATGACCAAGGTGTTATCATATACCCGGATTACAGCTAATTGTTCCTTGGCACGAATCATGATTTTCGCAATACCTACCTTCTGTGATTCCTCCAGTGCCTTTCTTAACAGAGAATAGGCTTTTCCGCCGCTCTCATTTGGTGAGATAAAATAGCTTCGTTCAAAATAAATTGGGTCAATTTGGGCTATTTTCACAAAATCAATAATTTCAACGGCCTTGTCTTCATTTTCTTTCCTCAATGCTTCTAAATCTTCCTCTTCAAGGATGACAAACTTCCCTTTCGTGTACTCATACGCTTTGACAATGTCTTCATTCTTCACTTCTTTGTCACAAACCGGACATGTTTTTTCATATTTAATCGGCGAGTGGCAGTCTTTATGAAGTGTTCGAAGCTTAATGTCTTTATCCTCCGTTGCAGCATGAAGCTTGATTGGGATATTAACAAGCCCAAAGCTGATGCTCCCCTTCCAAATTGTATGCATGGCATTCTCCACCTTATCTTTTTAATACTAACTTGCTTCATAATTCATAAATCATTCATGAAAACATTACTAGTTTGCACGCAAACTGGGACAATATAAATAAGACCGACGAAAGGATGGGTAGAATGCTGAAACCGATGCTCCCAACACTTGCATTTGAAGCACCCCGGGGAGAAAAATGGCGTTATGAAGTTAAATATGATGGCTTTCGAGCGCAATTGTCCTGGGATCATGAAATCGAAATGACAAGCAGGAATGGGAAGGAGTTGCTGCCATTGTTCCCGGAAATCTCTGACTTCCTTCACGCTAATAAGGAGAGGTTTGCGCCCTATTTGCCACTGACTTTTGATGCCGAACTTGTTTCCCTTGAAAACCCGTATAAAGCAAACTTTGGAGCCATCCAAATTAGGGGAAGGATGAGGTCTCAGGAAAGAATCAGGGCGGAATCAACGAGAAATCCTTGCCGGCTGATGGTTTTTGACCTTCTAAAAATAAAAGGAAAAAGTTTGACGAGTGAGAGTTACCAAAACAGACGCAATCAGCTCAACAATTTATTCACACAACTTGAGTTGCCTCCATCTCCGAGCCCTCAACATCCGGAGCTTTTACAGCTTGTTGGCAGTGAAACAAATCTGGATAGCTTATGGGAAATAGTTGTTATGTATGACGGTGAGGGAATCATTGCAAAACAAGTCAATAGCAAATGGGAGGAAGGAAAACGTACACAGACATGGGTAAAAACAAAAAACTGGAAATATGTCTCCTGTTTTGTGACTGCTTATGAAAAAGCAAATGGATATTTTTATCTCTCTGTTTATAAAGGGCAGGAATTACACCAAATAGGGCTAGTAGTCTTCGGCTTTAAGCCTGAGGAAAAAAATTCTCTTCAGCAGATCATCAAGCAGAACAAAAGCCGTGAAGATCATCAATTCATCTATGTGGAGCCAGCAATCTGTCTGGAAGTAAAATACCTTGAAATCTATGAGAACCAGCTCCGTGAGCCCCATTTCCATCAATTCAGGTTTGATTTAACTCCAGCAGCCTGTACGTATGAAAAATTTATTCTTCAGCAAAAGAATCTGCCCAAGAATTCGGAAATCACGCATCCTGACAAACAGCTTTGGGAAGATCCGCCAATCCAAAAGATTGATTATATCCATTATTTAAGGGAAATCTCGCCGTATATGCTTCCTTTCCTTAAAGATAGGCATTTAACAGTAATCCGTTTTCCGCATGGCATGTTCGGAGAAGCCTTTTACCAAAAAAACGTCCCTGATTATGCACCGAAGTTTGTCCAAACTTCCCATTGGGAAGGCATTGAGTACATTGTCTGCAACAATATGCAGACACTTTTATGGCTGGGGAACCAAATTGCCGTCGAATTTCATATTCCTTTTCAAACGATCCATAGCAAAGGGCCGGAAGAAATCGTTTTCGATCTTGATCCTCCGTCAAGGGAATATTTCCATCTGGCAATTAAAGCTGCGATGGATATTAAGGAAGTCCTTGATGAACTAAAGCTGATCAGTTTTCTAAAAACATCAGGAAACAAAGGACTACAAATTTACATTCCACTTCCTTCCAATAAATACAGCTATGATGACACCAGATTGTTTACCACTTTTATCGCCAACTATCTCGTCTCAAAGGACCCTGATTCTTTCACGATCGAAAGGCTGAAAAAAAACAGAGGCAACAGGCTGTATGTCGATTATATCCAGCATGCGGAAGGCAAAACGATTGTCAGCCCCTATTCCGCCCGAGGACAATCTCATGCCGGTGTGGCAACACCACTCTTTTGGGAAGAAGTGACCGAGGACTTGAAAATCGAGGATTTCCATCTCGGAGCGATTATCGAACGTGTAAAAAAGTTAGGCTGCCCGTTCCGAACTTACTTTGCTGCAAAAGCCGAGCAGGATTTCGAGCCAGTTTTAGACATATTAAAAAAGAAAAAATCCTGAAGCGGACCGTCAGGATTTTTTCTAGCCTTGAATATGTCTATGCTTTTTAAAATCTGCTGAGATACTTTTTGGCATGCTCCTGCAGCTTTTCATATTGTGCATCTTCATGGAAGTTTTCCTGTTCAAAAATTTCCGTAAGGATTCCATCGACAGTAAAATCAACGTCCATCTTGGCGGAATAGACAAAGGTTGCGTTGCCAATCAAGTCAATGGTGAAGGTATCACCCTTCTTATGGACTGCACACCGTACCATTCCACCATTGTTGTACACATCAATTGGCTGTTCCCATTCATTTTCATTCATCAAGCATGTAACAAGAGTGGAGGCCGACATTGCTGTGCCACAGGCGTTTGTATAGCCGACGCCTCGCTCATACGTCCTGACAAAAATACTTCCCTTTTCCAGTAGCCTGATAAAGCTGACATTCACTCCATCAGGAAATAAATCATTAGGCTGGTTCACTTTTACACTAAGTTCAGTCTGCAAATTAGAATCTAACTGTTCTTTGCTAACAATGGTTGTTAAGTGCGGATTAGGAACCGCCAGCGCTGTGAATGTTAATTCGTCTGACAATCCTGGAATCTTCTCCTGGAGTAGGGTATCCTGTTCCAGATTTAATGGCAAATCCTTCAAATGAAAAGTGACCGGAGAAATTTCTACTTGATAGGTTGGAATACCACTGAAAATTTCTTCATGCTTCCTGACCTTCAGGTTAGCTTTCAGCGTTTCAATGACTGCTTCCTCCACTCCCAGCTTCTCGCATACATACCTGCCAGCACAACGAAGACCATTTCCGCACATCGATGCTTCCGTACCGTCCGAATTAAAAATGCGGTATTGCGCCTCCGCGACCTTGCTAGGACGGATGAACAGGATACCATCTGCCCCCAGCGAGTTTTCCCGGTCACATAGCGCCAACGCTAAATCCCGCCTTTTAAAGTCATCCAATTGATAATTGCGATCACTTTCATCAATCAGCAAGAAATCATTATTCGATCCATGGCATTTTATTAAATCAATCAACATTTTTACGCCCCCAAAATCCTTCGTTATATTACAAGATGCCATAAATATCGGAATTGTTCAATAGAATCGCTGTCTTGCAGCAAATTATCCATCTTTTTTCAGAAAATTCACAGCGTGGGAAACTTTTCAAACTAATGATCGTAATACATATAGCGAATGGCAAGAGCAGCAAATACTGTTAGCCGCTCATCCTTACTTAAATGATAGTCGAAGGCAAGTACGGGTGTATTTGCCTCTTTAAAGTACTGAGTCCACTCAAGGGGCATCCAGCCCGTTTGAAGTCTGGCCGCGACCCCCCCTTCTGTCCGTATCAGCTTCATATCATGGTGCAGGCCGAAGCATTCTTCGACTTTCAATTTTTTTCCGTTGTTTACAAACGCCATGCCAGTAGTACCCGACTGCTTTCTACGTGGATAAAATAACCCGATGACTTCCCCTTGTGAATTCCGTAATTTCAACCTTCTCCCCTCTTCGGAGAGGCTGCCTTCCATCTTCCCACGAAAGTCATAAATTCCAATCTGCTTCCTGATTTTTTTATCAACAAAGCCAGGGAGGAACCAGCGGTATTTCCTAACTTTGACTTCTCTCAGTTCCCCTGCAGGCATCCCATCAGGAGTAAACAATAGCATTCTTAAAGCAGGTGCAGGAGCAAAAGCTAGAAGAAGGCTGTTTTGCTCGAATAGTTGTTTATCGTGATAGCAGGAAACTGGGATAGGTGTCCCTTCTGTCTTATTTTTATACGCTATAAAACCAATATAATGGATCAGGCTGACAGCCAGAAAAGGAGTCGAAACAAGGAAAAAAGGCAACTCCCAGGCAAGGATTAGACTGAACGTTACAGTCACCAAAAGAATTACAGCTGATAAGATAGAACTATTTAAATGATGATAGGCCTTTTGTTGGTAAAACTCCCGGATACTCATATCTATTATCTCCTTGAAGAAAATCTATTTCATCATTCTATGTCTATTATTTAAGGCGACAAGTCATGCTAGATTTTTCTGAAAGAAACAAAGCTGATGGTTATCCTATACGGAGGTAAAAAAAACGATTCGGCAGGAATACTGCCGAATCAAGGAAACATCTTTTTTACCTACAAAATCCTAAAGATGAAGGGAATTCGATATTCCTTCCCTTCATAAGCTTTTATTGCACCCATAATCGTGAATATCACCGCCAATATCCCGATGATCCACAACATAAAAATTCCAATCAGCAAAATGACAAGAATACCGCTGACAATTCCATATACAGTATAAGAAATAAAAAAGTTCATATATTCTCTTCCGTGGTAATCAATATAGCTAGAATCATCTTTTTTTATAAGCCAGATAATGAGTGGTCCTAAAAACGCGGTGAAAAAGCTGATTAAATAAATTCCGGCTGCAAAAAGCCGTTCATCATTTCTTGGCATAGTCGTTCCCCCTTAAATTCCTATAGTTAACTATACGAAATGGCTGTAAAAAAGTTTCATGTTTGCCGAACTTTTTCATTATAATCGCACCGTAGTTGGCTTTCCAGTTTGGAAAATCTGTAAAGGAAATGGAAGCAAATTATTTATCAAAAATAGTCGAAAAGCAGTGTAGATTTTTGGCAAAAAAACGCAGAAAAAAAAGATAAAAAACCTATTTGCTTTTTTGTGATTATCATGTAATATACTTCTTGGAAATACAATTTAATAAAGCAATATGATTAGGGAAGGCAAATGGTGCGCCACCAGTATCCTGGTTCTAGTGGGTTCGATTCCCACCCCGGAATTTTTTAGCAACTTACAAAAAATTTCGAGGGTGGCCGTACAGTACATTCGTACGCGTACGGGACAGGACTGCCCTGTGTGGAGGGATACTAATGCTCAAGAAACGTGATCTTCATGATTGTCACGAGTTATTTGAGCTGATGGCGCATCCGGACGTCTTTCCTTTTGTGCGTCAAAAGGCCAATTCTTATGAAGAATTCGTATTTATTACGAAACAAACGATGGAAGCGGAAGAACAGGGTAAACTGATTTCTCGAACGATCCTTGATGAATGGGGCGCACCGATTGGCACAATAAATCTTTATGACATTCAGGAAGGCGCTGGATTTTTAGGTACATGGCTAGGCAAGCCTTATCACGGCAAGGGCTATAATAATTTGGCAAAGGATGCCTTTTTTCAGGAATTATTTTATGAGCTGGGGATTGAGACGATTTTCATGAGGATCAGGAAAGTGAATGTCCGCTCTCTCAAGGCTGCAGAGAAGCTGCCTTATGCTGTGAAAGCAAACGATACACGAAAAAATATTTACGAACAACTAAATGCTGCCGGAGATGTTTATGACCTTTTTGAAATTCCAAAAGATCAATATACGCTTTATCTTAAGAGATTTGTTCCCCAGGAAGAAGAAACTTCACAATTACTGGAAGCATAAAGAAAACGCCCTTTTCGGGCGTTTTTTCTATTTTGAATGATCACATTTATTTTTCCCGAAAGATTTTACCTAAAACATCCTTTCCGCCAGTGATCGGAATGATACTGCCAGTTATAAAACTGGATTGTTCGTTCGCCAGGAAGCTGATGACTCTTGACACATCTTGTCCGGTACCCGGCCTACCTACCGGAACAGTTGGATCCGCAGTATAAAGGGAAGCTTCGATTGTTTTCTCCTTCCAATCACCAATGATGTCTCCAGGACAGACCATATTTGCAGTAATGCCATTCTCTGCCTCTTCTAGCGCAATCGTTTTTGTCAATGAAGCCAAGCCGGATTTAGCGGCTGCAAATGCAGACCTGTAAATCCAGCCAGGAGCTGACTCGACCCTGTCAAAACCAACCGTAATAATTCTCCCCCACTTCCGCTCTCTCATTGAGGGAATGATAAGAGTTGATAAATAAAAAACAGCGTTCAAATTTCCATTAATAATATAATTCCACTCATCAATGCCATACTCCCCCATTTTTTTTCTTTCAGAGACATATGGTCCTGCATTATGAACGACAATATCAATGGCAGAGAAATCCTTTAATGCGTCAGCAACAATTTTTCTGCATGCCTCATATTCCGTAATATCCCCTTGAATGCAAATATTCCTTGTACTATACCTCTCTGTTAAATAGGCAGCGAGCTCTAACGCTTCATTTTTGCTGTTTCGGTAATTGATGATTACGTTGATTCCTTCGGCGGCAAGCTGCTGGGCTGTCCGTCTTCCGATTCCGACCGCACCCCCGGTAATTAAAGCTGTTTTATTTTTCACAATATATACTCCTCATCTTCGTTAGACTCCTTATCCCTATACTAAAAAGAAGCTGCCTGTTTTGCAACTTTTAGCATGACTCTCATTTTAACCTCTGGGCAGCTGCCTGCATATACTATCCATATCGATGATGGGCTGATTGAAAGGCGGGATATAATGTTTCCATGGAATATGTTTCCGTTCGATAAAAATTCACAGAGGAAGTTTCTGGAGATGAAACCGGAAGAAATAGAGAACTATGTTCAACAAATGATGGGAAAAATGCTCCAGCCGGATATAAAAGGGATGTTTAAGCCTGAAGATTGGTTAAAAGGAATGCAGCAGCAAAGCACTCCGCCATCAGATACACCGACAGATCAACTGAATGTCGACATTTTCGAAACCCATGACTTTGTATATGTCAGAATTCCGTTAAAAAGTGACTGGCTTAATAAAATGAAGCTGTTCTACACAACAAATCAAGTAATTATAGAACATATACCCGAATTGGATGATAAACACACCGTTGTATTGCCTGCAACTGTGAAGCGCAAGGGGGCATCCGCAACCCATCGCGATGGAGTAGTAGAGCTTCGTTTGCCAAAAAGCGTTGATCTCCAATTTTCCGAAATCGACATTTCCACTTAAGAAAAGCGCAAGCGCCTTGGTCAGCCCCGACAAGCGCTGGAGGGCCGACCGGTGAAGTCGTTCTTTGACTTCATTGGGCGGACCGAAGCGACTCGAGGGGCTAGGCGCTGGAGCTGGATTAAGAAAACCACAAGTAGTTATCCACAACTAAATAATTTTATCATTTCCTAAACAGTAAAAAAGAACAGCCAGTTGTAGGCTGTTCTCCTTTTGGATTGAATTACTTACCAATGAACATTTGAGTCCAGTAATTGCCGTTGGCTACATGGCCTACACCGATGTGAGTGTAGCTTGAGTTAAGAATATTAGCACGGTGACCTGAACTGTTCATCCATGCTTTCACTACCTCTTCAGGTGTTGGCTGGCCCATGGCAATATTTTCACCAGCTGATCGATAGTTGATGCCAAACTGTTTCATCATATCAAATGGAGAACCGTAAGTCGGGCTTGTATGGCTGAAATAGCCCTTGCTTTGCATATCACGTGACTTTTCCCTGGCCACTTTGCTCAATTCTGTATCAAGTGCAAGTGGTTTTAAGCCGTTCTTAGCTCTCTCCTGATTCGTTAGCTCCACTACTTTTTGTTCATAGGCACTTACAGCTGATGAAGCAGGTGCTTTCACTGCTGATTCCTGTGAAGGAGACTTAGCTGGTGCCTGTACCGGTGCAGGTGCTTGCGCTTTTGCTGGTTTTTGAACTGGTGCAGGTGCTTGCGCTTTTGCTTCCTTTTGGACCGGTGCAGGTGCTTTTGCTGGTTCCTGCACCTTTACAGGCTTCTCTGCTTTATTCGGTTGAGGAGCTGCTTGCTTCTGAATATTCTTTTGAACTGGTGCTGCTTGCTTCCAAGAGATTTGATAATTCTTGAAATACTTTTGCAGAATAGATTCTACATTCATATTATTGAGGTTCCCGCTTTGATAATAGTAAACCTTTGTCTGTATAGTTGATGCATCTGCTTTATTCATTGCTGGATTGGCAGCGAATAATGCCGCAGCTGCTGCTACCGAAAGAATCAATTTCGTTTTCATTCTTCAATTCCTCCCAAAATATGATTTTTTTCTTTCTGTCTTGCAAACTCATCATATCATGGTTTTTTTGTAATAAACCTGGTTATAAATAGCAATAATACTATTCTATCAAAATATTATTTGAAATATATTCCTGTGCCGCGATAGGAAAGGGATTTCTAATTATTTGCTGGTAGTAAAGTTTTTCTGTTTTTACATTAATTATCCAAGTAAACCTCGAAAAGGAAAAACAAAGGTATTGACACATTTTTTATTCAGTAGCTATTTTGACTTTTTTTTCATTCTTATTACAAACATTAAAAATTTGGCTACGGAAGAAGATTTCGTCGATCCCATAGACTCTTTTTCCTTTATTAAGTTTCAAACCGTACCCATACCTATATTAAATTTAGTAAAGACCGTCCATAAAGGGTGGTCTTTTAATGTTTTCATGGAATCTAAGAAATGATAGTGAATCAATGTTCATTGCCTTTGATCTATTTCGTTTCCCATAAATTACTAAATACAAGTTTACATAAACACCATCCAAAAAGAAACAATACAATTGGTAAGTATTCAATAAAAGAAAGAAGGAACTTAAAATGACAACAATAAATGACGTTAAGACTGCTCTAGCGGGATTGAAAAGTGCGCAGGCTAGTTTCGAAACATTTGCGCTAGGTACTGATAATGAACAAGCAAAACAGCTTTATAAACAAGCTGCTCAACAAACACAAACGATTGTTGATAGTATTTCTCCACGTGTTCAAGAAATTGAACAAGAAGAACCTCAATACAAAGAATAGAACGATATCCAAAAGGTTAGTTGATTCAATCAATCAACCAACCTTTTGGATACTTCAATTTGATCGGTTTCAACTAAAGATCATTGAAAGAAACGGAAACCATACTTAGAAAAGAAGAAAAAGCATGATGAAAGAGAGGCAGATATGTCAAATAAGCAAAAGAAACAATTAACACCTGTTCAACAGGAGTATCAAACCCCTGAAAATCAAATCAAAACGATACTTATACAGTGGGGTGGTTTGTGATGTTAACGGGGCATCGCACATGGGTCTTTGATCAAAAGCCCGTTATTATCTCAACTGGAACGGTTGGCGGACCATTTGAAGCAGATGGATTACTTGCTGATGATTTTGATATCCTCCATTCAGACTTATGGCTTGCACAAGATTCCTACGAGAAAGCCCATAGGGTTCTTATTGAAGAAGCCTGTCAAAGAGCTATGGAGAAGGCCAAGCTTCAAAAGGAACAAATTCAATTTTTCCTTGGGGGAGACCTTATTAATCAGATTACTCCTACAAGCTTTGCTTGCCGAACACTAGGTACACCTTACCTAGGATTGTTTGGTGCCTGTTCTACCTCAATGGAGGGACTGGCGCTAGGAGCCTATCTTGTAAACACAAAAGGAGCCAATTATTTGTTAACGGGGGCTTCAAGTCATAACACTTCGGTTGAAAAACAGTTCCGTTATCCGACTGAGTATGGGGGGCAAAAACCTCCTACTGCACAATGGACGGTGACAGGTGCAGGGGTCGCATTATTAAGTGATACCGGAGATGGGCCACGTGTTACGTCTGCTACAATAGGACGTGTCATTGATATGGGATTGACTGATCCATTTAATATGGGGGGAGCGATGGCTCCAGCAGCCGTCGATACGATTGAGGCCCATTTAACCGAACGAAAGCTTGATCCCTCCTATTATGATTTAATTGTAACGGGAGATCTCGGTCGAATTGGACACGAAGTTTCACTTGAATTATTTAAAACGCATGGAACCCCTATACAGGAAGAACAGTATCAGGATTGTGGGCTAATGATATACCGTGAGGGACAGCCGGTTCTAGCAGGAGCTAGTGGCGCCGGGTGTTCAGCAACGGTTGTATATGGTCATTTATTAAACCGTATGAAAAAGGGTGAATTTAAACGAATATTAGTTGTAGCCACTGGGGCTTTATTGTCACCGTTAAGCTTTCAGCAAAATGAAACGATCCCTTGTATCGCTCATGCGGTGTCGATTGAATATGGAGATGAATAACGCTCATGAACCCAAAGGATAAGGAGGATGTAGGATGACTGTAGCATCGAAAGTAAAGCAATCTCTTGCAAGTCTAAAAGGTATTGAAGCTGATTTATCCAGTTTAGCGTTACGGACACAGGACTATGAATCAAAGCGTACATTGCATGAAACCATGATGGTCGTACATGAGGTGATAACTGATTTGAAAAAACGAGTTGGGGAATTGGAGCGAGAAGAGTTTCAATACAAAGGCTTTTAAGATAAAACATTCTTTTGTAGGAGGGGTAAGTAGTGCCTGAATGGTTAGATGTGGTAATACGGTCATTATTATTTGTCGTAGTCCTGTTTTTAATCACAAAATGGTTAGGGAAAAAGCAACTTTCTGAACTTTCTTTTTTTGAATATGTTGTAGGTATTACAATTGGAAGTATTGGCGCAGAAGTTATCACAGGACTTGAACGTAACATATTTAATGGGATTATCGGAATCGTGGTCTTCTCAGCAATACCCTTTTTAGCTGATATGCTTTCCTTAAAAAGCAAAACCTTTCGAGATTTCATAGAAGGGAGAGCAACTGTTTTTATTAAAGATGGGAAAATCATGGAGGAGAATTTAAAAAAGGAAAAATACACAACCGATGAGTTGCTAGAATTGCTTCGAAAAAGGGATATATTTAGGGTAGCTGATGTGGAATTTGCATTATTAGAGCCAACTGGAGATCTGAGCGTTATGCTAAAGAAAGAAAATCAACCATTGACCCCGAAAGATGTAAATTTAACTGTTGCATCTGTTAAGGAACCGCAGACCGTCATTATGGATGGAAAAATCTTGGATGAGCCTTTATCCACGATTGGTCGAAACCGGAGTTGGTTAAAAACTGAGCTTGAAAAACAAGGGGTTACCATTGAGAATGTTTTTCTTGGACAGATAGATTCCTATGGACAATTAACTATTGACCTTTTTAATGATAAAATTCAAGTCTCTTCCCCACAAGAAAAAACTTTAATCCTTTCGACTATGAAAAAGTGCCAGGCGGACCTAGAATTGTTCGCTCTTGGAACAGAAGTAAAGGAAGCTAAGCAAATGTATAGCAAAAATAGTAAAAAATTACAAGAAGCCATTAATAAAGTGACCCCTATTTTAAGAGGGTAATGGTTGTTCATTTCATTATGATGCCCGATTAAAAATGTTATTACTTTTATAGTATGCCTAGTCAACATCCACAAAAAATATGCAACGGAAGAACATGTTCTTTTAAATAATTACAAAGAGGTGTTCACAAAGTGAACAACTTATGTTGGTTAACTTCGTTATTCTCAGGTTTCCAATGATGAAAGGTGAACCCTAAGAAGTCAAAATTATCTTTCTTGAAAGTTGACCTCTCGGGTTTTTTCCTTTGAAATTTCTAAGCCCAGCTCGTTTAGTTATTCCTTGGTAACGTCTATTGCCCTCCCAATTGGAACATTAGATTTAGGAAATAATCACAAATCATCTGTGTATATTCAGTTAATCTTTGTCTTCCATTTTCATGTCGGTAGAGCTACCATCTTCTGGCGCACTAGGATTGCCAACAACAAACTCAATTTTCGGCATATTATGCATGCGTCTTGCAGTCACATGCGAAATAATATAGTAAGTCCCTTCTTCTTCAAACGATTTCTTCAATCGATAGATCCCTTTTTCTGCATGTTCTACAACAATTTTTTCATGTTCCTCCGCTTGAGAACGCCAAATCTCAAATTTAACCTCGTCTGCATCTTTTACTTGTTCCGAACCGTAGGAAACTTTCGCCTCGAAGGTAATCTCTTCTCCCTTCTCTGCTCTCTCAGGATTGGCTGTCAGATTGACTTCTAAAAATTGCGGCTCTTCTTCAGGTGGAGCTTGAGTACAAGCTGTTGTTAACAGCCCAAGCACCACCGCTATGATTGTTATCCATATTCGTTTCATTCTTTTTCCCTCTCTTATAGCTTTCTAAAGTACGAACTAATAATTCTTTTGATCACTCTATTACCGGAAAATAGAGATGAATGGTAGTACCTTTTCCGAGCTCGCTCGTAATCTCCATCCTACCATCATGAAGCTTTACTAATTTATCCACGATAGCCAGCCCCAATCCTGTTCCACCATCTGATCGAGATCTTGCCTTATTTACTCTGTAAAAGCGATTTGTCAGCTTGGCAATATCTTCAGCCGGTATTCCAGTCCCTGTATCCTGGATTTCAACTGCGCAGCCATACAGATGTTTGTAAAGCCTGATGGAGATCATTCCATCTTTTTCAGTATAGCGAATAGAGTTATCGATGATATTCTGCAAGATTTGTTCGAGCCTGCCTTCGTCTCCGTTAATAATGATATCTGGATCGAGATTCAGTGACAGGCTGATATTTTTTTCCCTCATAGCAGGTCCATATTTGAGAAGAAAATCTTCAATAAGCTGAGCCAGTGAAAACGGGCTTTTTACAAGCTTGTATTCTTCGGCATCCAGCCGTGAAAGATCAAGTAAGTCCTCGACGATTTTCACGATTCGGCCAGACTCCCTGTTGATGAGTTTTAAGTATTTATTTCTTTCTTCAGGATCTTTGATTATTCCTGCTTCCAATGCTTCACTATAACCTTTTATATAGCTGATAGGGGTCCTCAGTTCATGGGATACATCCGCAAGGAACTCGCGCTTTTTTTCATCTTCCTTTTGAACGGATTCAGACATATGGTTAAAGGCCTTGGCAAGCTCGCCAATCTCATCATTCGATTGAATGTCCACACGGGCCGAATAATCTCCATCAGATACTTTTTCGGCTGCCTGTTTCATTGCGGCAAGCGGCCTTGTAAGCCGGTGAAGCATTTTAAACCCAAGAAAAGCGCCTATAACAATAAACAGTACTCCGCCAATCAGCCAGAGGATCGAAAAATCAACGGTTAATTCGGAAATCTTTGCTAACGGAACATATAAGTAAATAATCCCTTCCAGCCTGCTGTGATCAAGCAGAGGAATAGCCACCGCAAGAATTTTGCGCCCGAATCTCTCTTCGAAACCAGATTTTATTACTGGCTCACCTTTTAATAACTGCTGCCGTTCATCTTGGCCAATTAGTGTCTGATAATCAATCGCATAGGGCAGACAGGCACTTAACTCTTTAGGATTGCTGACTAGAAAAACCTCTGATTCTGATTTTTCATTGTACCACTCCACTTGTTGCTTCATATCCTCCGACAGCGGTCCACCTTGATAGTCGCTTGCAAGGCGGTACCCTTCTTCCAATAACGATTGTTCCACAATATCGACATACAGTTTCTCATAAAATAGGTAAGATAAGAAAAACGAATAGAAAACCGTGATCAAGATTGTCACAGTTACCGTCAGCCATAACTTTTTAAATAGGCTGTCTGAAAAAGTGGTCATCCTGCCGGCACCTCAAACATATATCCGACTCCCCATATTGTTTGTATGTAATCACCTGTACCAAGTTTCATACGCAGTGTCTTAATATGAGTATCCACGGTTCTTAAACTGCCATGGTAATCCATTCCCCATACATAATCTAGCAGTTGTTCTCTACTAAGGGCCTGGCCCTGGTGCTTAACGAGAAAGACAAGCAGCTCAAATTCTTTAAGCGTCAGCGGAATAATTTCACTGCCAACACTAACCCTTCTTCCCTTTTGATCGATCGTGATTTTTCCAACATTCATTTTCTCATCTTCATTCTTAACAAATGAAGTCCTTCTTAACAGTGCATTGATTCTTGCTACTAGCTCTCCTGGACTAAATGGCTTAACTATGTAGTCATCCCCTCCTAGCTGGAGACCCTTCACTTTATCCCATTCCTCTCCTTTAGCTGATAAAAAGATGATTGGAAGCTGGGAAAAAGCTCGTATTTTTCCACAGACAGCAAAGCCATCCTCATATGGCATCATAATATCAAGAATCACCAGGTCGAAAGGTTGTTCTTGCAGCTTCCTTAAGCCTTCTACGCCATCCGCTGCATGAACACATGAAAAACCTGAATTTTCCAAATACATTTGAACGAGATTACGCATATCCTCTTCGTCATCGATGATCAGAACTTTTACGGAATTCATCTGGTTATCTCTCCCTCGTAACTATTTGAAATGGGCCATCGCCAACTTTCAGCGTCTTTTCTATTTTTAAGCTTTCGGGATTAATGATATACACCTCGTTGCTATCATAACCAGCAACAATCAGCTTATCCTCAAAGGCTTCCATTTCAAACGGATTTGCACCTACTTTGATTGAATCTTCCTTTTTTCCGTCACCCGATAATTTATACAGCGTATTGGATCCATGGCTCAAAACAAAAATATCGTCTGCGATTTTTGTAAAATCCACTGGCATGACAGGAGCGGGGATCTCTTTTTTTAACGTTCCGGTTGCCAAATCATAAATATGAATCCGCTCTTCAATTTCGGTTCCTTTACCATGTCCGCCAATCCATAACTCGTTTTTTTCTGTATTCATGACAGCTCCTGCTGCTGCAGGGTGAACTTTAAATCCTGGAAGCTTCTCATTTTTCTGTAAATCAATAACAGTAACCTTCTCCTGGTTGTAGCTGACAACATAAAGTTTGTCCTCTGCTTCAAGCATGGTCAAAGGGTCTTTTATCGCTCCCACCTCATTTACTTCTTTCCCATTAATATCAAAAAAGCGGATGCTCTCACGATTTTGATCAGCAAAAGCTATTTTCCCATCCCCTACTAACAAAGAGTTAACGATCCCTTCCCCTGTTTCCCAAGAATCAATTTTTTCCCCTTTGCTTAATGAATAAAGATCAGCCGTATCCAAGGTTTTTCCGTATAATAGAAGCGTATCCTTATCTGGAAGGATCATTCCGCCAATATAGGGGCGGTCAACCTCCCAATCAGGCAATTTTTCTTCTTGATCCATATCATAAAAAGAAACGGTCATTTCCTTAATATTCACTGTCGATATAATAGAAGAATCCTTTGAAATTGGTGTATATGATTCGAAAGAACAGGCAGATAACAAAGCAGTGAAAACCACTGCCGCTAACAAATTAGTCCGCTTCATAATGAACTCCTTTTCTTCCACAAGTATCTTCAATCATTATATCGCTAATTTGTGATAAAACTATGAAATCGACCGTAGCTGAACGAGCAAAAGATCATGCAAAAAGAGACAGCCTTGGCCGTCTCTTTTGTATTATTATTCAGTTGGACCTTGCCAGGACATCATGCCGCCTTGCATATTAATCACATTATATCCGTAATACTCAAGAAATTGTGTTGCTCTTGAACTGCGGGCCCCAGAGTGGCAAACCAATACATACGTTTTGTTTTTGTCCAGTTCGTTCATCCTGAACTCAATAAGTCCGAGCGGAATATGAATCGCACCAGGAATTTTCCCTTGGGCAACTTCACTTACCTCGCGAACGTCGACAACTTCAAATTCATTAGAATTTAATTTTTTTTGCACTTCTAGTGGTGTCATTTGACGCATTCTTCTTTTCCTCCTCAACCATTACCAGGCACTCATGCCGCCCTTTACATTCGTTACATTTTTAAATCCAGCTTTTTTCAATAACTTGCTTGCCTGGCTGCTTCGCATGCCACTCTGACAAATAACTACTACATCTTTTTCCTGAGAAAGTTCTCCTGTGCGATTTGCCAGCTGCTGAAGTGGGATATTTTTAAACCCTTTAATATGGTTCCCTTTGTATTCTCCAGGAGTTCTCACATCGACAAATTGAGTTCCAGCAGCCTTTGTCTTCACCATTTCGCGAAGCTGCGCTGTCGTGATCTGATTCACACCTTTCGTGGGAGCAAAGCGCCACCATAAAAACGCCACAGCTAAAACAACGATTAATACATTTAATACTACATCCATCCAGTTACACCTCATTAGCTTTATAGTAGTTCATATGGAGAAAAAAGGATTATCTTACTCTATCTTTATACCTATACGGGTATTTTAAGTGACAAAAATCACATTGTCAAGACAGAAATTGATTTATTTTCTGCTTTTGACAAGCAGGTCTACTGCATCGTTAACGGCTTGGGACGTCTCCCGTCCCTCCTGCAAATCAGTGATCAAGCATTGTTCAAGATTCTTGCTGACGATCAAGGCAATTGTGCGATCAACTGCAGAGCGGATTGCTGACAGCTGAGTTACGACTGACTTGCATTCTTCCTGTTCTTCTAATAAGCGGATGCTGCCCCTTACCTGTCCTTCAATCCTTTTCAGCCGATTGACTATTTCTTTATTGTACTCCACTTAAGCCACCTCCTATTGTGATGGTCCAGTAATGGTATAACCCTTGACATCATAGCCGTATTTTTTCAGCAATCTTGCTCCAAAATTTTTTTCGATTTCATTGGAAGCTATGAGGATAATTTGTTCGTTCGGAATTTCCTTAATATATCTTTTTAAATACCCACATGGAATATTAATTGCTCCATTGACGGGATTCTTAGCTGAATCCTGATAATCTCTCAGGTCGACAAATATTGCTCCATGCTCATCGCCATTTACCACTTGAAGATTCCTAACGGGTACATAGCGGTTGAAGATCAAGGTTAACAATAGGAGAACGATGATTAAACCTGTTAGCAACTACTCTTCACCTCTTATAAATTCTTGTTCATCACTGAACTTATAAGATAGATTTTATACCATTAGGGGTATAAAAGCAAGGGGCATGATGATATTTTTCTCAATAAAAAAGGGCGTAAACTATCTTTTTTGTTCAGAAACATTCTATTCTGCTGACTGCAAGAAAAAAACGATTGCCAATTTGGACTCTTACTTTGCGTCATCCCGTTGAATAGCATCGGCGATTTCCAAATGCAATCGAATTAACATGACTTTGCTATCAGTTGACAAAGATGATTCGATAATCCTCTTTGTTGCAAGATAGTATTTATCTTTCAGTGATTTTCTTGCGCGCGGATGAGTGTTCTCATCTTTTAAATCCCTTACTATCGCTCCTTTAAGAGTCTCTGCTGGCGTCTGAGCTGACCCGAGCCGACGATTGTTCCAAATCCTTCTGTACTCATCTAGCAATTGTTCATATTCTTCTGCCTTCATTTTTGTTGCCTCCTGGACGGTTTTCCGTGTCTGTACTTTGTATCGTTACATAATTGCGCAGGACAATGCAAAAAATAACGATAAATGACTGAAAAGGAGCTAAATTATGAGCAAACCATATCGTTGTCCTAATTGCAAGACCAATCGGACCAGATTCAATATGATTTCCCAGATTCCTCAGCCTGTTAAATTGAATCCGCAATCTGGCGAGATTGTTGAACAGTATTCGAATGACCAATTGGATCCCTTTCATCTTCCTTATAAAGGCCCAGAACTGAAAATCCAATGTGCTGCCTGCGGTCTAGTAGAGGATGAAAAAACCTTCGCCAAATTCGGCGAGCGGTAAGGCAAGATTCGCTTCGTCTAATTTACGAACTAACAAAATAGCGAAAATCTCCAGCAAAAGCTGGAGATTTTTAAGTTGCATTATGGCAGATAGGCACTCCCTCACGTTACTCGACGGTTATTTCGCCATCTCTTGCTTTAATACTTCAAGCGCCTTCTGGATTTGCGGATCATTTTTGCTAAGCTGTTCTCGCAACGCATTCATTAGTTCGATTGTTGTGCTTCCTTTCAGAATCCCTGTTGGTTCGATCTTTTTTGATGTTTGAAATTTGCTGACTGCTTGCTTCGTTTTTTCATCAAAGAAACCATCTTCCCTACCTGGGTCATAACCAAGCGCCTTCAGCATTTTTTGAGCTGATTTTACTTGATCTGATGCGGTTGACACGGTCAATTCTGTTTCTGGGTCGATAAACGGCAGGGAAGCGTACTCTGGCATAGCCACTTCATAGTCTGGTTTAATACCCTTTTTATGGATCCAATTCCCTTTAGGTGTCAACCATTTATCTGTTGTAAATTTCATATTTGAACCGTCTAAAAAATCTTCTGCTCGCTGGACAGTGCCTTTGCCGAATGATTTTTCACCCACCAAAGGAACGTCGGCAGATTCACTAACAGCTCCCGCAAGAATTTCCGATGCGCTGGCGCTTCCTTTATCGATGACCACTACGAGAGGAAGTTCGTTGCTATTTTTATTTTCAGATGGATACTTCTTGACATTGCCATTGCGGTCTTCCACCTGAAATAGGATCTCTCCTTCAGGAACAAATAGACTTGATATTTTGATTGCCTGATCAAGAAGTCCGCCTGGATTTTGGCGAAGGTCCAAGACAAGCCCTTTCATCCCCTGCTTTTTTAAATCATTTAAAATAGTTACTAATTCATTCGAAGTGTTTTGTGAGAAATTCGTTATCTGCACTTTAGCAATTCCATCCTCAACCATCTCTCCATATACGGTTTCAATCGGAATCGTGTCTCGGGTGACCGTTATATCCACCAGTTTTTCTGCCCCTTGGCGAAGAATGGACAACTTTACATCAGTCCCTTTTTCACCCCTAATGAGCGCCACGGCTTCAGTCGTACTCATGCCTTGAAGACTTTTGCCGTCAACCGAGATTATTTTATCCTCTGGTTTGAGTCCTGCTTTTTCCGCTGGAGATCCTTTTAGGGGAGTGACGATGGAAATGGAGCCATCTTTCTCCTGAATTTCCGCGCCAATCCCCTCAAATGAGGACGACAGACTTTGATGGAAATTCTTCGCATCTTCTTGGCTCATATAATCCGAATACGGATCATCCAATGAAGAAAGCATGCCGTCAATCGCCCCATTGATCAGTTGGTCCTGATCAACATCCTGGTAATATTCCTTTTTCAATGTATCATATGCGTCGTAAAGCTTTTCAAATTCTTCCCTATCCTTGATAACCTGCACTGCTGGCTTGTCGTCGCCGAAAGCAAGCGCAAAAGTAGTAATTCCTGCAGTTAAAAAGACAAGAACAAACAACAGCATTGCAAAGTGGAACTTTTTAATCTGAAGAAAACTATTTTTGGTTTCTGTTTCTTCTGCCTTGTTCTGGCCATCAAGCTCTTGTTTGTTTTCTTCATTTTTATTTTGCTGATCCAACCTTTTCACCACTTTCCAATCAAGCTTAAAATCCTTAATGATTAGAATAACATTTTTAACGTGAATTTAACAGAAAAAAGGGCTTTAAATATGAAATATCCTAATGTGAATCAATTTCATAATTGCTTTATTCCTAAAACACAAAAAAGGCTGGCAATGTCCATTTCTTGAACTAGTTGCCAGCCTCTTTTAAAGTCTATTCTACATCGTAGCCTTGCTCTTCAACCGCTGCCTTCATTTTGCTAATTTCTGCTTTCGAAGCATCGTATTCTACTTCAGCAGTTCCCTCTGATAATGAAACCATTACGCTAGCAACACCATCGACACCCATTATTGCGTTTTTGACTGCATTTTCACAGTGTCCGCAAGTCATACCTGATACTTGTAAAGTTGTTTTTTCCATTTTCATTCTTCCTCTCTTATTTAAAAATTTTATAACTTAATCCGCTTCAAACGAAGGGAGTTAGTCACTACAGAAACAGAACTAAATGCCATTGCCGCTCCAGCTAACCATGGCGCCAGTAGTCCCAAAGCAGCTATCGGGATACCAGCTGAGTTGTATGCCAGTGCCCAGAATAAATTTTGCCGGATGTTTCGCATGGTCTGTTTACTTAATGATATTGCTTTAGGAATCAAGGTCAATTCTCCACCAAGAATGGTAACATCAGCAGCTTCAATGGCGACATCGGTCCCTGTTCCAATCGCTATCCCGATATCGGCAAGGGCAAGGGCGGGTGCGTCATTGATTCCATCACCAACCATTGCGACTTTCATCCCTTTTAGCTGAAGCTCTTTCACATGGTTTGCCTTTTCTTCTGGCAGTACTTCTGCGATGACATGATCGACGCCGACCTGTGAGGCGATTGCATGAGCAGTACGCTTATTGTCACCGGTTAGCATATATACTTCAATGCCCATGGATTTTAGCTCTTCAATCGCCGTTTTGGCTGTATCTTTGACAGTATCTGCCACGGCAACTATCCCGTTCACTTCATGATCGATGGCAATCAGCATGGCTGTTTTTCCATCCGTCTCAAGCTTCTCCAGCTGATCTTCGTATTTGTCAAATACGACTCCTGTTTGTTTCATTAACTTTCTGGTTCCGACTAGAACTTTTTCGCCCATGATAACTGCTTGAATTCCGTGTCCTGGTATCGCGGAAAATTCATCGACCTGAACGACGTCAATTTGATTTACGGAGCCATACTCTACAATCGCCTCAGCAAGAGGATGTTCTGATGACTTCTCGGCTGATACCAAATACTGAAGGACCTTTTCTTTTTCGCCGAAAATTTCTATATCGGTTACACTTGGTTTCCCTTTAGTAATTGTTCCCGTTTTATCAAGAACAATCGCATTAATTTTGTGGGTAGTTTCTAAGTGCTCACCGCCCTTAAATAAGATCCCATTTTCCGCACCTTTCCCTGTTCCCACCATAATGGAGGTTGGGGTTGCCAGTCCAAGTGCACAAGGACAGGCGATAACGAGTACAGCAATTGCTGTTTCAAGGGAAGATGCAAAATCTCCCGGGGTGATCAAGAAATACCAGACAAGGAATGTGACGAGCGCTATCGCAACGACGATTGGTACAAAGATACCGGAAATTTGGTCTGCTACACGCTGGATTGGCGCCTTACTTCCTTGTGCATCTTCAACTACCTTGATGATGCCTGCTAGGGCAGTGTCTTTCCCCACCTTAGTTGCCGTCATTGTCAAGGTACCATTTTTATTGATTGTTGCACCGATTAAAGTATCGCCTGCAGATTTTTCAACTGGGATAGACTCCCCTGTAATCATAGCTTCATCAACTGCTGACTGTCCAGTTACCACCTTGCCATCTACCGGAATCTTCTCTCCAGGCTTCACAAGGACTGTATCATTGACTTTTACATCCTCGATCGGGATTTTTATCTCCTCGCCATCTCTGATAACGGTCGCTTCCTTCGCCTGCAGGTTTAAAAGCTTCGAAATTGCTTCGGTTGTGCGACCTTTTGCAAGCGCCTCGAACAGTTTTCCAACAAGAATCAGAGTGATCAGTACTGCGCTCGTTTCAAAATACAAATGAGGCATATAATTCGGATTGCCGATTGTTTTGATAGCTTCTACAAGACTATAAAAATAGGCAGCGGAAGTACCAAGAGCAACAAGGACATCCATATTGGCGCTTTTGTTTTTTAACGACTTATAGGCACCTACATAAAATTGGCCGCCAATCCAGAATTGGACTGGTGTCGCCAGTAGCAATTGAAACCATGGATTCATCAGCAGCTGCGGCATCGGCAAGCCAGTATCCCAAGGAGAATGACCAATCATTGTGTACAACAGCGGAAGCGACAAAAGAATGGAGAGCAATAATTTCCTTTTCTTCGCGTGAATTTCCTCTTCTTTTTGCAATGCCTTTGCTTCCCGCTGAACCTTTTCCTTGGCATCATAGCCAAGATTCTGTATCTTTGCGATAATTTGATCCACCGATAGGACCGCACTGTTGAACTCTACTGTTGCAGATTCAGTAGCCAGATTGACAGTGGCTGACTTCATTCCACCCATTTTGTTCAGAACCTTTTCAATCCTGGTGGAACAGGCCGCACAGGTCATGCCGAATACATCTAAATCCATTTTATCGACTCTGACGCCATACCCTAGATCATTTATCTTGGCGAAAATTTCATCTGCTTTGATTTTTTCGTTATCGTATTGTACGGAGGCACTTTCCATCGCCAGGTTTACAGTTGCTTCGACCCCATCTATTTTATTGAGGATTTTTTCAATCCTTGTGGAGCAGGAAGCGCACGTCATGCCTGTAATATCAACAGTCATTTGTTCTTTCATCGATTACACCCCGTTTCCCACTGATTTTCGTTTTGTTATTGTTTCTTCACCATTTACTATACCCCTGTATAGTATATTAATCAATGAAAATATTTGTTTTTTCTTTGCAAAGTTGAGTAATTTTTCGGATGTAAATCGCGGTATGTTGCGAAATTGAGCTTGTTTAAATCAAAAAGCCCGACTTGCAGTCAGGCCCTCCTATATTTTCTTGACGTTATCAAAATATTCTTCAAGCGTCCAGTTATTCTTATAAATTTCTGTTGCCACTTTGATGCCAACATACCGAAAATGCCATGGTTCATACATATAGCCGGTCAAATCTTCCTTTCCTTTTGGATATCTTAAGATAAAGCCATAATTATGAGCATTGTTGGCCAGCCAAATTCCTTCTTTTGTTGATCCAAATTGTTCATTCAGATTAAATTGATTGCTTCTGCTTGAGATATCCATTGTCAAGCCTGTTTGATGTTCACTGGTTCCGGGCTTTGCGACTGCCTCGAGCGCCTTTTCTTCCCCTACATGATTAACCTCAGCTTTGAACAGTGTTTCCTGTCTGGCATATGATCGGTACCCGGAAACGGCAGCTAGTTCCATTCCTTCTTTCCTAGCTGCTGCGAACATGGTTTCCATTGCTTCCGCTGCCTCTTTCCTCATTAAGCTCTTTTCAAGCTTTTCATCTCCAAAAGAGAATTGTACTTTCGGCCTGACCAAGTCTTCGGGAATATAATTTCCTGGCAATCCAAAGATCTTATTGACAAGCGCCAATGTGTTCTGGGGGTTTTGAATTATATTTTTCCCATCCGCATTCTGAATCACATTAAAATAGGCAGCTTCAAGTGTCAATCCTTCTTGTTCTGGCTTCTGTTGCTGTGGAGTTTCGGGTTCCGTGTTGGTCTTTTCTGGCTGCGAGACTTCTGTTGGTAGCTCTTTCTGTTTATCTTTTACAACTAATTTTTCACCCAAATAAGGTATTTTCTCTAAATAAGGCTCCACAGGTGCACAGCCAATTAACAATATCGGTATCGCGATTGCAAGAACAATTTTTTTCATTATTTCCACCCATCTTTAAACTTTTAAACAATACCATCATTCTAACATTTTTCAGCAAACTTACGAATGGCCTTTTTTCCCATTAACGAATAAAACCCTATCCTGAGGAGGAAAGGGTATTCAAAAATGATTATTCTTTGATGGCTGCTTCAAGTGCTACTTCGATCATGTCATTAAAGGTTGTTTGGCGTTCTTCTGAGGTCGTTTCTTCCCCCGTCAAGATATGATCACTGACTGTCAGGATCGAAAGAGCTTTGCGATTGAATTTTGCCGCCAGAGTATAGAGGGCTGTGGTTTCCATTTCAACCGCTAAAATTTGATACTGGGCCCATTTTTCTAATTCTGCATGATCATTGTAGAACTGGTCAGCTGTGAAAACATTGCCCACTTTAAGGTTCAAGCCTTTTTCCAGGCCGGTGTTGTAAGCTTTATATAACAAATCAAAGTTTGCCGTAGCTGCATAGTCCACTCCGCCAAAAGTAAGACGGTTCATTTGCGAATCAGTGGATGCGCTCATTGCCAAAATAACGTCGCGGACTTTGACATCCTTTTGGATAGCTCCACAAGTGCCCACGCGTATTAGGTTTTGTACATTATAACCAGTCATCAACTCATTGATATAGATGGAAATGGATGGCACTCCCATGCCAGTTCCTTGCACAGAAACCCGCTTTCCTTTGTAAGTCCCTGTGTATCCAAACATATTTCTGACTTCATTATATAACCTTGCATCATCAAGGAATGTTTCGGCAATGTATTTTGCCCTCAACGGATCCCCGGGAAGCAATACGGTTTCTGCAATTTCATTTTCTTTCGCACCAATATGTACACTCATTCAAATAATCCTCCATCCTATAGGTTGCTACCTCAAAACTATACCATAATATAGTTAAGCAGGAAAATCTTCGTTTCATGACAATTTTGTTAAAAGAGCAAGCTAGGAATAGCTTTACCGAAGCTGAAATAAAACATTCTCTAATACAGAGTACTTAAAAAAAGACATGAAGGAGATTGAGCTAATGGGTAAAAAACATCGCAATCGCATCAATTCACCTAAGAAAAACAACCATATCCCACCTGAAGCAATCGCTGCCGAGCAAGAAGCACACGGCAAGGAATTTTCAGCTAAAGGACGAAAGAAACAAGGATAGAAAAATGACGATGAAGCTTTGGCTTCATCGTCACATGAAAATTTTCAGCAGTATCGTACAATTGTATCCTGAAGCTTTTGCTGCAAGGTTTACATTTTCTTTGATCAATAAAAAGGCTGATTCATCGAAATCAGCCCTTTCCATCTGTGTTCTTCTCAATCCATTTCATCCTTCTCATCGATGATGCATTTTTCAATCAGATATTCAAAGGTGATATCCGCGATTTCTTCTAGTTCTTCCTCCGTGGGAACGTATCCCCTTTTTACCAGTTCATGAAAGAAAAATTCAGCAATCTCCTCTGTATCGATTATAACCTCAATCTCTTTCACAGATTCGCCCCCCTTTATTCCAAATGTATGATAGATTCCCCTGTTTCATGCCGAGTATGATCGTTTCTCAGAAAATTGTTCTGACCTTTTTTGGACAAGCATAGAATGGAATAAATCAATGACGAGGTGATGTTTCATGAAGGCAATAGTTACGTTTACAGAGATGTTCGTTAAGGATGTCAATAAAGAAAACAGTGTGATTGTAGAGTTATTTGGCAGAATCGTAAATGTCCTATTTAAGATTTTTCTATCGGCTGGAATTCCCTATTTTATTTATTTACTGCTCGAGTTTTCAAATCGTTTTTAAACATGGCTTTTTCCATCATTGTTAACAAGCATGGACAGCTTGCGGATGATCACTCGCATTACATGGGCATACTCCTCATCTTTGAACCATTTATATAATATCCGGTAGTCATTGTAAATATCAAGCAAATGATCAATTGTCATCCTTCTACTAATGATTTTTCGCAATTCTTCCTTTTCCCCTGCACGGGGCTGACGGGATATTATATCGAGGTTTCCCGATGGCTTCACGTCTTTCTTAGCAGAAAACAAAAATCCCAGTTTTTGAATAAAGGTGTCTGCACTTTCCGAATCTGCCACGAGTTTCAGTTCTTCTTCTCCAGCTTCAAGCCATTCCCCATCATGAATCCTCGAGAGTTCATATATTACATCCTCCCAAGCATCTTCCTTATAACGCCATATTTCCGTCCTGAAACCAACCACTCTAAACAAGTCCGAATCATATCCTTTTACATGGACGATATCGCCGAAGAAGTATTTATACTCGATATCGATCTTTTCCTGCTCGATCAGCTTCCCTTCATATTCAGAGATCCGCTGCAAACTGGTTTCTAAATACAAACCTTCGCTCTTATTTATCTCATATACATGAAGGCCATCAAGCCACTTTATATCGGTCACTTTCCCAACGGTACCGTAAATAGTGATCACGACTGTATCACCAATGTGAAACTTAGGTTGCTTCCGTTTTTCCATTTCCTCCATCTCCTAAAACGATGAGTCGTGAATTGTGTTACCACAGTATATGCACCATTCTAAAAAATCGCCACGCCCAGCTGGAGGATGAATGATACTTGAATATATTTTCGCCTGTTCAGCTTTCTGTTAAAATATATTCCTCCCATGCCTCATCAAAGACAGACATGCTTTCAGGATATTGTCCGTTCATTTCCAAATAGGAACTTATTTCATCATAGTTTTCGGAGTTTTTTGGAAAGGCTAGATCATCGTAAGCAGCGTTTGCGAACCTGCTGATCGCTTCCATTGGTTTTGTGGACCGATATTTCATCAGAAAGTGATAAAAACTTTTATACATATATGAACGCCTGCCTAATGATATAATTTGTCTGTCCATACTATATCGAATTGTTCACTGTCCGTCCACATATAAGAAAGCTTTGAGCACCTTCCCAATCTGAAAAGGTGCCGCTTTTATTGCCATCTTGCTGATTTTTCCATCTCCAGCAATGCCCATATACTATTCATCATTAAAATTGCCACAGTTCATGATGTAAAATCAAAGTAATTTCGCTTCAGTAATCTTGGCTGTTCCATCAATTCTTCGAAGGTGATGATTTTGGCCAGTTTTTTCGTGTCGATTAAGAACAACTGGTCTTCGATTTCCTTTGTGATCCATTCAGTCTGGTATGTCATTTGACAGTCAAGACAATGGACTGCTGGTGTACCCTCAATTTCGATTGCTTTCGTTCCATCCGGAAGTTCCCAATAGACTTTGTCTGTGACTGGTTTGATCTTTTCACTGCTGCACCATTCGCACTTTGTCATGATTCACTTCCCTCTCCTGTTGAGAACGTCTCCTGGGATTCTTGTTCTTGAGTTGTTTTTATTTGTTGTGCTCTGAATTTCTTTTCTTTCAGTTCATCCCGCTTTTCCCGTCTATCCTTAAGGGATGCATGAGCTGGGTCTTCCTCGTACTTTTCACGGCGATCAATCCTGCTAAGTCCTTCTGGAAGTAAGTTGAATTCACTGTCATTCATAATGGCTGCAATTCCAGTATTGGATTTTTTCTGCTCGTAATCAGGATATACCTGTTTAAAGTATCCTTCCGCTTTGCCTGGAACATAATTTTCAGGTTCAGGATAAGAGGTAATGACACCTTCGAAATTTCTCAGCACAACTTTTTCCGGACTTTGGGAAATCAAATAGTTTGGCTGCAAGGAGATTTTTCCTCCTCCACCAGGTGCATCCACTACAAATGTAGGTACGGCATAACCGGATGTATGGCCTCTTAAGCCTTCGATAATTTCAAGACCCTTTGTCACAGGAGCACGGAAATGGCCAATCCCTTCGGATAGATCGCACTGGTAAATATAGTAAGGGCGTATGCGCATTTTCACAAGGTCATGCATCAGCTGTTTCATGATGGCGACACTGTCATTAATGCCTGCAAGGATGACCGATTGATTTCCAACGGGAACGCCTGCATTTGCAAGCATTTCACAGGCCCGTTTTGAGTCCTCGGTAATTTCGATTGATGTATTGAAATGGGTATTCAGCCAAATCGGATGATATTTTTTGAGGATGGAACAGAGATTCTCGGTAATGCGCTGCGGAAATACGACAGGTGCCCGGGTACCTATGCGGATGATTTCCACATGATCAATTTCGCGCAAATTTTTCAAAATATACTCAAGGATGTTGTCGTTGATCAGTAGGCCATCGCCACCTGAAATTAGCACATCGCGTACTTTTGGAGTGTTCCTAATATAGTGGATTGCCGCATCCAGCTGTTTTTTTGCAACCCCCATGCCGATTTGTCCAGAAAATCTGCGGCGGGTACAATATCGGCAGTACATAGAACATTGATTGGTAACAAGGAACAATACCCTGTCAGGATATCGATGAGTCAAGCCTGGTACAGGCGAATCCTCATCTTCGTCCAGCGGATCTTCTAAATCGTATTTTGTTTTGTGGATTTCCTTGGATATAGGGACGGACTGCATCCTTACCGGGCAGCGAGGATCATCTGGATTCATTAGTGAAGCATAATAGGGTGTGATATTGAGCGGGATCGTTTTTGTTGAGATCCGGACTCCTTCTTCTTCTTCAGGAGTCAAATGGATGACTTTTTTCAAATCATCTAGCGTCCTGATTGTATTGGTAAGCTGCCATAGCCAGTCATTCCATTGCTCTTCGGTTACATCTTTCCAGAGCTCGATCTCTTTCCAATGCCTTGCTGGCTTATATAATGTTTGTTTCATTCCGTTTCCCCCTAACTTTTGATACGTTTTTATAAAGCAAGTTTCATGCCATAATAGTCCAATATATCGAAATCCATCATTCCCGTTGTGATAGAAAGCACTTATTCTGGTAAGAAAAGCACTGGAGCTGAACAATTCTCAGAGGAATTTTATATTTTCTTATTCTTTTAAAAAAATAACCTGCCGAAAGTTCGGCAGATTATGACTCAATGGATATTTAATTTCTTTATTTTGTATTGCAGAGTTTGTCTTGGAATATCGAGCAGAATTGCTGCCTGGTGGATTTTTCCTCCGGATATTTCAAGCGCATTCCTGATCAATTGCACTTCAAATTCCTTCAGATTTTCTCGCAATGCCAATCCAGAAATGCTGTTCCCTGGCTTTTGGGCAAAATTTTTCAACATTAGTGGAAGATCAGCAACAGTCAGTTGGTCCCCTTCACAGACATTCATCATGTACTCAATTGTATGCTTCAGTTCGCGTACATTTCCAGGCCAAAGATGGGTAAGGAAAGTAGACTTCACATTTTCATCCAACCCGGTAACCTGCTTCCTCAACTCAAAATTGTAATGGCTTATAAAAAGTTCGCTCAAAAAAAGGATGTCTTCCTTTCTCTGCCTTAAAGGAATCAATTCGAACGTTAAAACATTTAGCCGATAAAAGAGGTCGGTCCGCAGCTTGTTTTCTTCCATCGCCTTCTTCGGGTAGACATTCATCGCAGAGATGACCCTGACATTCACCGACGTCACTTTCGTGCTTCCGATTCTTCTGACTGCCCCATCTTCCAAAACGCGCAGCAATTTAGCCTGGAGGCCGAACGGCATCGAATTCAGCTCATCGAGAAATAGCGTCCCTCCGTTTGCCAGCTCGAAAAGTCCTGGCCTGTCCACTGCTCCGGTATAACTTCCTTTAGAGGTTCCAAATAGAATACTTTCCAGCAGGTTTTCGGGTATGGCGGCACAATTTTGGGTTATGAACGGGCCTGATACCCGCTTTGAAGCATGATGGATGGACTGGACGAAGAGTTCTTTCCCAGTACCGCTTTCCCCATAAACCAGAATGGGAGAATCAGATTTCGCCAGTTTTTCAGCCTTTTTTTTGACGTTTATAAACGACTGATTTATCGTCAGCACGTCACGGAACGTATAGCCGACCTGCTGCTTTACAGCCATGCCATTCCGGGGTGTTAAATCCTTTTGAATTTCGACCAGACGTTCAGAAAGCTGTTTTATCCTCGAATAATCTTTGGCAATCTCAACAGCCCCTATCAGTTCTCCCTCGACAAAAATTGGCAGAGTTGTATTGACTGTTTCAATTTTCCTTCCGTGCAAATTAACAAAGGCTTGTGTTTCATGATAGATCGGCTTTTTTGTTTCGATCACCTTCAATAAGGTGCTGGATTGATTATTCAGTGAAGGAAAAACACTCAAGAGCGGCTTCCCAATAACTTCGCTAATTTTCAATCCATCATGGGTTGCTGCCACTTGATTATAAAATATCGTGATACCTTCTGTATTGACGACATGGATAGCCTCATCGATGCATTTCAATATTGCGCTCAAGATTTCTTCAGTAACATTGAATACGGAATTCAAGCCATCACACTCCCATATTAAGTATAGGACAGAATGCCGAAAAACTGTATTCTACTGCCTAAAATTTGGCGCTTTTGCCAAATCCTTCGACCAAACGTTCATATTTTCCATTTTATTGTAAATATAAACATTGTTCACCAGCCTGCCACGATAGGCATAGCCCAATTGATGCAATGCCGCATTCATACCGAATGATAATGACCTCGCAATGGAATAAGCGCAAAAGATCCCTTTCTCGATCAGTTCTGCCTCTATGCGAGCGAGGAGGACTTTCATCAAGCCATGCTTCCTATGCTCTTTTGCTGTCGCGCAATCAGTTATTTCCGCATTTTTGTAAAAAAGGTCCACATCAGCGGAAGCCGCGCTTACAATCTGGCCATCATCGACAAATCCATAGTAAATACTGCCTTCTGTCATTGTTTTGACAATATAATCCGGGTCGTTTAGCGGGGTTGGATAGATTTGAAAGACTTCTTTGTATAACTTGGATAAGCCGTGGACATCTGCTTGATGCAGTTTCTTCATCACATATGCACCAGGAAGAGGGAGCTTCTCGTCGGTCTCAGCCAACCGAAAGACCGTTTTTATGATTCCCTCCTCTTCGGTCCAATGCGGTGTTGCTTTTCTTTCATCACTAAAAAACTTTGAAAAGAATAGGCAATCAGAACCAAGGAAAAAGCCATCAATGCTTGCCTCAAAACGATACCCATACTCAAGTAGCTGCGTAAAATGTTCTCTTCTTCCTTTAATAATCAATTTATCAACCTTTTCGTTCGCCGCCAGCTCTTCTGCTCGTTTCAAAACTTCCGATAAGTTGCCCAAATAATCTTCTACTCTCACTCGTTTGTTTTGTTTGTCGAGATAAACAGTCATCTTGCTATTCGTATTTGATACAACGATCGTTTCCGCTAAACGCATTGCCATTCCCCCATGTGTCTGTAGATGAAAAGCCTGGCTTTCAGACCAGGCTTTCGGTTCAATCTAGTTTGAATGATACAAGCTTCAGTTCAGTCATTTCTTCAACAGCGTACTTGACTCCTTCCCTTCCGGTCCCGCTTTGTTTGACACCACCATAAGGCATATGGTCAACCCGGAAAGTTGGAATATCATTGATCATCACACCGCCAACGTGCAGATTCTTGGCCGCACGGAAAGCTTTTTGAAGATCATTCGTATAAACACCTGCCTGAAGGCCAAACTGCGATTCATTGACCTGGGTGATGGCATCATCAAAGTCTTTGTATGTGTTGATATGGACAACTGGCGCAAAAACTTCCTCACAGGAAATTTTATCAGTCGGTTTTGCATTCAGAAGCACAGTAGGCTTTAAGACCTGCTGTTCGCTCTCCCCACCGAGGACAAGCTCGGCTCCTTGCCCCACTGCATCGTGGATCCAGGATAGGGCCCTTTGCACATCCCCCGCACTGATCATGGCAGCGACATCTGTTTCTTCTTCCATTGGGTCGCCCACTTTAAGGCGCCCTGCTTCTTTGACGAACTGCGAAACAAATTCCTCGGCAATATTTTCATGGACGTAAATTCGCTGGATCGATATGCAAACCTGCCCCTGATTTGAGAAGGCACCCGTCACGATTCTTGGCATTGCCTTACTAAGGTCTGTTCCTTCGTCGACAATCAATGCAGAGTTCGCACCTAGTTCAAGCGTTACTCGTTTCAATCCAGCCTTTTCACGAATATACGTACCGACTTCGGGACTACCGGTAAATGTCACTTTTTTCACACGATCGTCGGTAATCAAGACGTCGCCGACACTTTTCCCGCTGCCCGCCACTACATTAAGGGCACCTGCCGGCAATCCTGCCTTATGGAAGTATGAGGCGATTTTAAAGGCAGATAATGGCGTCTGGCTCGCTGGCTTCAGAACGACTGTATTTCCCGCTGCAATCGCTGGTCCGACCTTATGGGCAACGAGGTTCATCGGAAAATTAAATGGGGTAATCGCGGCGATGACCCCAAGCGGCTCTTTAACCGTATAGGCGATCCGACCCTCGCCGCCAGGAGCTGCATCCATTGGGATTGTTTCTCCTTGAATTCTTCTCGCTTCTTCTGCGGCAAATGTATAGGTCATGATAGTCCGGTCGACCTCTGCCCGTGCTGCTTTCAATGGTTTGGAGGATTCCTCAACGATCAGTTTGGCACATTCTTCCCGGTCTTCGGCGATATAATCGGCCACTCTTCGAAGAATATCGGCGCGGTTATAGGCATTCATTTCCGCCATTTGCCCCGCCGCTTCAGCTGCAGAGTCGATTGCTCTGTTTACCTCTGCGCTAGTAGCATCTGCTACTTCGGCTATTTGACCTCCTGTATAAGGATTAAACAATGGACGGTAATTTTCCGCTTCCACATTTTCTCCATTGATCCATAAATTCTGTTTCATCTTATCCCTCCTGCTGCTTGCAGCATTCAAAAATCACTGACTCAAGGACATCAAATCCTTCCTCCCTTTGTTCGTCCGTAATAACAAGCGGAGCAAGAAGCCTGATGACGTTGCCATAAAGGCCTGCGCTCATTAAAATCAATCCGCGCTGATGAGCCTTCGCAAGTATTTCCTTAACAATCTGTCCATTCGGCTGACCGGTTTGATCGAAAAATTCGAGTGCGCACATTGCTCCTAAAGACCGGATTTCGCCAATTTCAGAGAATTGCTTTAACAGCGTTCCAAATCTTTCCTGGAATTTTTCCCCAAACAAAATTGCTTTTTCGAGAAGGTTTTGCTCCTGTATCATTTTAACGACTTCTATTGCTGCAACACATCCGAGAGGACTTCCGCCATACGTTCCGCCAATTTCCCCAACCCCGGCGGAATCCATGATTTCAGCCCGCCCTGTCACCGCGCTGATTGGAAGTCCGGCTGCTATTGATTTTGACATGGTGATCAGATCTGGTACCACTCCGAAATGTTCCATTGCAAACAGCTTTCCTGTCCTGCCAAAACCAGTTTGAATTTCATCCGCAATAAAGAGAATTCCATACTGTTCACATATTTTTTTTACAGCCTGCACAAAAGTCTTTGAAGGGATGTTAAATCCTCCTTCCCCCTGGACAGGTTCCATGATCACCGCGGCTATTTCTGTTCCTGGCACCTCACTCTGGAAGAATAGCTCAAACTTCTTCAAAATAGATGCATCTAGCTTCTCCGGAGACATGCTTTTCTCCTGCGAATAGACAGGATATGGCCATTTATAGGTTTCTGGTGCAAATGGACCGAACTGGTACTTGTATGGTTTCACCTTACTAGTCAGTGACATTGCCATATAGGTCCTTCCATGGAATGCACGCTCAAACGAAATAATTCCTTTTCTGCCGGAAAATTTCCTGGCAATTTTCACCGCATTCTCGACTGCTTCGGCACCGCTGCTCAGGAAAAAAGTTTTTTTGTCATGATCGCCAGGGGTAATTTCGTTTAGCAATTCCGCCAGTTCAATATAAGGTTCATACATCATCACATGAAAACAAGGATGGAGATAACGGTCAATTTGTTTATGAAGTGCAGTCACAACTTCAAGCGGACAATGCCCGACATTCAGCGTCCCGATTGCCCCTGCAAAGTCAATGAATCTGTTCCCGTCAACATCCGTTAATAATGCACCCTCTCCGCTTTCAGCAAACGATTTGATCGTATTAAATGGACCTCCGGGAATATTTTTCTCTTTTCTTTCCAGCAGTGCCTTCGCCTTCGGACCCGGAATAGCAGTTTTGATCCTGATAGCTCCCACTTTTTGACTCCTCCTAATCGATATGGTAGCAGGTTACTGAATAATTTTTCTGCTTCGTTTCTTCCTTCCTTCCCCAATGTTAGTAATGCCTGCTATTCACTGATTTCACACCATTTAAGCAAAGTGAGAGCAATGATTTCCGCCGAATCAAAGACATCCTCTAGCTTGATATATTCGTTTGCCTGATGTGCCATTTCCGTGACCCCTGGCCCAAAAACCACAACCGGGATTCCACCAATTTTTGAAAGGATGCCGCCATCTGTCGCCCAAGGAGAGGCTTCAATGAAAGGTTTCTGTATTTTGACAGCTGTGTAACTTTCAGATAGGACTCGAACCAGTTCATGCTCTGGATCCAGATCGCCCGGTACCCAGCTTGCACCAAACCAGTCTAGTTTAGGCTTGTGTATTCTCAGCCAAGCGTCCATGACGCTGACATCGGAGAGCGCTTCAGCCATTTCCCGTTTGGCTTCCTCCTGTGTTTCATTTGGGGCAACCCCCATCCTGCCTTCAATAATCGCCAGGTCAGGAACGGAGGAAGGCCAGTCACCGGCATGTAGTTTGCCGATATTGATCGGAATTGGTATTGGAATGTGATCAAAAAACGGATCCGTTATTCTCTCGTTTCTCTCCTTCTCCAATGTTCTCAGTCTATCAATTACCAGCATCGCTTTTTCAATCGCATTGATTCCTTCATAGCTTGTGCCGCCATGGGCACCTTTGCCTTTAACTGCAATCCTAAACCACATAGAGCCCTGCTGCTTAGGAAATAGTTTCATGTTCGTTGGCTCCGGAATGATTGCTGCCTCTGCCTTATAACCTCTTAATACGGCAGCAAGCGACCCTGCCCCGCCGCTTTCTTCTTCGATTACGCTCTGGAAAATGACATCTCCTTTTAACTTGATCCCTGTATTTTTTATCGCTTCTATCGCCATCAGCAAGGAGGCAGTACCGCCCTTCATATCCGTCGAGCCTCGGCCGTAAAGCTTGCCACTTTCAATATATCCGCTGTAAGGATCCCGATGCCAATCGTTGCTATCACCGGCGGGAACCACATCGATATGACCATTCAGGATCATTGATTTCCCTCCGCCCGTTCCCCTCATGATTCCAACCGCATTTGGGGTACCTTTGAAATTGCTGCGATCAGAGCAAAACGCTGGGTGGCTAGCAAGTCCGTCCCCTCCGATTTCCCAGATATCCATTTCGAGGCCTAACTCACGGCATTTTTCAATTACAACAGCCTGAGCTTTGCTTTCTTCTCCCCTTGTACTTGGTTCCTGTACCATTTTTTGTAATAGACGTGTTCCCTTGATTCTAATTTCCTTAATATATTTCCGCACCTTTTCCTCAGCAACTTGCACGGTATCAATTCCTTTCATAATCAATAAACCGGAGATTCTCAGCAATGGAAAATTCACAGGCTGTTTTAGCTGTAACCTCAGCAATGGTATATGGCGCAAAAAGTTCAGAAAGAATCATGGAGCCTTCCTTTATTTTAAAAACTGCCAGGTCGGTGATCACGATATCGACACAGTTGGAGGCAGTCAGTGGCAAAGAACATGACTTTACCAATTTGGACACCCCGTTCTTGTCGGTGTGGTACATCAGCACAGCAACTTTCCTTGCCTTTTGAGCCAGCTCCATCGCCCCACCCATTCCCGGAACTTTTTTGCCGGGGACGATCCAGTTCGCAATGTCTCCTTTTTCGCTGACTTGCAAAGAACCGAGTATGGTGAGGTCAACGAGTCCTCGCCGAATCATTCCAAATGCCATCGCACTGTCACAATAGGAAGAACCTGGAATGGTCGTAACCGGAAACCCTCCAGCATTGCATAAATTTTCATCTTCCCATCCTTTTTCAGGCGATGCACCCATTCCAACTATTCCATTTTCGGCATGGAACATCACCTGTATGTTCCGGGGCAGATGGTTAGGCACTAGAGAAGGGATTCCAATGCCCAGATTGACTACCATCCCAGAAGTGATCTCCTCGGCAGCCCTCATAGCCATTCTATTTCTGACATCTATTCCCATGCCCATTTCCAATTCACCCCACAAGATGGAATCACCCTATCCACGAAAACACCAGGTATCACAATTTCCTCTGGGTCCAGACTGCCAAGCGGCACAATTTCCTCTGCCTCAGCTATAGTAATTTTTCCCGCCATCGCCACGAGCGGATTCGTATTCCTCGCGCTTTTATCGAAAACCAGATTTCCGAATGGGTCGGCTTTCTTTGCATAAACGATCGCGACTTCTGCTGTCAGCGCTGTTTCAATCAAATATTCCTTGCCGTTCAAAGTTAGCTTTTGTTTGTCCTTTGCAACAAACTCATGATCGACCCCAACATCCGTTAAAATAGCGCCAAGCCCCATCCCACCCGCTCTTATCCGTTCCATTAATGTTCCCTGCGGCGAGAACTCCACCTCCATTTCCCCCCTAGTCATTAGCTCTCCTGCAACAGGATTCGAGCCAATATGGGAGGCAATCACTTTCCTAGCCCTCTTTCGGCTGACAATTTTACCGATACCGATTTCTGGAAAACCTGTATCATTTCCAATCAACACAAGATTTTGAATGTTCTTATCTAGAATGCCCCCTATCAGAGCGGGAGGGGAACCGACTCCCCCAAACCCGCCAAACATCAAGGTCATTCCGTCATAGAAATATTCCATAGCCTGCTCAAGCGTCGTAATTTTTCCGAATGGATTTTCCATCTATTCATCCACTCCATTTTCCAAAGGAACCCCCAGTGTCTTATATACTTCGATGAATGTTGTTTGCAAAAGGGCAATCAGTTCGTCTATTTCACGCTTGGTTACGGTTAGTGGTGGTGCGATGATGACTGCGTCCCCTGACAGTCCATCAAGGCCGGCTCCCGCAGGATACAGCAATATTCCATGGTCTCTGCCTGTTCTAACAACCAGCTCCGTCAGTTTTACGCTCGGGTCAAACGGGATTTTCGCTGCAGGAAATTGGACAAACTCCAACCCAAAAAGCAAGCCTTTCCCCCGAACCTCTCCAATAAAGGGGAATTGGGTTTTTAAGCGATCGAGCTTATTTTTCAGATAAACAGACTTCGATTCTACCTCTTTTAAAATTTGATGGTTGTCAAGGTATTCGAGAACCGCTAAAGCAGCAGCACATGATTGAGGATTAGCGCTTAGAGTATGGCCGCTTATGATTACTTTGGAACCCTTGAGGATTGGCTCCATCACATGATCACTCACGACGGTTGCTGCTATTGGCGCATAACCTGCACCCATCCCCTTGCCAAGGGCAACAATATCGGGAATCGTATTCCAATGCTCTATGGCAAGCATGGGCCCAGTTCTGCCAAATCCTGTCATAACTTCATCAGCAATAAATAAGATGTGGTTTTCCTCGCAAATCCTTTTTATTGTTTTGTAGTAGTCTTCCGGTGGCGAGATCGCTCCCCCGGCAGCGCCAATCACTGGTTCTGCAATAAATGCGGCGATATGGTCAGCTCCGATCCTTTTTATCGCAGTTTCTAGCTCGATAGCGCATAAAAAACCGCATTCCGGCGCTGATTTTTGATAGGGACAGCGGTAACAATACGGAGGCGAAATCGTCGGAAACTCCTCAAGCAATGGCACAAACCTCGCTCTTCTTCCGGGATGCCCTGACATCGATAGTGCTCCAAGCGTGATACCATGGTAACTAACCCACCTTGAGAGAATTTTTGTTTTTGACTTGATCCCTTTTTCCTGCCAGTACTGGATTGCAATTTTCAGAGCGGTTTCTGTCGCTTCTGACCCACTGTTTACAAAAAAGCTCCAGTTCAGGTCACCAGGCAATAAATCAGCTAGTTTTTCAGCCAGCTTTTCTGCCGGTTCACTAGTGAATTGAGAACGATAAACAAATGAAACTCGCTTGGACTGTTCATGCATCGCCAGAATGATTTCCGGAACTCCGTGTCCAATGTTTGCCGTAACAGCCCCAGATGAAGCATCAAGATACCTCTTTCCAGCTTGATCAAAAAGATAAATTCCTTTCCCGTAGTCAATCTCCGGATAACTCTCATCCAGGGCAGGTTTGATTAAATAGGACGGCCGCATAACTTCACTCCATTCACCGCAATTAAAATCAAACGGATATTCTGTAAATTATATGAATCCAAAACGGGAATCTTTCTTATATAGGAAAAAAATCATCACACCATTTACAGCAAAACAACAAAGGGTCAACATATAAATTCTGATACTACAAAAAAAGACACCTATTTTAGGTGCCCCATCAATGTCTATTCAGTTTGTTCAATAAAGATTTCCGTTTCCTCTTTATCTGCTTTTATGGTCGCAATAGATCCAATCGGCACGGTCGCGAATGGCTGAACATGTCCAATATTCACATTTGCGATGATCGGAATATTCCTTAATTCTTCTTTGTTCAAGATGATTTTTCTTAAGGCCTCTTCGGTAATATTAGAATTTTTTTGAAAACGACCAATCAAAAGAGCTTTTATCGAAGCGGCATCTGGAAGGTGAAGAAGTGACTGAAGGTCTCGATCAAAACTTCTGGAATGACTTTCTTCATCATCTTCCATAAACAGGATGCTATCTTTCAAGTTTGGCATAAATTCTGTACCTTGAAGCAGGTTCATGGTGCAAAGGTTGCCGCCAATCAACCTTCCCCGAGCTTCCCCTTCCCGAATGACCATATAGCCATCGTTTTCGTGGAATACCCGGTTTTCCTGTTCTAAATACCAGGCGTCATCTGACCATGTTTCAGAAGGAAAAATTTCATATGGTGCATCATTGGTAACTGCATCCAAAAATGAATCCAATGTATATTCCAGCCCATACTTCACGCCAAAAGTCGAAAAGTGCGGGCCTGAGTATGTTACCAGCCCGGTTTTCTGATAGATTGCCAGCTGCAACGCCGTTATATCGCTGTAACCGCATAAAATCTTCGGATTGCGAGCGATCAAATGAAAGTCTATGTATTTCAAAAGCTGATTGGAATTGTATCCGCCTATCGCCGTTAAAATTCCTTTTACATTCGGGTCGATAAATGCATCATGCAAGTCCTCGATTCGTTCCTCAATTGAGGAACTGTAAAACTCATCATGAGCATCAGCATTCTTGCCAAATGTCACCTTGAATCCAAGCTTCGTCAATCTTTCAACAGCCAGGTCCAGTTGGGCTTCCTTCAAAATGATCATGCTTGTCGCTGGTGCGATGATCCGAATTTCATCCCCAGGCATTAACTTTGGTGCAAACATATTCTCCCCGCCTCTTCTATGATATCTACTATTCTATCAGAAAAGCGCAAGCGCCTTGGTCAGCCCCGACAAGCGCTGGAGATCCGACCAGTGAAGTTGTTCTTTAACTTCATTGGGCGGACCGAAACCGAAAAGTATAGCCGACTGCCCAGAAACGCAGAAACTGGAGACTCCAACGGAAGAAGCGCTTTTTGCTTCTGCCGTTGGAGTTGAAGTTTCGGAGTTTCTAGGAGGCGACACTAGACAAGCGTCTCGAGGGGCTAGGCGCTGGAGCTGGACAATTCTCAAAGTAATTTTATACTTTCTTATTCTGGAAAGAAAAGGCAGTGTGTAAGCAGTTTACTAGCTAAGTACAGGTTCAGCTATTCGACCTGATTTTGCCTTCTCGATAATATCAGTGGCTATCCACACTCCACAGGCGCTTGCCTGTGCGAGTCCGCG
Organism: Mesobacillus stamsii; assembly: GCF_030814065.1. Classification (NCBI taxonomy): domain Bacteria; kingdom Bacillati; phylum Bacillota; class Bacilli; order Caryophanales; family Bacillaceae; genus Mesobacillus; species Mesobacillus stamsii. Next base: position 160,564 of record NZ_JAUSUN010000001.1, read on the forward strand.
CGTAATGCCTGCGCCGTCTCCGCCAACATATAGGCCACGGATTTCCGTTTCAAATTTGTCATTTAACTTTGGACGTGCGGAATAAAATTTCGCTTCCACTCCATAGAATAATGTATGTTCTGAAGCAAGTCCAGGGGTAACCATGTTCAGAGCTTCCGTCATTTCTATCAGACTTTTGAGGGTGTTATACGGGAGAACTAACCCTAAGTCTCCTGGTACCGCTTCTTTTAATGTTGGTTCAAGAAAACCCTCTTTGATTCTTTTTTCCGTTGATCTGCGTCCTTTTAAAAGGTCTCCGTATTTTTGCACAATCAGCCCACCGTTTGAAAGGCTATTCGCCAAACGGGAGATTTCATGGGCGTATTCATTTGGTTGATCGAATGGCTCAGAAAAGGTATGAGACACAAGCAGGGCGAAATTCGTGTTATTGCTTCCACGTTTAGGATCTTTATATGCATGGCCATTTGCCAGCATGATTCCAGAATGATTTTCGACAACAACATGTCCAGATGGGTTGCTGCAGAAGGTCCGGACGGTGGTCCCTACTGACGTATGGAAGATAAACTTTCCTTCATATAAATGTTCATTTATTTCTTCCATGACGACATTGGAAGTTTCCACTCGAACACCAATATCGACCTGATTATTGATCATCTTAAGTTTTCTCTTTTTTAAAAGCTTTGTCAGCCATTTGGAACCGTCACGACCAGGTGCAACCACGACTTTATCAGCAAGAATTTTCTCTCCATTTTTTAGTTCTATACCTGTTACTTTATGACCGACAGGCGTTTTCTCTGTAATCAAATCCTCGATTTCCGTTTTGAACGCCATGTCTACCTTCTCTTTTAAGTATTCAAATATATCCTTTAAAATCTCAAGATTTTGTTCTGTACCGAGGTGGCGCACTTGAGCTCTTAGCAGCTTTAATCCTGCTGCATAACCCCTTCGTTCGATTTCGCGAACCTTGTCAGTCAATGGGTCTGTTATGCTTTCTGTTGCGCCATGCTTAAGATTGATTTGATCTACATAGTTAATTAGTTCGACCACTTTAGAAGCGGGAAGATAATCCGTCATCCAGCCGCCAAATTCACTTGTTATATTGAATTTTCCATCGGAATAGGCACCTGCCCCGCCGAAACCATTGGTGATCGAACACGCTGGCAGGCATCCTGCAAAATCTTTTTTTCCTGATGGCGGTGGGCATTTTTCGATTTTCTTTTGTAAAATCGGGCAGTTTCTTCGATAAATATCGTGACCTTTATCTACAAGCAGAACATTCGCTTCTGGCATCTTTAACGATAACTCGTAGCAAGTGAAAATCCCTGCCGGACCTGCTCCAACGACAATCACATCATAGTTTGGTTTCATTCTGATCCCCCACCACTTCAGTTTTTTGCTTAACCAATGGCAAATATACCAAATAAACACGAATTAGTCAATCAAAACACGAACGAAATTAAATTCAGATGAAAAATTGTTCGCAAAAACAATAAGGCTGCCTTGTTAGCTGACAGCCTCGTGAACTATTTACGACTCGTGTTTTTATCAGTTTAGTTGTAGCAAGCACCAATGATAATCAACAAAATGAACAGTACCACGATCAGCGCAAAACCGCCATAACCGTATCCACCACTGGCAGCTCCTGCATAAGCATAAGGGTAACCTCCGCCGCAGAAGGTCCCATAGGACGGTGCCATTGCCATTGGGGCATTGACAGGCATTGGGGCATTATCATATCCGTACATTTATAAATCACTCCTCGTTTTTTTATATTGCTTTCCCTTTACGGTATGATATGGGTACTTGACCTGTTTGTGCATTAGCCTATTTTTTCCTATATCATTTTTCGCGTCCTTGCCACTTTTTCCATTCATTTACGGACGACAAAACGGTAAAATGGAATAACAAAACCAAATCCGAAAGGTTCGTCGATTATGAAATCCAGCGCTAAAAAAGTTATGACCCTCCTTTTGCTTACAGCCACAGTGATTTCCTTTTTAGCGATTCAATCAGAACAATACTTGTCCGAAGATGTAAATGTTTATGAAAAAATCTCCGCCGGTTCCTCGATCAATTACTTGATTATCGGAGACAGCATTGGTCGAGGAGCTGGAGCAGAAACAAAAGACCTAACATGGCATAGCCAGTTTGAGATGCTTCTTAGAGATTTCAGCGGTTCCGAGGCACGCCGGAATAGCATTGTCCAAAGCGGGGCGACTGCATTTGAAGGGTTATTTAAACTGCAAAAAGCTCCAAAATCCCGTGATATCGACCTCATTTTCGTCCTTTTTGGTGAAAATGATCGGAAATATATGGACGCCGAGCAATTCACTTTTTTCTATGAGCGGCTGATCAGAACAGCAAAAGAACGCTACCCTAACTCGGAAGTGATCACAATCATTGAAAATCCTTTAAGACAGGAAAAATTTGCAGATGCTATTTACAGAATTTCTTTCCATTATGGCGCTAAGTCATTGGACATGCGAACCCCTTTCAAGGAATCAGGTATGCTGACAGAACAGCTGACGACCGATATGGTACACCCAAATGGAAAAGGGTATCGACTATATGCTTATTCCATAATGGAACTGATCAAAAATCATATTCAGAAGAAATCGGATATTGCCGGTTATCCGAAACCGTTGACCAGGAATCAAGCAATCTATTTGGCTGAAAAAAAACACCCCGATGCCAGCAATGGCTTTCAAAGTCAAAATGGCGTAAATATTAGCAAACATCCCGGTGATTCTCTCGAATATGAGTTTGAGGGATCCATTCTTGGAGTGAAGGCAACAAGAAGTCAAAATGGCGGATTGGTAAACGTTTATATAGATGGAAACTATGTGCGGACCATTTCCACCTGGTGGCCGTTCTTGCGCGAGCGCTTCCTATTTATTGCAAGCGAACTTGAAAGTGGCCCGCACACGGTCCGTTTTGAAACACTAGAAGGAGCATCTCCACATAATAAAAGCGACAAAACAATGGTTCAAATTTCTTCCATCATCGTTGCTGTTGAGGAGAAAAAATAATATAGAAATTTCTGATAAGAGAGTGTATGATCTATTTATATGCCCGTATTTTTTGAAAGGGCAGCAATCATTACCGAAGGAGAAACTATGAGAAGTATATTCAAAAATTTCATGAACGGCATTCTTGCCATTGTCCCGATTATCCTCGTAATTTATGTGATTTATAAAACTTTCATGTTTCTGGATAGTATCCTAGGAAATGTGTTGAAGCCTTTTTTAAAAGAAAGTTATATACCAGGTATCGGCCTGCTGACAACATTGGTCTTGATTACATTTCTTGGCTGGCTATCGACCCGATTCATCACTGGCAGCATCATCAGGCTTGTTGACAGACTACTGGAAAAAATCCCTTTCGTCAAAACGATTTACTCCGTCATCAAAGATACCGTCCATTCTTTTCTTGGCGATAAAAAGTCGTTTTCAAAAGTAGCATTGGTTACGGTACCGGGAACCAATATGAAAAGTCTTGGGTTCATTACTTCTGACAACCTTCAGGTATTTCATGAAACATTATCAGAACACGTTGCCGTTTATATACCGCAAACTTTTCAAGTAGCCGGTTTTACCTTTCTGATTCCAGTAGCAGACATTGAAATTCTCGATGTAAAACCTGAGGATGCAATGAAGTTCATCCTATCTGGAGGAATGACTTCTGTAAATGGAGAAAAAAACGGGAAACAAAACAGCCGCTGACAAACATCAGCGGCTGTTCCCTATTCAAAGGTTACTTCAAGAATTGGTGTGGATCCTCTTTCGACATTGCTTTCTGTCCATTTTTTTACGGAGGCAGCCTGGTCGGTGTTCGTGATAATAATCGGGGTTATCGTACTCTTCGCTTTTTCTCTGATAATTTCCATATCAAAGGTTACTAGTTTTTGACCAGCTTTTACTTGATCTCCTTGCTTCACATGGGTTTCGAAACCTTCCCCTTTTAAGGAAACCGTCTCCAGTCCAATATGAATGAGAATCTCTGCCCCATTCCTTGCTCTGATTCCTATTGCATGTTTGGTAGGGAAAACCTGAATAATTTCCCCGTCTACCGGCGCAACTACTATTCCCTCTGCTGGCTCAATCGCCAAACCGTCCCCCATCATTTTTTCAGAAAAAACAGGATCCGGAACCTCATTCAGATGGACTGCTTTCCCTGTAATCGGTGCTAGAATTTGGATCGTTTTAATCGGTTCCTCCTTTTTTCCAAACAATTTCTTAAACATACATACCATCCCTTTCTGCGTTCGTTATGATCAATCGTGGAACAGTTTTAGAAACTCTCCATATCCTTCTTCTTCCAACTTTTCTTTCGGAACAAACCTTAGTGCAGCCGAATTGATGCAATACCTCAGTCCGTTTTCTCCTGGTCCATCATCAAACACGTGGCCCAAATGGGCATCCGCACTTTTGCTTCGCACCTCGGTCCTGACCATGAAATGGCTCCGATCCTGTTTTTCGATAACTTCTTCTTCTTGAATTGGTTTCGTAAAGCTTGGCCAGCCGCAACCAGCATCGTATTTATCACGGGAGCAGAATAATGGTTTTCCTGAGACGATATCTACATATATCCCTTCCCTTTCATCATTCCAATATTCATTATGGAACGGCGGTTCTGTCCCATTGTTTTGTGTTACTTCATATTGCATCGGCGTCAGCCTTTTCTGTAAATCTTCTTGATTCTTCTTCATTTATTTTCCCCCCAATGTTGCCTGATAAAAGCTTCACGTCCAGAACCTTTATGATAAGCTTGATACCGTTCGGGATTCTTTTTATAATACCCCTGATGATAGATTTCAGCAGGGTAGAAGGTTTTTGCCGGCAGAATTTTAGTAGCGATTGGCTTTGAGAACAGACCGCTCTCCTCAAGCTTTCGTTTCGACTCTTCTGCAAGCTGCCTCTGTTGTTCATCATGATAGAAGATCGCCGTCTGGTATGATGGACCCCTGTCATAAAACTGCCCGCCCGGGTCGGTAGGATCAATTTGCTGCCAATATAGTTTTACTATTTCCTCATAAGGAAAGACCTCGGGATCAAATATGATTTGCACGGCTTCATAATGGCCAGTCACCTCACCGCAGACTTCTTCATATGTAGGATTTTCCTTCGTGCCTCCTGTATAACCGGAAACAACATGGTAGATGCCTGGCTGCTCATCAAACGGCTTTACCATACACCAGAAACACCCTCCGGCAAAAGTCGCAAGCGCCTGATTTCCTTTATTCATAAAAACACCTCTTCCTATCTCTAAATAACCTCTACTCAAATACTTATTCCCTATTGTATAACTTTTAAAGCAAAAAACACATTTAAAACACTCAACAGTAAAGCCCCTTCCGAAGAAGAGGCTATTTGCTCATGATCATTTATATTTTGTTTTTTGGCGAATTTCTTTATTGATATTTTTCCAATGCTTTTTTTCCTCAGCTTGTGCTTTCTTATCCACCTTCCGGTCAATATATGCCAGCTCTTTTTGGAGCTTTTTATAGCTGGCAAGTCTGCTTTCATCCAGGAGTCCTTCGTCAATCGCAGACCGAACTGCACATCCAGGCTCGTTACCGTGGGTGCAATCTCGAAATTTACATTCTTCGGTGAACTGATCGACATCTGCAAAGCTTTCGCCAAAACCCTCTTCGCCTGTCCATAGCTGAATCTCTCTCATACCCGGTGTGTCAATGAGGACAGCACCATCATGCAGCAATACCATCTCCCGGTGTGTTGTTGTATGCTTGCCTTTATCATCGCTTTCACGAATTTCCTGTACTAGCTGTTTTTCGTATCCTGAGAAATAATTGACCAGACTTGATTTTCCGACTCCTGACGATCCGATTAAAGCGACCGTTCGTCCTGGGGCTAGATATCTTTGTAATTCCTCCATCCCGGTTTCCACAAGTACACTCACTGGTATTACAGGAACCCCAATAGCCACACCTGCCACCAGTTCCAGCTTTGTTTCAAGGTCCGGCTCCAAATCTGCTTTGCTCAATATGATGACGGGATTCGAACCGCTTTCCCAGGCGAGCAAAAGATACCTTTCAATCCGCCTTAAATTCAGGTCATCATTAAGTGAATTTACGATGAACACCGTATCAATATTAGCAGCGACAATCTGCTCCTCGGTGACTTGACCTGCAGCCTTTCTGGAAAACTTACTTTTTCGTGGCAGGATACCCCGGATTGTTCCACGCATTTCACCTGGTGAGGTCTTGACGGCAACCCAGTCACCAACTGCTGGCAAGTCATCCCGGCTATTGGCTTCATATGTCAATTTGCCTGAAAGGGTACAGAGATATTCTCCCTCTTCAAGCCACACCCTGAAACTATGCTTATGCTCCAAGGCAATCCTGCCCAGCTTATAACCTTGAAATCGATCTTCCTCAAAATATTTTTTTATTTCAGCAGTCATTCCGATACTTTCAAGTTTATTCATTCAATTTATTCCTCCAGCATGCTTATTTAATATAAAAAAACCACAGGAATGCACAGTCCCGTGGTTTCATAAGCATGTAGAAAAAAGACGAATAGTCAATTGTGCCGCTTAGGTTGGGACGTGCAATAAGTAACAGTCATCATAATAACATTTAACATTCTGCTCATTGCACTCCACCTACCTCTCGTATAGTTATCTTCAGTATATGGAAAAATCCCCTTCATGTAAACCCTTTTTTATCATTTTCCCTGTTCATTATACCCGGTTCCGCACCGATCATGCCCAATTTGCATATTTTACAGTTGAGTATTCTAGTTAAGGAGTGAGCGGTATGTCCACCAGAAATCAGAATGAATACCTTCATAAAGCTGCTATTTATGATTTATTGGCGAAATACTATAAATACATTGACCCGAATATGCACGTCATGTACTACCATAAACATTTACGAAACCTGAACAAAGCTGTACAGTTAATGCGTTCCTATCCAGCACCAATGAGTACACCAAACTCTTTTCCTTCGATGATACGTTTCTTGCACGCTTCCCCGGAGCTTAAGGCAGTTGATATTTATTTAAATGGCAGCCGGGTACTACGTGACTTTGATTATAAAAACAATAGCAGCCATATGCAGCTGCAACCTGGAAAATACCAGGTTGACATCTATCCTGCGGGAGATAGCGTTTCAACTGTCATCAGCAAAAAGATTGCTCTCGAACCAGGAAGAATCTACACTGCGGCAATTGCTGGCACTGCCAATAAACTTCAGTTACTGATATTCGAGGATCACCCGCAAACACCAGTCGGAGAAACAAAAGCTAGGTTCATCCATCTATCACCAGATGCCCCGGCAGTAGATATTGCTGGAATGAATGGGGATATCCTTTTCCCAAATATACGGTATAAACAAGCTAGCACGTACTTGGCACTAACCCCAATGACCATCTCACTGGAAGCAAAAATAGCTAACACCAAAAACACGGTATTGACGATCCCGGATGTCAAATTGCAGCCTAATAACGCCTACACGATTATTTCAGTTGGATCAGCAAAGGGTGAGCCACCGCTTGAAGTACTTTTATTACAGGGATGATCCTGGCCGGGAGACCGGCCATTGTTATTTGCTTAAGAATTCTGCAGTTCGCCAAAAATCATGCAAAAAGGCACTCGTTAAGAGCACCTTTCTAATCTGCAGGAACCAGTAATGTAAATTTAAGATTGTCCTTCTTTAGATCAAATTCATTCACACGAACCTTTAAATCACTTTTCAGCTTAAGTTTCTGCATGGAGACGTAAACTCTTTCTTCATTTGGCTGAATATCCACTGCTGTGGGCAAATGGTAGCTGTCCCGAACGAACTTAAGCACGGTTGATACGGGAAGGTTCAATCGTCCAACTGATATTGATCTTTGTTTCAGGATTAAATCTCCATTTTCCAAAGCCTGCGGTTCAAACGTCAGCTTCAATTCCAACTCCTGACTGAAAATGGGGATCGTTCCATATAATTCAACCTCATCTGTCAGCAATACTTGATATTCAAACTGGCTGTTTTTTGCTTCTTCTTCTACGTAATGATTGATCACCCTATTCAGGTCCCGTTTGTTCGTCGATACATGAAAGGAAACATCATCCCTTGCCGCATTGCTTTTGTCAGGCTCTATCTTCGATTCCTCAGCAGGCAAGGAAATCAACATCCAAAAAAGCAAAATGGAGGCTGAAATAACTCCCAACAGAATAAAAAAGCCTATCTTCCATTTGTTTTTCACCATTAGTCGTTGTAACTCCTCTTCTCCATTCTAATCATTCAGCGAATCAAGGACCTGTTCATCAAGCAGTTCATAAATCCGATCGGCAATTAACTGATATCCCCGGTCATTAGGGTGAAAATAATCAGTGTACAGAAGGGTCTCTCCGTTACTCAAAAATAAATCATGGATGTCGACAAAATAAGCATTGCCGTCCTGTTCTACTATTGATTTGCTTTCCCCATTCCAAGCATCGACTATTTGATTCATTTCCGCAACATCAGCAAACCAAGTGAAAAATGGATTATAAAGTCCCACTAACACAATAGGAGCGTTAGGATTTGAATGACGAAGTGTCGAAAATATGTCTTGCAGCTGTTCAGCAAATACCTTCTGTCCGATTTGGAAATGATCAAGTCTAAGATTAGAAAAATTGGCTTTTATAACCTCCATCAAATCATTCCCGCCGATTGTTAAAATGATCAAATCAGCTTCTTTTATAGAGGATTGCAAAGTTTTATTTTCCAATCTTTTCAACAGCTGGTCCGATCTGTTACCCCTTACGCCAAAATTCTCAAAACTAGCTTTTCTGATGAATGTTTCCTTTTCAAGACTTTCTTCAAGATACCGTATATATCCGCCCGACTTCCTACTGCCACCAACTCCCTGTGTCAGAGAGTCCCCAGCTGCAACAATAGCCAATTCCCTCGGGAAAAATGAAACCGGCAATGCTTCTTTGATTTCCAACCCCGTTTTCCTTACATTATGGAAATTCCCTTTTTGCAGATTATCAAACGGATTGCATGCTCCTAAAAGCAGAATGATCAGGAAATATAGTAAGGTGAATTTATGATGCAATATTTGTCACCTACCTGTGAAAAAGATGATCCTCATACCATTTCTACTTGCTTGAAGGGATTTGTTCAAAACAGATCGCTTGCGCAAAATACCAAAACAGGCCTGATATTTGGCCTATTGTAGAGTTTTTATGTCTTTGATAATCTGTTCAAACGGTACTTCATTCAAACCGGTATAATATTTCCTAACTACTCCCTCTTGATCGATCAAATAGAAGTCTGTGCCATGAATGACCTGATCTCCTTCTTCAGGTTTTTTGACGAGGGCTTTGAAGTTTTCAAGCGCGAATTTTTCGATTTCTTCCTGGCTGTAACCGGTCAAGAATGACCAATTACTGAAATCCACTTTAAACTTCTGGCCAAATTCTTTAAGAATCTCAGGTTTGTCGACAGTTGGATCTACACTAAAGGACACAATTTCTACATTTTCAAGTTTTTCTTCCTTGATCATATCCTGAAGTTTGGCCATATTGGCTGTCATTGGCGGACAAACATCTGTACAGTTCGTGAAAACAAAATCGGCAACCCACACTTTCCCTTTTAAATCGTCTTTGCTAAGCTGTTCACCAGCTTGAGTCGTAAAGGCGAAATCCTCAATCGGATAATTGACTCCATCCTTTAATCCGCTGTTTCCACAGGCCGTTGCAAAAACCGCAACAGCAGCCATGATGATCAGCAAAATTCCCTTTTTCACGTTCATCACCTGCAATTTCTTATATAGTCCATTACCAATTTTAGCAGACGAGATGGAGAGAGGAAAGAAAAAGATACGAGGAGGATGAAATGGACTATATTCAATTTGTCTCGCTAATCTTTAGGAATTTTTCATCGTGATGAAGAAATCTTTGATGAAGTCGGGATAATGAAAACTGACAGCTACTTGGTGGACTGGGAATTTAGCCTTACTGTTCGTGTTTCTAAAATCTCCGATACTCTGGCCGAATGCCTCGCCGCGATTCACGACAATTTTAACGGGTACTTTACGGTAAACAATCTTCTCCTCATTCAGTAAGGCCCAAAGTGTAAGAACATCATGGAGTGGCGCCCCTGTCAATTCAGGATTTCGCTGCTTATAAAATTTATAGTAATAATCAAACATAGGTTTTACAATACTTCCTACTTTGCTGCCGATTGATTGATAATAAACATCCAGCTCGTTAATAAGCGCAGGTGTTACAATTGCTCCGCTTGTGACATTAAGAGGGATGATCTTGATTGGTGCTCTTGCTTGTGTAATGACAATATTCGCTGCGTATGGATCACCAAAGAAATTTGCTTCTGCAACTGGTGTAACATTTCCCGGTTCATGGAAAACGCCCCCCATAATATAAAAATCCTTTACTTTTTTCATGGTTCCAGGATAAAGGATGAACGCAGCTGCCAAAGAGGAAAGCCTGCCAACGTTTACAATAATAATCTCATCCAAATTTTTTTCAATGATTTCCTGGATACCATGAAAGTTTTCTAGTGTATCATCGACTATAATATCAGGGATGATAGGACCTAGCCCTGCAACTCCATGCACTTCTGGTACATATTCTGGCGGGTCCCCTGTTAACGGAAGTTCAGCACCTGCAAAGACCGGAACATCATGTCTACCTGTAAGTCTCTGTAAGTATGCAGCGTTTCGAAGCGCATCCTGCTTTGAAACATTCCCGTAATCAGCCACTATGCTAACTATCTCGATTTCCTTGTTAAAAAACGCATATAAAATAGCAATATTATCATCAATTCCAAAATCACTTAAGAAAAGCACCTTTTTTGCCATTGCCAGCACCCCCATGTAAAATTATATGGACTGGGTTGAAAATAATGGCAAAAAACCGAATATAACTTAGTGTTTTTATCCTAAAAAACAAAAGCGCCCACTAGGGGCGCTTCCAAAAAATCATGCGTTGTTTTTCAATTTTGCGGATTGGAACAGCTGCTCATAATCCGGCCATTTCATTACTCTCTTTAAATACTCTTTAAACGAATAAAACTTTTTTGCGTTTCTTTCCTGATAGATTGCTGTAATAAAAGATTGCAAACGGACCTGGATCATAAAATAAAACAAACTTTCTTCTTCTAATACAGGAATTTCCACGACTTTAACCTTCTGTCCAACAACGTTTTTGAACTCTAGGCTTTTGAATAACAAAATATCAATCCTCTTTTATCCCCGTTTGTTTATATTATACATCAAACACTGGTCGAAATATGTCTGTTTACGCTGATTATAAAAAAAAATACACTTATACAGTAAGCTGATTTTTTACAATGTACCGACAAAAAACGCATGGGAATCTCCATGCGTTTTTAGACGATTTTTTCGCTCATAGGGGAAAGTTAAGATTCCTCGTCCTCCATATCCCCATATTTCTCCTGCCACTCTTTTTCCTTCTTAAGCTTCCGTCTGTATACCACTTTGGACAAATTGATGCTAATCTCATACAAAAACAGCAGTGGAATCGTCACCAGTATATCTGACATGAAATCCGGAGGGGAAATCACTACTGAGATGACTACTAGGATAAAGTATGCATACTTTCTGACTTTCACTAAAACATATGGATTTATCACTCCAAGTGACGTCAAAAACATTACGACAACCGGCAGTTCAAATAAAACTCCAAACGGGATTGTCATATTCATGATGAACTTGAAATACTTTTCCGCTGTAAAGTTTGTGACCATCATGTCCCCGCTCAATTCAACCAGAAAACTTAGGACTGTCGGAAATATCACGAAATAGCCAAATGCAAGCCCAACAATAAATAGGATAAACAGTGCTGGAATGTACGAAAGGGATAGTTTTCGTTCAATTGGCCGGAGAGCAGGCTTTACGAACAGCCATATTTGTATAGCGAGTACCGGTATTGTGCCAGCAATTGCAATGATCGTAGCGATCATGAAGTAAATCCAGATTATATCGCTCGGCCCAAGGACTATTAACTTTACTTCCAAGTCGCGGACAAAGAAATGATAAATCTCTTTGACAAAATAAAAGCCTAAGCCAAAGAAAAGAAGAAAGGCAACTGCAGAGACAATTAGCCTGTTCCTTAGCTCATCAAGATGATCCACCAGATTTAATTCTTTATCTTCCATAACAATCCCCTGCCAATTCCATTTGTTGCATTTCAATTTTCTTATTAGGGCTGCAAGATCTGCCCCCGAAAGAAAAAGGGGTAAGACAAAAGCATCTTACACCTTATTTAGTAACTTTGGTAATTTCCTTTTTCTCATCTTCCAGTTCATCCATAACATCACTTGTCAATTCACGAGTTGATTTCTTGAATTCACGAAGCGTCTGACCAAATGCACGACCAACCTCAGGAAGTTTCTTTGGTCCAAAGATAATGAGCGCTAAGACAAGGATTAAGACTAATCCAGGAACTCCGATGTTTGATAACATATCAACATCTCCTTTTTCATATTGTAAATCTACTATGATTATAGTTCTTTTCATCCACTAAATGGGGGAATACTGTGAAAGTTCATAAGAAATTCACAAAGCTCCCAATGTTCCACCTGTGTGTCACATTCCTATTTTATACCATTTGTGCTCGATTATCTATTTTAAATATTATACCAGTAAATTAAACAATTGATGATCCTTATTCAATTCCATGAAGGCAAATCCCTTTTTTTCCATGCTTGCAATGAGCCTATTGTATTCACGTTTATTTTTTAATTCAATACCAACAAGCGCAGGCCCGCTTTCTTTATTATTTTTCCTTGTATATTCAAACCTGGTAATATCATCTCCTGGGCCAAGAACATCATCGAGGAATTCCCTCAAGGCCCCAGCTCGTTGAGGAAAATTGACAATGAAATAATGTAGCAGGCCTTCATGAAGCAAAGATCTTTCTTTGATCTCCTGCATTCTGCCGATGTCATTATTGCCGCCACTGACTACACAAACGACCGATTTCCCTTTAATCTCTTCCTTCAAAAAGTCTAGAGCGGCAATTGGCAGAGCTCCAGCCGGCTCCGTAACAATGGCATGCTCATTATATAATTCGAGAATAGAAGTACAGACCTTCCCTTCTGGAACTGCCACGAGTCCATCAATATTTTCCTTGCAAATTTCATAGGTTTTGCTGCCTACACATTTAACAGCAGCACCATCCACAAATGTATCAATTGATTCTAGGGGAATTGGTCCGTTTCTGTCAAAAGCTGCACTCATGGACGCAGCACCGCTTGGTTCGACACCAATCAGCTTTGTAGCAGGGGAAACACTTTTTATGTATGTGCTCAATCCAGCCATCAAGCCTCCGCCGCCAATACTTGCGAGGACATAATCCACAGTATCCTGACTATCATTAAGAATTTCCACGGCAACTGTCCCTTGTCCGGCAATGACATTTTCGTCATCGAATGGGTGGATAAACTCCCTATTATCTTTCTTAGCACATTCGAGCGCTTCGCGGTATGAATCATCAAAAGTATCCCCAACGAGAATGATTTCAATGAATTCACGGCCGAACATTTCCACCTGACTGATTTTTTGACCTGGTGTCGTTGCAGGCATATAAATTTTTCCGTTTACACCGAGCTGTCTGCAGGCGTACGCTACTCCCTGAGCGTGATTTCCTGCACTCGCACAGACAACTCCGCTTTCTAATCCATTTTCCCATAGTAACCTAACTGCGTAATACGCTCCTCTCAGTTTAAAAGAACGGACATGCTGCAGGTCTTCTCGTTTCAGATAGATATCAGCTTCATATTTTTCTGATAATCGTTCGTTTAATTGCAACGGAGTATGGGCAACAATCTCTTTAAGATGCCGATAGGCAATAAGAATATCCTCTACACTTACCCATTTTCCTTTTACTGTTTTCTGTTCCATCTCCTGTCACCCTCACTTTGCAAATAATTAATTTGTTCATTATATCACAAAAAATCGGTTTGTCGATTGAATTTTTAAAATATTTGTAATCTTAGGCTTTACATTGAATAAAATAAGCGTAGAATAACAGATAATAACCAAAAAGCTCTGGAGGGAGTTATCATATGGAATTTAATTTAAACAGTTATGATGGGGCGTTGCCGGTAGAAGTAACCCTCGACGAAGACAACGGACGCTATATGATCCGCAAAAGTGATACGAGTGGAGAGTTTTTTAACAACCCCATGGAAATGGTGAAATGGATACGGAATAATTTGAAACCTGAGGATTTTTGCATTCCAGCAGAGTTCACGAAGATGATGAGTAGCCTTTCCCAATTCGAATAACACATCCACTGCTCCGTCCTCCACAAATTAAAAGATGAATCAGCCGCTGCGTAAAGCAGTGGCTTTGTTGCTTTATCTGCCTTGGTCAAGCAAATCGTATGCATCAGACTTCCTAGTGAGTTTCTATCAGGCGACAAAAACAACGCAGGACTCTATGCCCATTCGTTTTGACAAAAAGCAATCCAGCCGAGGATAATTTGCGATTGAATGCTATTTTCGTTCGAAAATAAGGAACTCATACTCGTAAGGATTCCTTTCATCCTTTGGACCAACTTCCCTCGTTTGAAGGTGCCACTTTTCAATGTCAAAAACAGGGAAAAAGGTATCCCCTTCAAACTGATGATGAATCATCGTCAAATAGAGCCGATCTGCTTCCGGCAATATTTCTTTAAAAATCTCCGCACCGCCAATGACAAATAGTTCTTCTTCTTGATGCTTTGCGTACTCTCTAAACTCTTCCATCGAGTTCATGACAGTACAGCCTTCACATCTATAGCCTTGTTCCCGTGTTAACACTATATTTTCCCTATTAGGGAGCGGTTTGCCTATCGACTCAAATGTTTTTCTTCCCATCACGATCGGATGTCCAATCGTTACACGCTTGAAAAACTTCAAATCCTCAGGAAGCCTCCAAGGAAGCTGATTTTGGTATCCAATAACTCTATTTTCATCCATTGCCCAAATCAATGAGATCATATACTGACAACCCCTTTAATATGAGGATGTGCTTCATAATGAACCAATTCGAAGTCTTCATACTTAAAATCAAAGATCGATTTGACATCAGGATTCAGCTTCATTTGCGGCAATGGTTTCGGTTCCCTTGTCAGCTGGAGTTTTACTTGTTCCACATGGTTGGAATATATGTGGGTATCACCTAAGGTATGCACAAACTCTCCGGGCTTTAGGCCGCATACATGGGCAACCATTAGTGTCAGAAGCGCATAGGATGCTATATTAAACGGCACACCAAGAAAAACATCTGCTGATCTCTGGTATAGCTGGCACGAAAGCTTGCCATCCGCAACGTAAAACTGGAACATGCAGTGACAAGGTGGCAATGCCATATTCTTTATTTCCGCCACATTCCATGCATTCACAATCATCCGTCTTGAATCTGGATTTGTTTTGATGGTTTGGATCAACTCCGAAATCTGGTCTACAGTTTCTCCATCTGCTCCTTGCCATGAACGCCATTGATGACCGTACACAGGTCCAAGTTCTCCCTGCTCATCTGCCCACTCATTCCATATCCTAACACCGTTGTCCTGTAAGTACTTGACATTCGTATCCCCATTCAAAAACCAAAGCAATTCATGAATGATTGATTTCAGGTGTAGCTTTTTCGTCGTCAACAGCGGAAACCCATCTTGGAGATTAAAACGCATCTGGTAGCCGAACGTACTGATTGTTCCTGTACCGGTACGATCTTCTTTTTTCACACCTGTGTCCAAGACATGTTTACATAATTCTAGATATTGTTTCATGATCTCCCTACCTTCAAAAACCTTCAATTTGTTTCTATCTATTTTAGCAGGTAAAGCGGAAGGAAGAAAGTGTTCCTCGCTTGAATTCTTGCTTAAATTCTTGAAAAATACTAATTTAGACCTTCAATATAATGATAGGTTTGCGGTGCTTCCTCCTTCAATAATTGGGCTGACATCCCGCCAATATAGAACATCGCAAAACTTTCAGCAAAATATTCTTCTGGATAATCGTTGAAATATGGGTTGCCCGGAAAAAGCCAACTGCTTTCTTGTTTCCATATTGACAGGAACCGTTCTTCCTCTCTGATTCCGTCATAGACATAGCGGTCGAGTGAGTGCGCTAATTCATGCAATTCAAGGTTGACGGATCCATGCCCCTTGCCCTTTTCACTGCTGCCAATTTTCACAAGCACAACTCTGGATCCTCCGATTCCCGGAACCTGATCCCAAGTCCGTTTAGATGTGTAGCCCCGTGGAATCACTCCTTTTAAATGACTGGCCGTTGGATTATCCGTGAGGTTGCCTTCAAATAATCGAACGGTAATATTTTGCTCGATTGCTTTCTTAATCATCGAGTCAGGCAGAAGGGTGAGTCGCTCGATTATCTTGGCTGCTTCCACCTGATCAAAGTCATCTTCTGGAATCACGACAAAGCTCCCTGCTAGACGGACGGCCCCAGGAGCTAAAGATTCATATAATATAGATTGTTTTGGGTATTCAGAAAGAAAAATGCCATCCATATTGGCATTTGAGCTTCCTAGAAGGGAAAAAGAAAGAATGATAACCACGAATAATTGAAAAACCTTTCGCATGCATATATCCCCTTTCTTTAGGGAATTTCCTGAATAAATCACTACAAATGAGCATACATTAGGAATCTATTAAGATTATACCATATGTTTGCTTACTTTCTGGCTGATAAATTCAGGAAAAAGGCGAGTCAGCTTTTCCATTTTGGAGGAGTGTCCTTGGCCCAGTAGATTCTTCCCAGCTCATAATGGCTCTGAAACCCGTCGTGATAGGTATGGTAATGAAAGTTAAACCAATGGCCATCCTTTGGCGGCTGGTCCCTTCTGACATGGAAGCGAATAATGTCTTTGTTATCGTCACCAATAATATGAAAGATCTTTTCTGACTCGCCGCCTCCAGGCATTTCTGTAATGCGCAGGGTACTGAGTTTTTCTCCCGGATATTGTTCGGCTACCATTTCAATTGCCTTTTCAATGTTCGGCAAGATTGTCTGCCTAAATTCATTTTCAATCGCAGGTCCAATTTTTCCGCCGAATTTCTCGAAAGACTGAAGTTCCGCTTCCCTCACTGTCCTGTCAATAAACTGATTCTTTTCCGTCTCTTCATCTAATTTGTCGTCAAATGAATCTATGAATACTGTTTCAGCAGCAGTTGATTTATCCGTTCTTTCCGCAGTAGGTGTCAAAAACCCATTCACCTGCGCTGGAGAAACCAACCCAAAAGTAACAAGAGATATGATGACAACGAACGATTTACGGAGCCATGCAGGCATTTTAATCACATCCTTATATAAATAGAAAGATAGTGAACTGTTTTCATGGAGTAAATTTTACAGCCTGTCCTATTTTTTAAAAAAGCAGGACAATACTTATTATCATTATAACTTGTTATGCGAATATGTGTAAGATAGGTTTCAATCTTTTTTAAAATGGGAAAAAGGAAAGATTAGAGACTTGATGAAAGGGGGTTAAAACTTTGGAGTGGATAGCGTTATCTGTCAGTCTATTTCTTTTAGCTTATTTTGTTTATTTATCGATTGCCGACTGAGCGGTCAAGTTTATGGGAACGGACAGTAAATACTTCTTATTTATTGTCCGTCAAAACTGAATATACCGTTTCTGTCTTTGTCTATCACCCCATAGTGAAATTTCGCTGATTTCCGAATGATTACTCTAAAACCGAATTCTTGAAACCTTGAACTTCTGAAATGATCTTTGAGAATCACCCTCTTGCTGGCAACACGCGTAGCGTGAGACAGCAATTCATCCGAAAGCCCCTCATAAACGGCAAACTTTGTTAAACTCCTGATCCCATCCGACTCAAGGATCGATACATCAAACATTGGGTCAAAATAAACACAATCAATGCTATTATCCTCCATTTTTTTCAAACTACCTAATGAGTACCCTTCCCTTACATGAATCCTTCGCATCGCCCGATTGATCGGTTCGATTCCAGATTCCCATGTGTCCAAGCCTCTCTTCACTAAATAGGAAAGTTCTTTGCTTGCCTCGATTCCAGTAACAGAACCTTTTTCACCGACAATAAAACTGGCTACGATGCTATCAGAACCAAGACCGAGCGAACAATCCAGGAAACTCATCCCCTCATGCAATTGTGCTGCTTCAATTAGCGGATCTCGTTCCCCACTCATAAGTCTTTTGATTCGAAACATCGCCGAATTCGGATGAAAAAAGAACGGCTCGATTTCCCCTAAAGGAAAAAGCTCTAGCCTTTCCTTCCCTACTACGAGGCAGTCGTCCTTTATCTGTTCCTGAAGCTTGGAAACGGATGTTTTTTTCCTTGGAATAAATTCCGTTCCAAGCTCGGTCGCAATCATTTTTGCCTGAGCTGTCATTTGTTCATCAGTTCTGCCAGCAGTAGTCACAAACACAACAAACACCTCCTGGATGAAAAAAAGAAAGGGACGTCATTGACATCCCTTCCCGATTGGCAAATCTGATTCACTTTAATAAGGTTGATTAAAGATAGAAAGCTGCGTGCACCTTACAGTTAAGTTTAGCAATTCGCCTCAAAAGCCGAAAGTAAATTCTCCATGATGGCTTCAATTGGCTGGCCTTCGATATCATGACGAGGAACAAAGTGCACTACTTCTCTTCCTTTCAACAACGCCATTGACGGGGAAGATGGCTCAAGATCTGTAAAATAGTCACGCATTTTTGCTGTCGCTTCCTTATCCTGGCCGGCAAAAACCGTAATCAAATGATCTGGTTTCTTTTCACTTCTTAAAATGGCCCGTGTAGCTGATGGACGGGCAAGACCAGCTGCGCAGCCGCATACGGAGTTAACAACGACCAAAGTGGTACCCTGCACATTTTCCATGAACTCTTCTACTTCAGCTCCAGTAAGCAATTCTTTGAAACCTGTGCGAGTCAATTCTTCACGCATCGGCTTAACCATTTGCTTCATATATTCTTCATATGCCATTGACATAAATAATAATCCCTCCCAAACATTGGTTGCAGTGTTAGCATACTATATTCGTTAGCGCAAACGCAATAATCTATTTGTAGATTATCGATTCCTTGATTCTGTCATTTGTTTCCATACTGACCCTTTAGCTTCTTCGCCATGCTCAATCCGGGCAATCGCCAATTTCACCTGCATGCTTACTTCAAATTCGGGATCATCTTCAGCTTGCTTTAATGCAGGCAATGCCCGCTCATCCCCAACCTCGAACAGGAACATGGCAGCTCGCCAGCGGACCAGCTTGCTTGGATCTGTCAGAGCTTCCATCATTGCGTCCGTGGCTTCCGGTAACCCTAGATCCGATAAGCAATCACCTGCTGTCCTCCGAACCGTAACGGTTTTATCTTTCAGTGCCTTATACAATAAAGGCAATGATTCTTTATCCTCTATCATTCCTACATACACTGTTGCCAGGCGGCGTATCGATGCTTTCTCATCGTGTAACGCTTTTTCAAGTACAGGCAGGTCTTCGATTGTCGGGGCGTCCATTTGTTCAAGGAGCTGATATCTGATCCGCCAATCAGGATTGTCCAGATCCGCTTCCATTATCCGAACCTTCTTTTTTGCCGCTTTCAACTGAGCTTCCTGTCCTGGATTATTCGCTAACCTGACCAGATCCTCTAGTCTTTCTGATGGGAAAGCGGCGATTAGTTCTTCGACAACCTCCTTGCCAATCACCTCAAATTCACCATAGCGGACACCTAGGTCTTTCCATCTTCGGACCATTACGACATTATCTTCGGGAGTCTGGACCTGACCGATTTTTTCTGCAAATATTTTTGGGAGTCCAAACCGATGCTCCTCCGTTCCATCAGTAAGCTTAACCTGCATTGGAAGTCCTTTATACATCTGGACCTGAACTTTGATTTCGCCAAAGTGGTCATTGCTTTTTAGTGCATCATTTTCGGATTGCTGTTCTTCTTCACCAAACGCTTTCCTTACTTCAGGAAGAATGACCTTCCAGTCAAATTTAGCGTTTCGTTCGACTGCCAAAAAGTCTGCCACGTGGTAAACTCCTTTTACCCCTTCAATTTCCAATATGTTTTTCACGACCTCCGGTGCCCCGGCGGCTTCGTTTTTTTTATAATTATTGCTTTTGCCCATAGGGAGGGCTTCATCTAAATTGATTTTCATGGTATTTGGGCTTGGCGTTGGTTCAATTGATAAAATCTTCATATTCTCACCCCTTTATTTTTTCAGGATTGAAGCCATTTTATCATACTATAAGAACAATCGCATTTAGGGCGAGAGAATGGAGCATAAAATCTCGATCTTATTCGTCAACGAGCTCAGATAAATAGCTCCACCTTTCAATTAAGTATTCTAGGTGTTCATTCAATTTTTCTGCCTCCTTCATCAAGGCCTGGCCTTTTTCAAAGTCACTTCCTATATTAACCATTTCTGTCTGCACTTCTTCAAGGCGGGCTTCCGTATTGGAAAGCTCCTCGTCGATTTCCGCCCATTCTTTTTGCTCTTTGAAGCTTAATTTCTTTTTCTTTGGTTTTTCAGGCTGCTCCACCTTTTCTTTCTTCGTCGGGGAAGAAACAGAATCAGCTTTCGGACGTTTCTCCAGGTAATCAGTATAATTGCCGTAATAAAGGCCTGTCCGGCCATTTCCTTCCAATACTAACAGCAGGTCAACAACTTTATCAAGGAAATAACGGTCATGGGATACGGTGATCACGACACCAGGAAATTCCTCCAAATAATCCTCCAACACCGTTAAAGTCTGTGTGTCCAGATCGTTAGTAGGTTCATCGAGCAGGAGCACATTCGGTTCTTCCATCAACAGCTTTAACAGATAGAGCCGACGTTTCTCCCCACCTGAAAGCTTTCTGATCAAGGTACCATGTGCGTATGGCGGAAATAGGAATCGCTCAAGCATTTGTGCCGCCGAAATTATTTTTCCATCGGTTGTATGGACCATTTCGGCCGTTTCCTTCAGATATTCGATGACCCTTTTATTCTCATCCAAGTCTTCATTTTCTTGTGTATAATAGACAATTTTAACTGTCTGGCCCGTGATGATTTCGCCAGAATCAAGATCAACTCTTCCCGACAGGATATTCAGTAGAGTCGATTTTCCTGTTCCATTTCGGCCGATAATTCCCAGCCTGTCACCCGGCTTCACGAGCAAATGGAAATCGTTAAGAATAAGTTTGTCCTCGTATTTTTTGGTAGCATCTTTCAATTCAAGTACTTGTTTTCCAAGCCTGCTCCCACTTAAAGAGATATCCAGTTTTTCAGTTGACTTTCCATTTGATACTTCTTCATCCAATTGATCAAAACGTTGGATTCTCGCCTTCTGTTTTGTTGTCCTAGCCTTTGCTCCTCTCCGGATCCACTCCAGTTCCTGTCTGAACAGGTTCTTCTTCTTCTCAACTGTGGCTGCTTCATTTTCCTCGCGAATCGCTTTTGCTTCCAGGAAACTGGCATAGTTGCCTTTATAGCTGTAAAGGTTTCCTCCGTCCAGTTCAAAAATTCTGTTCGTCACTCTATCCAGAAAGTACCGGTCATGGGTAACGAGTAAAAGGGATCCAGAGTAGCGGGATAAATAATCTTCCAGCCACTTGACTGTTTCATAGTCTAGATGGTTGGTTGGCTCATCGAGGATCAGCAGATCTGGAGCTTCAATCAATACCTGTGCGAGTGCGACACGTTTTTTCTGACCACCGGATAACTCCGCAATTGTTCGGGTAAAATCCGAAATCCCAAGTTGCATTAAAATCGATTTTGCTGCAGTATTGGCATCCCAGCCATCAGAACTGTCCATTCTCCGTTGCAACTCATAAAATCGTTGCTGAATTGCTAAGTCATCTGGCTTTCGACCTAACTCTGCAAGAATCATTTCATATTGGCGCAGCAGCTCCAAGATTGGAGCTTCTCCGCTGAACACCTGATCAAGGACTGTTTTTTCCGGATCCATTTCAGGCTGCTGCGATAAAAAGGATATTTTATAGTCTTTTGCCAGAAACAACTCTCCAGTGTCCGGCTGGTCCATCCCTGCTACAATCCGCAGCAGAGAGGATTTTCCGGTACCGTTGACTCCGATCAATCCAATGCGTTCCCGCTCGCCGATTGTAAAGCTGATGCTGTTGAACAGTTCTTTTTCTCCGTAAGTCTTTGTCACGTTTTCAATCGTGATCATTTTCATGCCGTACCATTCCATTCACTATAAAATTGTTCCAGAAAAACCTCCATAAACCGATGCCTTTCCTCAGCTAATTGTTTTGCATGCGCTGTATTCATCCTGTCTTTTAACCTCAAAAGCTTTTCATAGAAGTGATGGACCGAAGAACTGTTGCCATTTCTGTATTCTTCAAGTGTCATCTCTCCTCTGATACTAAAATTCGGTTCATAAATTAGATGGCCTTTCTTGCCTCCAAAAGCAAAAGTCCTCGCAATCCCGATAGCACCAAGGGCATCAAGACGATCTGCATCCTGAACGATTTCTGCTTCGATGCTGTTGAGTTCAAGCTGCCTTCCGCCTTTAAAAGACACCGTTGAAATACAGCTCTTAATTTTTGAAGCTGTGTCACGATCTAATTCTATGCTTTGCAAAAACGAATCCAGCTTTTCCCATCCGGCTGCTTCCGATTCATTCAATTTATCATCCGGTATATCATGAAGCAAGGCAGCCATTTCGATGATAAACCAATCCCCTTGCTGTTCCTTGCGCCAAATCAGCTGGGCATTCTTCCTAACCCGGTCAATATGATGCCAATCATGTCCAGAAGAATCTCCCTTCAGCTGATTTTTCACAAATTCCTCTGTGATTTTGATCAACTCATTCATATCGTGCACCCACTTTCCTGTCGAACTTATTTTACCATACTCCTCCGCTGGCAATAGAGTAAAAGGAATGGCGGAGCTAGGCAAAAAAAATAAGTGCCAAATAGCACTTATTTTTTGAAGGTGTTCCAGCTGATTCCGATCGTGTGTTCACCGGCATGGACGCCAATTACTGCTCCAATCGGGCAGCTAAAGAATCGAATATCCGGGAATATTCCTTCTAGCTGAGTTTGCCATTCATCTGCAGTTTCTTTGTGAAGTCCATAGAGGATAAATACTTCGCTTACTCCGAATTTCTTATGGGAGGCCTTTAAATATTCAAATATTTTTTCGCGAGCCTTCTTGTCACTACGTACCTTTTCCTTCGTTTTCAGCGCACCGTCTTCAATGCTGATGATTGGTTTTATGTTGAGCATGCTGCCAAGATAAAACTGCAGCCCGGACATTCTTCCACTGCGATGCAGCTGTTCCAGACTGCCAATCATCACATAGGTTTCATTTGAATCACGAATGATTTCAAGCTGTTCCTTAATCTCCTCAGCCTCTGCACCTTGCTCAGCCAAAATAATCCCCCTTTTTAAGAGCGATGTCAACGGATAGGTAAGCGTTTTTGAGTCAATAGTGATGACAGGTATGTTTACAGCTTGTGCTGCTTGTACACTGGATGCAACTGTTCCGCTTAATTTCGAGGAAATCAAAACGGAGAAAACCAGATCATATTTCCCCTCAAGTTTTTCATATAATTCCATAAAAACACCAACTGGCGGCTGGGACGTTTTTGGTGGAGTTTTCACTGACTTTAATTTCTCGTATAATTCTTTGGCAGTTAAGTCCTTGCCATCCAGGTATTCAACATCATCTAAAACAATCGTCATTGGTACCTGGTAGACGTCAGGATTGTTCAGCAAGTCCTCATCGAGATAGGCAGTACTGTCTGTAACCCAAGCTATTTTTCCCATACAATCCCCCCAAAATTCTATTTTTTCCTTACATCCGAGAATATTTTACGAAGTAGGTTATACTAGGTTATTCTGAAAACAAAACAAAAATTCCTGCCTGGGAAAGCAAGAATTATTATACAACTAATAATTTTTTTAGTTTTTTCAAAGAGTCAATCATATAGTCAATCATTTCAGTTAAATCATCCATCTGCTCCTCATAAACAAGGCGGTTAAATGATACTGTAGAAAAATTTCTAACCAATTGACTTTTTGCGAGAGGGGTAGTCTTGATAAATTGGACGATCTCCCTGTCCTTTCCCCAGATCTCTTCCAGATCTTCCTGTATAGATTGAAAAACAAGCTTTTCATTTCGATGCAGCAATGAAAAGGATATATCGACTATGCATCCAGCAAGATGATTCGCCTTTCCGCTTGATAATAATTCAGCGGAAAGGTTCTCCAAACCTGCCTCCAAAGTCAGAATTGCTGCGATTTCTTCTTCTTTGTAGCCGTTCACTGTAAAAGTAATTTCATACTTTCGCGACAGCTTAGCCGTATTGATCCAGTCATTCCGATCAACAACCTTGATTTTTCCGCTCAAATCCCTATCATATATTTCTCCTTCGATTACAACTTTAATGTTTTCAAAGGCTGTTGGGTCAAACAAAATGCTCCCTCCAATCCAAGTTCCGAAAGTTAGAAACCAGCCTCCCAAACGGAAGGCTGGCATATTTGATTAGGATGACTAAAATAGGCCAACCGCATTCCCATCTTCATCCACGTCCATATTCAGTGCAGCAGGCAATTTAGGAAGTCCAGGCATCGTCATCACTTCCCCTGTCATGGCAACAATGAATCCTGCTCCAACGGATGGTTTCAATTCTCTTACTGCGATGGTGAATCCGGATGGACGCCCAAGTTTTTGCGGATCATCTGACAAAGAGTATTGCGTTTTTGCCATACAGATTGGCAGCACACCCCAGCCAAATTCCTCAAAATCCGAGAGTTGTTTCTTAGCCTTTGGTGAAAATTCGACTCCAGCTGCACCATAAACCCGAGTTGCAATCTTCTTGATTTTATCCTCAAGCGAATCGGAAAGATCGTAAAGATGAGCAAAGTTATTTTCCTGTTTGTCTATCACATCGAGCAAAGTCTTAGCAAGCTCTAATCCACCTGCACCGCCTTTTTCCCAAACCTCTGTCAACGCAACTGGTATGCCTGCTTTCTCACACATTTCCTGAAGTGTATTTGTTTCGAGTTCTGTATCGGTAATAAAACGATTAATTGCAACTACATACGGCAATCCAAAGCTCGCAATCGTTTCCACGTGCTTTTGCAAATTTGTAAAACCAGCCTGTATGGCCTGTATATTCTCGTTTTTCAAGTCTGATTTCTTCATACCCCCGTGCATTTTCAGCGCCCGGATGGTAGCAACGATGACAACCGCTGATGGATCGATTCCGGGAGTTCTTGCTTTGATATTTAAGAATTTTTCAGCTCCGAGGTCTGCACCAAATCCCGCTTCGGTTACCACAAAATCTGCTAGCTTTGATGCTGCTTCTGTTGCGATGACACTGTTGCAGCCATGTGCAATATTAGCAAATGGGCCGCCATGTATCAATGCGGGAGTGTGTTCAATCGTCTGGACAAGATTGGGTTTAACGGCTTCCTTCAGCAAAAGCGTCAGTGCGCCTTCCACTCCTAGATCACCGACAGTAACTGGCTGCTTGTCAAAATTATAGGCTATAACCATTTTGGATAGACGTCTTTTTAAGTCCTTCAGGTCGCTTGCAAGACATAACACTGCCATAATTTCAGAAGCTACCGTGATATCGAATCCATCTTCCCGCGGTACTCCTTGAAGCGGCCCACCAAGTCCAATGATCACCTTCCGCAGGGCACGGTCATTCAAATCAAGCGCCCGCTTCCAGACGATTCTGCGTTGGTCAATATTCAGTTTATTTCCCTGTTGAAGATGATTATCAATCAAAGCAGCCAGTGCATTGTTGGCTGTAGTTATGGCGTGCAGGTCGCCAGTAAAGTGTAGATTGATATCTTCCATTGGAAGCACTTGTGCATAACCGCCTCCTGTTGCGCCGCCCTTGATCCCCATCGTCGGTCCGAGTGATGGTTCTCGCATCGCAATCATTGTTTTCTGTCCAAGCTTATTTAAAGCGTCGGCGAGTCCGACCGTCACTGTCGATTTTCCTTCCCCAGCGGGAGTTGGATTAATCGCAGTAACAAGAATAATCTTGCCGCTTTCCTTTGTTTTCAATTTCGTCAAAGCTTCTGTAGACAGCTTTGCTTTATACTTGCCGAACATCTCGATATCATCGCCAGAAAGTCCTATGTTCGCTGCAATCTCAACTATCGGGTCCATTTGGCTTTCACGGGCAATTTCAATATCTGACTTAACTTGAACCTTCGTTTCCATTCCCAATCCCTCCAGCTATTATCTATGTCCTTACCATCTTATATTTTACCACCAGGTAATTCCGATCAGCTAAAAAATATCATTTTGTCATAAAATTTTCTCTTTAACCAATTGCTCCATAAAAGAATTCAGACTATAATAAAAATTACTGACTTTAGTTTGCTGAAAGAGAGGGTATATTATGCCAATTAAAATCCCGCTGCATTTGCCAGCGAAAGAAATATTGGAAAAAGAAAACATCTTCATCATGGATGAGAACCGGGCCTCTAGGCAGGATATTCGCCCATTAAATATTTTGATTCTGAATCTTATGCCTGAGAAGGAAAAGACAGAAAGACAGCTGCTTCGACTGCTTGGAAACACGCCGATTCAAGTAAACATCCATTTTTTGAAAACAGCTACATACGATTCAAAGAACACTTCCGCATACCATCTGGAGGAGTTTTACCAAACCTTCAACGAGGTAAAAACAAAAAAATATGACGGCATGATCATTACTGGTGCTCCAATTGAACTGATGGAATTCGAAGAAGTGGACTATTGGGATGAACTAATAGAAATCCTTGACTGGACAAAGGAGAATGTGACGTCGACTTTGCATATTTGCTGGGGTGCCCAGGCTGCTTTGTATCATCACTATGGCATTGACAAATATCTTCTGCCGCAAAAGTGTTCAGGTATTTTCACTCACCGTGTCCTTGATGAGACGGATAAGCTGTTAAGAGGATTTGATGATGAGTTTCCAGCTCCTCATTCACGTAACACTGAGCTGTCAATAGCAGCACTCAACGATCATCCTGATTTAAAAGTACTTGCAGTTTCCGATGAAGCTGGCCCTTTGATTATTTCCAGCAAGGATGGTACCAGAATCATGATTACAGGACATCTAGAATACGAAGCTACCACTTTAGCTGAGGAATATTCAAGGGACAAAGCTAGAGGTATTGATATCCATGTCCCTGAAAATTACTTTCCAGACAATAATCCTGAAAAGACACCGCCTAACCGTTGGAGATCACACGCTCATTTGTTCTTTTCTAACTGGCTCAATTATTATGTGTACCAGGAAACGCCGTTTGAATGGAAATAAGAAAAACCGGGCGAAACAGCCCGGTTTTTCTTATTTCTGAAAGTCTCGAATTTATCGCATTTGGAACTTGGAAGTCCTGTATTTGTACGACAGAATTCCCGTTACGTTTATTTTTTGGAGAAAGTGTAAGACTAGGAGGGTGAAAGGAGAGATTAAATTGCAGCAAGAACAGCTAATCGCGGTACATAAAAACCATGTTGGGGAGATTATCAGCTTCCAGACTTCAAGCGGCAGGATCATCTCTTATCGCAAAGCGTTAATGGAAGTATCCACCGGCAATATTTCTGGAGTAAATATAATGGAGGAAACCAATGGGAACTCCTCCCTACTGACAGCAGATGGTTCTGACTTTCAAACTAATCCGGAAATATACTAACCGCAAAAACACCTACCAATACTGGAAGGTGTTTTGTATTTAAAAAAATTCTGCAGATAAACATCGGTGACAAGGCACTACTCTCTTTGATTGACAGCCTGGTGAGCGAGCTCGAATTTCAGTTTCTTTTCCTGCGCATCCCAATATAGCTTTGCATTAAAAGTTCGATCCTTGCTTTGGAAGCCTTCAATCACATCCGTACTTCCTTCAGCGAGCAGCTTCTTTATATTTTTTTGCGTCACTGTCTTGCCAAGAACCTGTTTGGATAGGGTGAAATTGCATTTCGTTTTTTGATAGTTGGAACAGCCATAAAACGTACCTTTGTCTAAGACTGTACCCTCGCATTTTTTACATTTTCCCAAATTCGTTACACGCCTTGATTTCCCACCTATTTTACCAGGCACAAAGGCATTGGTAAGTTCCTCTGAAAATGTCCAGCCTGCTGATCCTTCCGTCGTTTCCGAAACCAAGTGCTTAATCATTTTTGAGGTTTGTTCGATAAATTGTTTCGGCGATGCTTCCCCCTCGCCGATCTCGTGCAGCCGCTTTTCCCATTTCGCTGTCATTTCCGGTGAAGCAAGCACTTGTCCGCCAACTGCCGTGACGAGTATTTTTGCTTTGGCCGTGGCATAAACAAGATTTTTGCGGACCTCGATATAGGCACGGTCTTTTAGCATGGTAATGATTCCTGCTCGCGTAGCTTCGGTTCCAAGTCCTTCTGCCTTCATTAGCACCTTTTCCAATTGCTTGTCTTCAATATGCTTGCCTGCCGTTTTCATCAAAGTGATCAACTGTCCTTCCGTCAATCTTTTTGGCGGCTGCGTTTTGCTTTCTTTTGCCTCTGTGTGGATGACCATTCCCGTTTCCCCCTGCTGAACTGCAGGCAGCTCCGGTTCTTTGTCTGCGTCTTTTTGCGGCAGCACCTTCCTCCAGCCTTCATCAAGCTGGACTTTCCCCTTCGAAATAAATTCAGCCCTGCTATCCACGACCGTCTTGATCGTCGTATACTCCGCTATATAAGGACTATAGTGAGCAGCAATCAGCGTCCGTACAAGCAAATCATACAGTTTAAGTTCCTCTCCCGACAGCCTGTTTAAGTTGGGAACTTGCTCTGTAGGAATAATGGCATAGTGGTCCGTCACCTTTTTTTCATTTACATATCGTTTGTTGTTTTTAATGGATTCTACTGGCAGTGGAAATAATGTTTGATAATCAGGAATCACCTGGAGTTTTTTCAGGATAGCTGGAAAGCCTTCCGCTTCACCTGGAGTTACATGCCTGGAATCGGAACGGGGATAAGAGACGATCCCTCTTTGATAGAGTCCTTGTAAAATGTCGAGCGTCTTTTTCGGCGACATCTTAAACCGCCTGTTTGCTTCAGCTTGAATCGCTGAAAGATTGTATAATAATGGCGGCAGGAATTCTTTTTTCTCAGAATGAACTTCTGCTGCTTCAGCATGTTTACCGTTGCAAAATGCAGCGATTTTTTCAGCCATTTCCTTTGTTTTGATTCTGGAGTCACCATCTTTTTCCCATTTGCCAGTGTATTGCTTTCCGTTGATTCGGAAATTACCGATTACTTCCCAGAAAGGTTCTGAGACAAAATTTTCGATTTCGAGCTCTCGTTTTACAATCAGAGTAAGCGTGGGTGTTTGGACCCTTCCGACAGAAAATACATCTGAATACCCTTTCTGCTGCAATAAAAGAGTGTACAGTCTTGAGGCGTTCATGCCTACAACCCAGTCAGCACAAGCGCGCGTATAGGCTTCATAATACAAATTTTTTGTATCTGATTCACTTAATAGTTTCTGAAAGCCATCTTTTATTGCTTTTGGGGTAAGGGAGGAGATCCACAGCCGTTTCATCGGTTTCGTGCAATTTGCGAGACGAAGGATATTTCTGATAATCAACTCTCCTTCCCGTCCTGCGTCACCGGCATGGATAATTTCGGTTACCCTAGGGTCCGAAACTAATTTTTTAATAATATTAAATTGCTTCGCTTTCAATTTTACAACTTCATACTTGAATTGGTCGGGAATGATCGGCAATGTATTCAGTGACCACTTCTTCCATGACGGGTTGTACTGTTCGGGCGCGGACAACTCCGTTAAATGACCGATTGCCCACGATACATACGCGCCATCCGGAAAGATTTCATTTGGAAGAATCTCAATGTATCCTTCCTTCTTCTTCATTGTAAAAACGGAGGCTAGGGTTCTGCCCTGATCAGGCTTTTCCGCAACGATTACCTTCATAATTTCCTCCTGAAAAGCTTTTATAAGAACGTAACTATACTAATCTCTATTTTATCTTTTTTTCAATAAGAGCGTAAAGGACTTTTATCTCAGCACTTATACGCTTAAACAGGCAGATGCTGCTCAGCTGCCTGTAAAAACTTATTTTATTGGTTTGAATAAGAGAGAACTTAATCATGTAAGACACGTGAAATTCTCAAACCACGGTCGAGGCGCAAATCAATTAGCGAATCCTTCGTCTTGATGAGAGCCTTCAATGGTTCATAGTTATCGACCATAAGGATTGTTCCTTCTTCTCCATTGCTTAAAAGGACGCGTTTGCCAACAAGACTGTCCATAATTCTGTATAAAAAGACGAGCATGATTTTTGGATCAAATTTACCAAAAACATCGTTTTGCATTTGAGAAATGACTATATGGAATGGTTCTGCCTGATGGTACACCCTTGAAGACGACATGGCATGATAGACATCAGCTATTGCGACAATTTTGGCAAAGTTATCAATCTTATTGCTCGGGAGACTGAATGGATAACCACCTCCATCCTCCCGTTCGTGGTGCTGAAGTGCGATGAGAGCAACCCTGTCATTCAATTCTGGAATATCCTTCAGCAGCCTGTATCCATATGCGGTATGCCGTTTCATTTCAGAGTACTCTTCCTGTGTCAGCCTGCCTGGCTTATTGAGAATTTCAGCAGGTATTCTCGCCTTGCCAATATCATGGAGGGTGGCTCCGAGCGAAAGATCATTCAAATCGGACTGATTCAAATTAAGCCATTTCCCTAATAATGTTGAAATAATACCGACACAGACAGTATGTCTATAAGTATATTCATCTTTTGATTTAAGTTCATAAAAAAGGTGATAAATATGGGGTATTTCTGCTGCCTGTCTGATTGCAGGCATGATTTCATTTTTGATTTCCGAGATTGGAATAACACCAGTCTTTGCGACGACATCGAATATTTCTTCCATTTGAACGGAAGCAGCGTCAAGCATCTTGTTCATATCCTTGATTTTCGTTTTTATTCCCGTCTGTGATGTAGGGTCCTGAACGGTATTCCCGTTTCTGATTGTATCCAGTAATTTCTCAATTTGATAATCAGATAAGGACGTTAACGCTGATGGAGTGGTCTTCTTCATAATACCCCCCTCTTGACTAAATAGGATAGCCTGCTTTTATTGTTTGCTGTTCGTATAAGAAAATAATAACAAATTTTTCCGAAAAGAGGAAGCGTGACAATTATTTATAATTCATAAAATTTTAAGAAAATTTATAGGGTAATAGCGTTTGCATCCTTGACTACGATTATTCTAATATTGTATATTTAAGACATCATGTAAGAGGATATATTTGCCGCGCAATAGATGCAAGTGTAGCCAATTAGATGAGACTATTCAGCTTGACGCAGAGTTTGTGTCACGAAAGGCATAGGAGGACAGTTTAACATGCAAAATGGTAAAGTAAAATGGTTCAACAATGAAAAAGGTTTTGGGTTTATTGAAGTAGAAGGCGGAGACGATGTATTCGTACACTTCTCAGCCATCCAGGGTGAAGGCTATAAATCATTAGAAGAAGGCCAAGAAGTATCTTTCGAAATCGTCGAAGGAAACCGTGGACCACAAGCAGCTAACGTAGTGAAACTATAATTCCAACAGTTTAAGGCTGACGCTTGACGCCAGCCTTTTTGATTTTTAGTGAGAGACCCATGATCACAATTTCTGTCCACACTTTTTTATTTTCTCACCGACGGTGCATTCTGTTATGCAAAACCGGTGGGCAAATGTTTTTCCTTGTTCTTGCCGATGATATTTTTTAAGGAAGCATCCATTGCAATAGGTAGTTAACAATGTTTCTACCTCAACAAGTATTTCATTTCGAGTCAATCATTTCTCCCTCCCGGTTAGATTATTTGCATTTTGCTGTTGATCATTTTCCCTTGCAATGCTTGGGTTGCCAGCTTATCAGCCTCTTTATTTTCTTTCCTTCCTATTGGATAATATTTAGGATGCAAGCCAAGCTCGATAATCTTCTTCTCGATTCGGTCCAGCCAACGGTTGAGCGTTTCTTCATAGCAAGGCCATTCCCCTTCGAGTTGCTTCAACACTACTTGGGAATCCCCTTTTATTTCACATGATGTGTTCCTGACACCCATTTCTTCAAGAATGCTTAACGCAAAGTAAAGTGCTGCATACTCTGCTTCATTGTTTGTATCGATCTCATCAAATACTTCATTTGCACGCAGTCTGTATTTCTTTTTTCCTTGTTTATAATAAATGATGGTGCCAAGGCCGGCCTTATTATGGGTGTTATCGAAGCCTCCGTCAAAATAAACAGTCAGGTTATGAGGCTCTTCTTCCACCACTGTAAGAAGCTTACGCATTTCTTTGATAGACCAGGCGGAGCCAACCTCATCAGTAAACAAAATCCCCAATGCTTTTCCAGATCTTTCAAGCTCCTCACCAGCCTGGAGCGCATGCTCTCCTTCCAGATAATCAGAACTGAACAGGATCGGAGCCACGCCTTTAGTTTTATATTCCCACTCCAATTTATATCTCAAGATTTTCCCAACTTTCTCCGCCTTTTTTAGTTATCTTACCCATTTTTCTTATCCGTTACAATGGTTACATAATCCAAACTATTATGATACACTATTTGTTATCTGTACAAATAATTCGGGAGTGGTCGATTTTGTATGAGGTATATATCGATGGGGCAAGTGCTGGTAACCCAGGGCGTAGCGGTGCTGGCATATTTATTAAAGGAGAAGGGAAAGTTTTTCAATATTCCCTCTCGCTTGGCATAATGTCAAACCATGAAGCGGAATATCATGCTTTTATAAAAGCTTTGGAAATCTGTTTGGAGAAGGGTTTTAAGGTTGTATCATTCAGAACTGATTCCCAGCTCGTAAATGCTGCAGTGGAGAAAGAATTCGTTAAAAATAAGCTTTATTCCCCGCTTTTAGAAAAAGCTCTGGTGCTTACACGGCAATTTGATTTGTTTTTTATGAAATGGATTCCATCGAGCGAAAACAAAACAGCTGATGAATTAGCCAGAAAAGCAATCAGGGGCAGCGATACGAAAGGACCGAAAATGAAATGAAAACATCCACTTTTGCCGATCTAAGTTTACTGTTTGTAGCTCTTATATGGGGAACGACATTTGTGCTTGTCCAAAATGCGATCGCATTTCTGGAGCCACTTTCTTTTAATGCCGTTCGCTTCTCCGTTGCTGCAATCATCCTAGGACTTTGGCTGCTCATTTTTGAAAAGCATCTCCTTCAAAAACTTGATAGGAAATTGATTTTATCAGGGATAATGCTCGGGGTATGGTTATTTATTGGCTACGCTTTTCAGACACTTGGTCTTCTGTATACCACTTCTTCAAAAGCTGGTTTTATTACCGGACTGAGCGTCGTACTCGTTCCTTTATTGATGCTTGGGATTTTAAAGCAGCGCCCAAGTGTGAATTCCATCGCGGGCGTTTTTGCAGCAACGATTGGCCTTTATCTTTTAACTATGTCAGATGTGTCGGGTCTTAATATTGGGGATGCCTTTGTCTTGATTTGCGCAGCTGGTTTTGCATTGCACATCGTGTTTACCGGAAAATTTTCAAGCAGTTATCCTACTCTTCTTTTGACGATTGTACAAATATTGACTGTTGCCGTTCTTTCTGCAGGATCTGCCATCCTGTTTGAAGACTGGAAAAGAGCTTTTCAACCAGAGGTCATTTTTTCTACGAATGTAATTACCGCATTATTGATTACATCTATTCTTGCAACTGCATTAGCATTTTTCATCCAGACAAATTTCCAGAAGCATACAACAGCGACACGGGTTGCTTTGATTTTTGCGATGGAACCTGTCTTTGCTGCCATTACAGCTTATTTCTGGGCAGACGAACGCCTGGCAAATAGCGCCCTTGTTGGGTGCGTGTTGATTGTTGCTGGCATGATTTTTGCTGAATTGCCTGCTGGAAAATTAGAGAGTATTATCAGAAGGCTATTCGTGAAAAAAGAGGCGGATTTCAAAGCGTGACGCTTTGAAATTGCCTCTTTTTTCATCGGCTATTCTTGGGCACGAGTAGGTTAACTAAAGCATGGCGTTATGTTATACTGCCAAAAGTTCCATTTTTTCGACTAATTTCCAGGCTGCTTTGCGAGAAGCGATTTTATTAGAAGCGAATGTTTCAAGCAATGAAATATAAAAACTACCGTCAAAACCCTTTTGAGCCATTAGGGTGATTTCGATGGCTGTATTGGCGATTTCATCCGTTGAATTTGTATATTGCTGTCCGAAATAAATGAAGCCGACCGCATCCTCCCGAAAAAGAAACCCCTTGCTCTTCAAATGAAGCAAATAATCTTCCACTGTTCGCACTGACTGAATCAATCCTCTCTCTTCAAGCCGTAACTAGTAAAATTTTACCGCATTATTCGAACTTTTTCTAGCGTTTTTTCGTTAAATAATAACCAGAAAAGCCCATAATCATCCCTAGCAGGGCTCCTCCAAGTACCTCTTTTGGCTGATGTCCTAGCATTTCCTTCAAAGGATCCGGGGACTTTTCCTCGAACTCCACTGGGTCATCCTCATTGATTTTATCAATTAATTCATCAAGATCATTGACTTTTAAAGTGAGTTCTCCTGTCTGCCTCCTGATTCCCTGGGCATCATACATAACAATCAAGCCATAAACAAGAGACAATGCAAAGTCAATCGAGCGTACTCCTTTTGTAAGGGAAACAAACGTGGTTAAAGAAGAAACACCTGCAGAGTGGGAACTCGGCATGCCGCCTGTTGCAAAAAATAGAGCTGGTCTCCATTCCTTTGTTTTCGCATAATGAATTGGTATTTTTAAAGCCTGAGCCAGGCCGATACTTGTGATCGCGATCACGGCGCCTCTATTCATATTCGTCACCTCTCCTGTTATTTTGAAGATAAATGATGGCTTTTATTCTTGTCCATACATAATAAGAAAATAAGCCTATAAAGGGTTATTTCACTTTTCTATGTAGTTTTAAACAAAACTTTTTGGAGAGTAAATTTTAATAGTAAAATAAATGCAAAAGAGGTGCTTATTGCACCTCTTTTGCATTTTGTTCTTCCAGATCCAGCCTTTTTCTTATGCGTATATTGCATTGTTTTCAAAAAGTCGATGTAGCCCTGTCAGTTCTATTTCATTGAACTTAGAAAGAAGTTTTTCTTTGTCAATTCTGAATAGGGCATCGTCTAAGCTGCATTCAATCGGCAAATCGCATTTAATTTCAGCAAGTTGCCTGCTTAAATGAAGCATTTCTAAATCCGCCTCGATTTTTGCACGTTGTGATTTCGTCAAAAGATGCAGATTTGTGATCACACCTTCTACATTTTCGTGTTCCTGAAGGAGTTTAATCGCCGTTTTCTCCCCAATTCCGCGGACGCCGGGGTAGTTATCGCTTGGGTCTCCCATGAATGCCTTCAAGTCAATCATCTGCTCAGGCCAAACCCCTTTTTCAGCGAATAAAGTATTTCGATTGTGGACTAGATAATTTCCATACCCTTTTTGCAGAAGAATGACAGAAACCCGGTCATCGATTAACTGCAAAATATCCTTATCCCCAGTCAAAATGGTAATGGAATCGACTTCCTTGACCGTTTTGGCAATTGTACCGATGCAGTCATCTGCTTCAAACCCTGGAAGGCCGATATTCGGAACGCCCAAAGCTTCCACCACCTCTTTAATTAAATCAAATTGAGGCAAAAGCTCTACCGGTGCTTCAGGTCTGTTTGCCTTATAATTCGCAAACATTTCCGTGCGGAACGTTTTGCTGCCCATATCCCAGCAAACCGCCGTATGGGTAGGCTTAAATTTCCCAACTGCAGTCGCAAAATGTTTGACAAAACCATGGATTGCGTTGGTCGGCACCCCTTTGGAATTGATCATGTACTGTCCGGATACAGCGGTCGCGAAAAAGGCTCTGAACAACAAAGCCATTCCGTCAACAAGCATTAGTGACGATTTATTCGAATCCAAAGCTGGACCTCCTTATTTTGTTTTTGACAAACCTTTTATCGTCAACAGATGGTGATGTGTCCCATAAACAACTTTTATATTATATCATATTTTGATACAGGATTTTCTTTATAAGAGACCCAGTCGCTATAGCTGCCAGCATACAGTTTGACATGTTTAAACCCTGCTTCTTTCAAGGCGATATAGTTAGGAGTTGCAGTTACTCCTGACCCGCAATACACGATGACAGGCTGATTCCGGTCCAGTTCGGCAAATCGCTTTTCCTGTTGGTCCCTCGACTTAAAGGAACCATTTTCCAAACTCTCCATCCATGGTTTATTGATGGCGGTCGGAATATGCCCCGCAATTCTGTCAATCGGCTCCTCTATCCCTTTATAACGCCTGCTTTCACGTGAATCGATCAGGACTGCGTTTCCGGAGCCATTAAGCGCTATATCCTTTATTTCTTCGTAGGAGGCCAACATATCTTTCGCTTCTGTTACGATATAGGTTGTTTTTGCATATTTTGGCACGATTTGATCTGTAGGATAGCCTTTCTGTTCCCACAAAGCAAAGCCGCCGTTTAGGATATACACCTCTTCATGTCCCATGTATTTCAAAAGCCACCAGAATCTAGATGCAAAAGCACCTTCCTTGCCATCATAGACAACAAT
The DNA here is from genome assembly GCF_030814065.1 of Mesobacillus stamsii. Classification (NCBI taxonomy): domain Bacteria; kingdom Bacillati; phylum Bacillota; class Bacilli; order Caryophanales; family Bacillaceae; genus Mesobacillus; species Mesobacillus stamsii. The sequence continues at coordinate 197,113 of NZ_JAUSUN010000001.1, forward strand.
GATTGTGTCCTTGCTTATTCCGTTTGCTTCAAGTTTATCTTTTAGCAAATGCAAATCAGGAAGCGGATGCCTTCCACCATGCTCCCGGACCTCTCCTGACAAATCTTTTTCTAGATCGAAATAGACCGCTCCTGGAATATGACTTTGTTCATACTGTTGTTTGCCTTCTTCAGGATCGCCAAGCTTGAACTGGCAATCCACCACCTTTAGATTTTTCTCGTCAAGATGCTCTCTAAGCCAATCAGCTTCTACATAATTTTTCAAAAAAAACCACTCCTCCACTGTTATTCATCCACTATAAGATTAGTAAGTGCTTGTTTTACGAGATCCACTGAAAACTTTTCTTCAAGAGAAGCGGTAATCCCTTCAAAATATTCATTGATTTGTTCAGAAAAATCATTTTGTACTTTTTCAAACTCCTGCTGCATTTCTTTTAAATAGTGATTTTTCAATCTTGAATTCTCTTCCTGCAGATATTCTGTCGAAGGTTCGTGTAAAAGTCGTTCTAGTTCCTCTGCCATATATCTTTTTTCATTTTTCTCAAAGAAAGCCTTCGGATTTTTGAACAATCCAAGCGTTTTCTTAAAAATGGTACGGTCGAGGCTTTGATATGCTGGCTCAAATTCCATTCCAGATAGTGGGCCATTTTCTGTTAATGAAATCGATACCGCAGCATTTATTTTTTCCAGTTCCGTTATTATTGCTTGCTGAAACTCTTTAAGCAGATGGACAATATAGTTTTCCAGCCTTAAGGAAGTAGCCCGCATTTCTTGGGCAAGGTCATATCCAATACTTTCGATCAAATCATCCAATGCCGATTCAAGAGCCAGTTTCACATTGCGTCCATCGTCCTTTAAAAGAGCGGGATGAAAGGACTCCCTGAATAAGTCACCAAAGCGAAGGAATACACGCTGCCTAATATAATAAACCAATTCATCTGCCTCTTGTTTAAGGCGTTCTTCAAGGATGTTTGGGCTTTTTTTGGCTAAAACAGTCAGCATCCGGTCTTTTTCGAATAGCAGGTTTTGACGTTTTTCAGCCTTTGTGGCCTTGTCTTCCTCTGCTGAACGGATTATTTTTTCCAACATACTGATCGCCTGCTGCCATTTCGCCTCTGCAGACTCGACAGCCATGGTCATCAAATCCTTGGCAATGAATCGGTAAAACACTTTTTCAAAGGAGTTAAAGAGCTGGTCTCCGCTGCTGCCCGGTTGCAATTTATCTTTCAGTCCCTTTAAGCTGGAAACAGGGAAAAGTTGTGGCTTCCTAATACCGTACTGGACAAGCTGCCCTTCCACATATTCGAGAACAGTCTCTTGTTCTTCCTCTGAATTCGCCAAATCGACCGCATTGACGAGGAAGAACATTTTATCCAGTTCAAAGCTATCTTTTACCCTGCCTAGCTGAAGCAGAAATTCGCGATCTGCTTTTGAAAAGGCATGATTATAGTAGGTGACAAACAGGATCGCATCCGAATTCTTGATATAATCAAAGGCAACTCCGGTATGGCGTGCGTTGATTGAATCGGCTCCTGGGGTATCAACAAGTGTAATTCCTTTTCTTGTCAGCTCGCAATCATAATAAACTTCGATTGATTCAACAAAACATGATTTCTCCTCTTGTGCCACAAATTCACCGAAAGAATCCATGTCAACGGATAATTGCTCACCGAATTTGTCCCTGAAATGATCAAAGCCATTTGCAAAAGCTTGTAAAAAGGAGTAATGGGTTTTTTCTATTACACTATATTCGCTATTATCCAATTTAATAGTTTTGATTAGATCGATCGATCCATCGAAATCACGGACATATCCGCCAAATAATCTAAGCGATCGCTCCAGCTCATTTTTTAGTTGTTTATCTGTTTTCATTTTCACAATAACAGAGCCATGAGGATGGTCTTTCGTCACTGGTTTGATTTTATTAATCGCGGCCGTTGTTGGGTTAGGTGATACCGGCAAAATCCTCTCCCCTACAAGCGCGTTGGCAAATGAAGATTTTCCGGCACTGAATGCACCAAACAGGGCAACTGTGAATTCTCTGCCTTTTATTCGCATAGCCTTATCTTTTAATTCGCGGGAAATCTTTTTCAGTCCGGGTATCGCTTCTATCTGATCAGCTGCGTAGTTCAACTTCCCAATCAATTTCTGTTGGATATGATGAAGTTGTTCTCCCTCCCGCTCTTCCTGCTCAATTGGAGCTGTGTGAACTTGTAAAGGATCCATTTTTTTCTCAAGCGGTTCACGAGTGCCACGGACTAAATTTCTGATCATTTCTGGCTCATCTTCGTCTGCAAAAAAAACGCTTCCCACCTCATCTTCGAACTGAATCGCCTCTCCATAAAGAATCTCAGAAACTTGTCTTCTGTTCTCGGCAATTTTCCTTCTGATTCTAGACAATTCTTCCCACGCATCCAAAAGCTTTCCGTATTTCTGTTCCTTCCTGACAAGTTCATTCACTTGCTCATCATCCTGTAATTTGACTGAGTGAAGGAACATTTTTTTAATTGGTTCGAGCTTTTTTCGCGCACGGTTTTTCAGGGATTCGGCGACATCATTTGTATAATTTAAAACATAATCACCTGAAAGCCTGGCTCCAGACTTGACGGCTTCAGACAGCAGTTCTTTCCCGAAATCAATCTTAAAACCATTGGCAGCTGTCTGAAGTTCAGCTTGTGTCAAATGATATTTTCTGAATAGCTTTGCTAAAAAGTCCTTGATATGCCAGTCAAGTTGAGATTGAACCTTTTCTTCCAGATCTTTATAGAAGCTAGACAATCTGGCTGCTTTTTCCTGTTCCGTTTTTTGTTTGGAGAAAAATAAGCCTACTTTAAAATCTGGTTGCCTAGACTGCAAGTATGCTTCTGCCAGCTCCCTTGTCTGAAACGGCATCAGATAGGCATTCTTCAGGATGTCATTTTGACCTGCCCTAAATTCCTGTTCTGGATCCTGTTTCCTTTTGATGTTAGTAATTTGGCTTCTTATACCGTCTAATTCTTTAGAAAGCTGCTCCCTATCGCTTTCGCCAAGATCTGCTAAAATGGATTCAAACTGGTCAATCTGAGCGGAAACATCCTGTTCTAGATGGCTTAGATGATCCTCTGACAGCTTTTCTAAGGAACGAAAGACGGAAACAGGTAAAAGCTCCGAACGTTTGCTTTTCCGCTCGATGATGAATTTGCGAAGCTCGTCAAACTGGTTAACAGATAATTCAGGTACTTTAAGCGATGTATAAAAAATCCCAGAATGCTTTACTCCCCAGTCGGAAAACGCAGCCTGTACACTATCCTTAAATTGTTCAAACGGCAGTTCGTCATCCTGATGCTTGTCAACCTGATTAATAATTAAATAAAGCTCTTTCCCGGCGTCGGTCAGTTCTTTCGTAAAAAGGAAGTTCAGCTCCGATTGTACATGGTTATAGTCCATGACGTAAAAAACAATGTCGGAAAGATGAAGAGCTGATTCTGCCGCGATCCGGTGGGCATCATCCGTTGAATCAATTCCAGGTGTATCAATAATAGCGGCATGCTGCAGGAACTCTGCTCCGCTATGACTGATTTCAATTCCCTGTATCTCGTTACCATCCATACAAAAGTTTTTGACCGTTTCATAATCATAGGGTGCCGCATACAGTCTAGATCCGCCGTTACGAAAAAAGACTTTAGCATACTCTGCGCCTGACTTTATTTTTACCAGATTTGCACTGGTAGGGATCGGACTGGATGGCAGGATATTTTCACCGATCAATCGATTGATCATGCTCGACTTCCCTGCAGAAAAATGTCCGCAAAAGGCAATTGAAAATTCCTTCTCCATTGCTTTCTTCCCTAGTTCTCTCACTTTTTCCGCAGTTTCCCCATCTTGATTCGCAGTTACTAACTTATAGAGAGAGACAATCTTCCCGAGAAGTTTTTGCTCTTGGTGTGCAGTGTGGCCCATTCCTCAAACTCCTTGTGACAAAATAATGAATAGCTCTATTTTATACGATTTTTCGGTGTTTTCCTATTATTAGATAAATTAATGGCCAAAACAAAACCCGGACATGATGTCCGGGCTGCCACTTTTCTGCTATTTTTCCTTCAGTGCGGTTTTAAAACATTGCTTAATACATATTTCATAATGAAGAAGTAAGCAGCTATCGTTAAAACTACTAGCATAGAAACCATTTTTACGACACCGTCCTTAAAGTTCTTTAATTGAGAACTATTTTCATCTTAAGAAAAGTATAGCATGATTGAGGATCATTTTCAATGAGAGGCTGTTAATTGTCACACTTCTTTAACAAATTCGGCAGGAAACGACCGTGATTTGAAAAAACAGCTTCGTATTTAGTACATTCTTTCAAAGCCCTTTCCTCAACAGGAATCCTGATAGACAAGATCAGGATATTCAATAGCGTAAAAAGCGCCATCGTAATATAGGCCTTAAACATCAGCGGTATGACCATGAATTCCAATGCTACGATCAAATAGTTTGGATGCTTGATGATTTTATAGGGTCCTTTCTTTACAACTTGTGCTCCGGGTACGATAATAATTTTTGTATTCCAGAACCTTCCTAAAGAAGAAAGTGCCCAAATCCTCATACCTTGGGTGAACAGAAACAACGTCAACAATACAGGCCAATAATCAGACAACTGTTTATTCAATAGCGTTACTTCGGCAATAAAAACGAGAAAAAATCCTGTGTGAATCGCCACCATCGCTGGATAATGCCCCTGCCCAAATTCAATTGCTCCCTGGCTTTTCATCCAGGATTCATTTCTTCTGGCAATTAAAAGTTCCGTAATTCTTTGGAATACGATGATTCCGACAAAGAGATAAAACACCATTTTATTCCCACCTCATTAACAGCAGCTCTGAACTAAATCCAGGCCCTAGGGCTGCGCCGAGGCCAAGATCGCCTTCCTTAGCAGTTTCCATAAACCTTTTTAGCACATAAAAAATTGTCACCGATGACATATTTCCAAATTGTTTCAGGACGTCAAGGGAGATGTTGGTCATGTCTTCCGGTAGCTTCAAAGCGGAACGATAGGCATCAAGAACCTTTTTGCCGCCTGGATGGGCAATGAAGTGATCAAGGTCCGCTACCTCCAGGCTATGGGTGTTCAAAAACCTAAGTACATTAGGCTGTAGCCAGTTTTCAATAATAGTCGGAATATCTTTTGAAAAGACGACATAAAGGCCTTCATTTTTAATATTCCAGCCCATAACGTCCTCTGAATCGGGCATCGTCGTGGACTGAGTTCCGAATATATTAGGGACCGCATTCTTTTTGGCAAGTTTCTCGTAGCCAGAATCATCACCGCAGACAAGAGCACATGCAACTCCATCGGCAAACAGCGAAGTGCCGATCAGATTGCTTTTTGACCGATCGTTTCGTTGAAAAGTCAGACTGCAAAGCTCAATGGAGAGCACGAGCACTTTGGCCTTTGGGTATGCGAGGCAGTATTCATAGGCGCGCGACAACCCTGCCGCTCCGCCTGCACATCCAAGTCCCCATATCGGGATCCGTTTTGTATATTGTGAAGAAGATAGGATATTCATAATCCTCGCATCTATGCTTGGTGTTGCGATTCCGGTACTGCTGATGGTAAATATAGCATCTATTTCTTCGAAAGGGATTTCATTTTTCAGGAAATCTTCATTATGCAAACAATTTGTGATTGCCTCTGCACCAAGCCTTACAGCCGATTCGATATAGGCATCATTTTTTTCCTCAAATGTATGGTCTTTTTCGAACCAGTCAAGATCCTTGGCAAAATGGCGTTTTTCAATTTGACCATTCTGGAAAACGGTCAATAACCGGTTAATGTCCTTAAATGACTCATTAAATATCTTTTCGGCAAAGTTCATGACTTCTTCCTGCTTTATTGAATAAGGCGGAACTGCTTCAGCGATCGACAAAATTCTGGGCACGACAATACTCTCCTCCCCTATATATACGGTTACTTTTTCCATTTACCCCTGAGAGTATGCAAGCAAACAAAGATTGCTTGCATACGAAAAAAACTCCCCCCATATGGAGGAAGCCTAAGTTTTGAAGGAGTTGCTGTGCAAGTTCATTATACAATGCTGCTGAGTCGTATACATTATAAAATCTTTACCAGTTGACAGGCTCGAAAGAACATTCGTGGTGTCGCGGAGCAAAAGCAAAAATAGAAAAAATCACAATGGCCGGTTTCTTTAAAAACCGTGAATCGTCATTCCACCATCGACAAAGAGGGTTTGTCCTGTTATATAATTTCCTGCATCTGAGCTTAGGAACACAACTGGTCCGACTAGCTCTTCCAGCTCACCGATTCTTTTCAGAGGTGTAACGGCGAGGATGTCTTTTACATATGCTTCATCTTCTAAAAGTTTTTCAGTCAATGGTGTTTTGAAATACCAAGGTCCAACGGAATTTACATTGATGCCAAATTGACCCCATTCCATTGCAAGCACTTTCGTCATCTGCATGAGAGCGGCTTTGGTCGCTGCGTATACGACACCTGTCCGAAGCGCTACCTGGCCCGCTACCGAGGAAATATTAATGATTTTTCCACCAGATGGTTGGTTTTTCATGACACGGCCGGCTTCTTGAGAGATCATAAAGGCAGATTTCAAATTAGTGTCCATAATCTTTTGCCATTCCTCGTCCGTCACTTCCAACGCCTTGGAACGGATATTCATGCCTGCATTATTTACTAGAATATCAATCTTTCCCCACTTCGCTTCTATTTCCGCAATCGCCGTATGTATTTGATCCCTTTTCGTAACATCAGTAGGAAGTATAAGAGCTTTTCTTCCTATTTTTTCAATGATTCCCGCAGTTTCTGTAAGATCATTTTCGGTCCGGGCAAGAATTGCAACATCAGCCCCGGCTTCAGCTAGCCCGATCGCTAATGCTCTGCCAATCCCGCGGCCCGCACCCGTGACTATTGCCGTCTTTCTGCTTAAATCAAATGAAGGTAAGAACATCCTAACAGCCCCCTATATAAAATTGCTTTCATTTTACCATAGTATCGAACAATTCGTGATGCAAACTGCCTGTCCCAAACGCAAGCTTAAGACATCCTTATGCAGTTTAATGGAAAAAAAGCACCCTGCTCGATGCTAGTTGCTCCCACCTGGTTGCCTCTGCACTTCAATCAAGATTTGTTTTTCAGCTGTTTCCCCACAATTCAGGCAAATCTTTTTCTCATCATAAATCAGCCTGCAATGATCACAATAATACTTTTGCATGAAATTCACTTCCAAAAAAATATTCTTGATTCAGTTTATTAACAAAAACCGGAAAAGTGACTCTTTTTTTAAACTTGCTTTCCGTTAGAAGTCAAGCCCTGCCTTTCACAAGTTGTTTTTTGAATAATTTCATTTGCTCCTATTTTCACATAAATAGTTTCACAGATTATTCACATTTACCCGTCGTACCTTGTGACTTAAATCACTGTATTGACGCGCTTTCACCATTAACATAGTAAATATGTCAGGTATGAACAATTTGTGAACTGTTCAAAACCGTATTTACGTTTTCAATTTGTTTTGTATGATGAAAATGTACTTATCAATTAATGGCTAGTTTTTATTTTATGCGAAGGGAGTGGACCGGGATGGCTCAACCTGAAATCGGGAAGAAAACGCACACAAAGGTGGAAGATCAACCTTCCTTGAAAGGAACACTTGCATCGGTTTTCTTATTAGGATTCTTTTTAATTGTTACTTGGCTAGGTGTATTTTTCTTGTTTGTCGATCGTTTTTAAGACCACCAAAAGGGGAGAAAGAAGTTATGCATATTCATAAGTTTGAGAAAATCTGGTTGATATTCGGGGTAACGACCTTAATCATTTTCCTCACGGTCATCGGTGTTAGTGCCTTCTATTTAGGAAACCAACCTCCTAGCTGTTTGGCTACAGTGAATCCTGAAAACGTTGACACAACTGCTCCATTCAATGAACCAGGCTTGAAAAAGGTAGAAGGGAAAGAGTGGGATTATGAACTGGTATTTGTTGCCTCCGCCTTTTCTTACAACCCTGGAAAAGTGGAAGTGCCACTAGGAGCGAAAGTAAAAGTCATTGCTACCACGAAAGACGTCATTCACGGTTTCGAGGTAGCAGGCACCAATATTAATATGATGCTTGAGCCTGGCTTCATCAGTGAATATGTCACTACCTTTGACAAAGCAGGCGAATTTCTGATCGTTTGTAATGAATACTGTGGCGTCGGCCACCATACGATGACGTCTAAAATTGAGGTGATAGAATAATGAATACTAATTCAATGAATCCAAAAGTGGACCGTCGGGACGGCAAATTGACCATGGCGCACTTTTATGTCGCTTTCATCGCCCTTGCCATCGGCGGATTAGCAGGTCTTTTGCAGACACTAGTCCGGTCTGGAAAATTTCAATTGCCTACATGGACTGGGTATTACCAGATCCTCACCTTACATGGCGTCGTTCTTGGCCTTGTTTTAACAACTTTCTTCATTATGGGATTTCAGCTTGCACTTGTGAGTAAGACATCGGGGACCTTCACTAGAAAACAGCGCCTAACCGGATGGATCGGCTTCTGGACAATGACCATCGGAACTATAATGACAGCCATCATGATCCTTACTAACCAAGCTTCAGTCCTTTATACCTTTTATGCACCATTACAGGCTCACGCGCTTTTTTACCTAGGTCTTACTTTAGTGATTATCGGAAGTTGGATTGACGGAGCGGCAATCATTATGGCTTACACTTCATGGAGAAAAGCAAACCCAGGAAAACCCAGTCCACTGCTGACTTTTATGTCCCTTGTTAACACACTTATGTGGATTGTAGCAACAATTGGCGTCGCAGCAACGGTTTTATTCCAACTCCTTCCTTGGTCATTAGGCCTGGTAGATCGTGTTGATGTATTGGTCAGCCGTACATTGTTCTGGTACTTCGGTCATCCGCTTGTGTATTTCTGGCTATTGCCTGCGTACATGGCTTGGTATGCCATCGTTCCTAAGATTATTGGCGGAAAAATTTTCTCGGATTCTTTGGCGAGGATGTCCTTCATTCTATTCCTGCTGTTCTCGATCCCAGTAGGTTTTCACCATCAGTTGATGGAACCTGGGATTGATCCAGCATGGAAATTCCTTCAAGTGATTTTGACATTCCTTGTTGTCATTCCGTCATTGATGACAGCCTTTTCCTTATTTGCGACGTTTGAGATGTATGGACGCTCCAAAGGTTCTACAGGACTATTTGGCTGGGTAAAGAAACTTCCTTGGGGAGACGCACGTTTTGCAGTTCCCTTCATTGGCATGCTTGCTTTCATTCCTGCTGGTGCTGGCGGAATTATCAATGCTTCCAACCAATTAAACCAAGTGGTACACAATACGATTTGGGTTACCGGTCACTTTCATTTGACACTTGCAACCTCTGTTGTATTGACTTTCTTCGGGATTTCCTATTGGCTGGTGCCGCACCTGACAGGCCGAGTTCTTACAAAAGCGATGAATAAATTAGCAATTATCCAGGGCGTTGTTTGGGCAATCGGCATGACTTTCATGTCAGGTGCAATGCACGCAGCCGGCCTGCTTGGTGCACCGCGACGTTCTTCTTTCTCAACGTACGGCGGTTCTGAGCAAGCTGCTGAGTGGATTCCTTATCAGATCGCTCAGGCAGTCGGCGGAACGATTTTATTCCTTGGAATTATCCTGATGCTTTACATTTTCGTAAATCTTGCTTTCTTTGCACCTAAAGGAGAAGAAGAGTTTCCTGTTGGTGAGGTTGCGGATCAGGCTGAAAAAACACCGATGGTATTTGAAAATTGGAAGTTATGGCTCGGTATCACTGTACTTTTGATCTTATTCGCCTACACAATTCCATTCATTGATATGATCCAAAATGCACCAATTGGTTCGAAAGGATACAAGTTCTTTTAACTAAGAAAAACCGGGCAAACTGCGCCCGGTCCTTTTTTGGTTTGGCTGATAATTTATTGGTCTCCGGATACATTGGACCTCCACATTTTCCAAAATAAAACAGGGTGTGAGATCTCGTTCGATTTCATACCCTGTTTTTATTAACATAGCCGAAATTTAAAAATCTGCATTTCCTGGTGTACGAGGGAATGGAATGACATCACGGATGTTTTTCATGCCGGTTACATACATAACAAGTCGCTCGAAGCCAATTCCATAGCCGGAATGCTTGGTGCCGCCGTATTTTCTAAGCTCGAGATACCACCAATAATCTTCTTCCGACATACCAAGTTCTTTTATCCGTTCTGTAAGGACCGCTTCTCGTTCTTCCCGCTCGCTTCCACCGATTAACTCGCCAATTCCGGGAACTAAAAGATCAGTTGCAGCGACTGTTTTTCCATCCTCATTCGCTCTCATATAAAACGCTTTGATTTCTTTTGGATAGTCGGTAACAAAAACTGGACGCTTGTAAATTTCCTCGCTTAGATAACGTTCATGTTCCGTTTGCAAATCTGTACCCCATTCTACAGGGTATTCAAATTGCTTTCCTGAGTTTTTCAATAATTCAACTGCTTCACTATAAGTGACCCTTCCAAAATCAGAACGTAGGGCATTCTCCAATCTTTCCAGAAGTGTTTTATCAATAAAGCTGTTGAAGAAGTCCATCTCTTCTGGTGCATGCTCAAAAACATACTCAATGACATACTTAATCATTTCTTCTCCAAGATCCATGATATCCGGCAATTCTGCAAAGGCAACTTCTGGCTCAACCATCCAAAATTCCGCGGCATGTCGTGCAGTATTTGAATTTTCTGCCCTGAACGTCGGACCAAATGTATACACATTGCGAAATGCAAGAGCAAAGCTTTCCGCATTCAATTGACCACTCACGGTTAAGTTAGTTTCTTTCCCAAAAAAATCAGCCTTTTCATCTACCTGTCCGTTCTCTGTTTTTGGTAGCTCGTTCAAGTTCATCGATGTCACACGAAACATCTCCCCGGCTCCTTCAGTATCGCTTCCGGTTATGATTGGTGTATGTACATAGACGAATCCTTTGTCTTGAAAGAATTTGTGAAGAGCATAAGCTAGTACAGATCTTACTCTAAAAACGGCTGAGAAGGCATTGGCTCTTGGCCGCAAATGAGCGATGGTTCGCAAATATTCAAGCGTATGCCGCTTTTTTTGAATAGGATAATCTGTAGCCGATAATCCCAGGACAACAATTTTTGTCGCTTTTAGTTCAAATGGCTGTTTCATTTCTGGAGTTGGAATAAATTCCCCCTCTACTAAAACAGATGAGCTAATCGGCAGTTTGGTAATGTCTTTAAAGTTATCAAGCGTATCCTCAAATACAACTTGTACACTCTTAAAGAATGTCCCATCATTTAATTCCATAAAGCCAATCGTTTTGGAGTCGCGAAGAGTTCGGATCCAACCTGTTATTTGAACCGTTTTGTCGTTAAAGCTTGCTTGATTTCTGTATAAATCTTTCACTACGGTCTTAATCATAATAGCCTCCTTGTGGTAATTTTTTGCATAAAAAAAGCCTTCTATCCCTATAAGACGAGCGAAAGGCTGGATTTCCGCGGTACCACCCAAAATGTCTATAACGTGCAGCCGCCTAAACATATTCATGAATTCCTGTCCGTTAGCACCAGGTTTCCACTATCCCAGGCTCGCTATCGAAAAACAGCAAAAACTTCTATCCTTTTCATCGATATAAATAGGCAGTTTTCAAAAGGAGTTTCACTGTAGTAATTTATCACATAATGTCGTCCTTTGTCTAGTTGACCCTGCGATAATAGGATCACCCAGTTACTTGCCTTTTCTTCCTGCTCGGAACGGACAGATTGATCGCTATCACTGATAAGAGGATCAACGCGGCTCCGAGCAGCTGCAGACCGCCCAGCCTGTCCCCATACACCAATATCCCCAGCATCGTGGCAATGACGGGTTCTAGTGTTGCTACAACTGCAGCAGTGCTGCTTTCTGTTCTTTCAAGACCCCAGGAGTATGCAAAATAGGCAACGACCGTTGGGAAAATCCCTAATCCTAGCGCATAAAGCCACGCATCCCCAGAGAAAAGATCAGCCGCCTTGCTGACGATACCGGTGGTCGGAACCAATGCAGCCGAGGCCACTAGGAAAGTATACAATGTCACTGTAAAAGGATGGTATCTCCTTAATGCCACTTTGCCAAAAATGCTGTAAAGTGCATATCCGAACCCTGCTCCAAGACCTATGAGGATACTTGAGACTGAAAAAGACGTTCCTCCCTGCCCGGTGATGCCTGATGCAAGCGTACAGCCAATGACGGTCATAATAATCGCCAACCATTTCTTCCAGTTCATGCTTTCTTTCAGAAAAAGAAAGGACAAAACCGCAACAAAAGCAGGCGAAGTGTACAATAGAGCCACAGCGATCGGAATATTCATCAAATGAATTGCCGTAAAATAAGACCAATTAAAAAACACAATACTGAGAATTCCTGTACCTACAAAAAGATACAAGTCTTTTGTCCTGATTTTCAAGTGGCTTCTGTAAAAAGCAATTCCGACAAAAATCAACACAATGGCTGCAGTCAAAACTCGGATGGCCACAATTTCCATGGCACTGAACCCAGCATTATTCAAGCCTTTGACAAAAAAACCAATCAGCCCCCACATCGCCGCTGCAAATGCAATCATGATATAAGGTAATTTCCTGGACAATTCTATTCACCACACAGAAAAGATGGCAAAACGACTGCCATCTTTTATTTAAAAAAATGTTGTTTTTGATTTAGGTCAGCTGGTATACCTTGCTGTATTTTTCGGATAAATAATCAACTAAGTACTGAGCATTAAGTCCCTCACCAGTTACATCAGTCAATATTTCAAGTGGTTTTTTCATTTTCCCATGCTTATGAACGTTTTCCGTCATCCACTGTTTAATCGGCTGAAGATTTCCTTGTTCTAATAGTTTCTCATAGTCAGGCAAGTCTTTGAGCATGGCATGTTTGAATTGCGCTGCATACATATACCCTAAAGCATAGGATGGGAAATAGCCAAAACTGCCCCCAGCCCAATGGACATCTTGAAGGACACCTTGTGCATCATTTTCTGGCCTGATGCCGAGATACTGTTCATATTTATCATTCCAGACTTGTGGAAGATCCTTTACTTCAATCTCATCATTGAACAAGCCTTTTTCTATCTCATATCGGATCATTACATGCAATGGATATGTTAGCTCATCCGCCTCAATCCGTATTAAGCTTGGTTTAGACTCATTCACTGCTCGATAGAAATCTTCTATTCCTACTTCGGAAAATTGACCATCTGAATATTCCTGCAGCAAGCTATAGTTATTTTTCCAGAAAGAGTAATTTCGTCCAACAAAGTTTTCATAAAAAAGCGACTGTGATTCATGGATTCCCATTGAAGTACCTGAACTTAAAGGAGTGCCAACTAGCTCTTCAGATATGTTTTGTTCATAAAGCGCATGGCCGCCTTCATGAATTGTACCGAAAACCGCTGTTCTGAAATCCGCTTCATCATATTTTGTCGTAACCCTTACATCTCCAGGATTAAGCCCCATCGCGAATGGGTGAACTGTTTCATCAAGCCTGCCAGCATCAAAATCGTATCCCATTTGTTTAAGGATTTCGAGACTGAACGCACGCTGTTTTTCTTTAGGGAAATGACGAAACAGAAATCCTGTCTCAGGTTTTACTGTTGAATTTGAAATCTGCTGTACAAGCGGAACAATTTTCTTACGCAGGTCGCCAAATACTTGGTCTAAAACCTCAACAGTGACACCTGGTTCATACATATCTAGCAACGTATTGTATTTATTTCCTTCATAACCCCAGTATTCTATGAATTTCTTAGTGGTTTCTACTAGTTTTTCTAGGTACGGCCTGAACATTTCAAAATCGGACTTAGCCCTAGCCTCTTCCCAAACTGTTTCCGCTTTTGATTGCAGGATGACATATTCCCGGTACTCTTCTGCAGGAATTTTCTTATTGCGGTTATAGTCCTTTCTGCACTCTTCTAACGTCTTGAAAGCAATTTCTGATAGACTTTGTTCATTTGACAATCTCGCTATGTATGATGCCATTTCTTCTGATGTTGACATATTGAATACCTCAGATGAAAGAACACCGATCACTTCGGACCGCTGGGCTGCTCCCTTTTTAGGTGCGCCAGTCCTTAAATCCCAATAAATCAAAGAAAGCGCCTCCTTATAGGCGGCCATTTTCTTTACATAATCTAAAAAGTTTTTTTCTGTTTGTTTTCCTTCATTCATCCATCTCACCCCATCTTATCAGTCTCCATCATCTTATCATACTTTTCTGATATTTTGGTTCACGAAATTAAGAAAAAACAACAGGATGGCCTGTTGTTTTAATGGAGTCAAAGTTTATATTTCGGTTATTATCTTTATTTTGTTTTCCCAATTGCAACTTTCCATGTTTCCGGGCCCTCTTCGAGATACTCCCATGAAAAAGCTTCGGGGCGCTCCATCATGAACTGGTACTGAAGTGGCTTTGGGTCGTGATCATTGACGATTTGCATGAATTCTCCCGGCTTAAGTGAATCAAAGTTTTGGAATATAATAGGGTGTTTTTCTCTTGGTGCATAATCTGGAACATTGATAATTGCATGAAAAGTCATTTCCATCTCTCCTTCGAATCTGTTTTTCCTTTACCTTTTCATTATAGGACTGCATCGCAACTCAAGTAGTGAGCGCAGTCACAGTTTTCCTATGACATCCCTCATTGCTAACTACCTGGCTTCCAACAGAAAAATATCTCTATTTATAAAGGAACTACGGGCATGAACAAGAATTATTTTAGTAGGGAGGGATCTACATGAAAGAACTGGTTGGAAGCTGTAATGAATGCGGAAAAGAAATTTATTGCCTGGAAGGCTTTTTAAATGGCGTATCTGATCATGGTAAATTGCTTTGTTTTGAATGTGAAAAAAATACCCAAGAAGACTCATAGTCGGAAATGCATATGTTTTTGTTTGTCAGAACCGTCGATTGCTGACTTCATTGGGCGGAGCGCGATTAAGCTAAGAAACCGCAAAGCCTTTTTGCTTTGCGGTTTCTTAGTTTATTCTTCTTCCACTGCCAGGTCTTTAACCGGGAGCTTTTCTTCTTCTTTGTGGGTTACTTTTCGCAGATTGAAAAGTGCCTTTATGCTGAATACTGCCAGGGCTGCTACACCTATCAAAAAAATCGTGTCAGGAATGGCCCTTAAGGTCAGCAGCATTTGAACGGTATCCTGCTGCAGGAATGCTGCTGAACGGGAAGCTGCGTATCCATTAAAGAAAGCTTCTTTTAGCTGAAGATAGCCAACCGGCAGCAAGGAAAAGAATACCATTCCTGCCAAACCAACGTTCAGCATGATGACGATGAATTTCACCCAATTATCATTCCATTTTTCCGGTTTGACGATATTGCGTAAAGAGTAGATCAATACTGCTCCAGCAAACATGCCATATACGCCCATCATGGAAGCGTGGCCGTGCGCTGGAGTAAGGAACTGTCCGTGTTCAAAGAAGCTTACAGCCGGCAGGTTGATCAGGAAGCCAAGTACTCCTGCACCAACTAGATTCCATATTGCTACGGAAATCAAGAACCAGAACGTGCCTTTGTAAGGGAAATCCACGCCGCCGTCACGCATCATTTTATACTGGTCATATGCCTCTAAGATCAACAAAGTCAATGGAATAACTTCAAGTGCTGAAAAGACTGCACCCAAAGCAATCCATACTTCAGCTGATCCGTTGTAATAATAGTGATGCCCGATCCCGATGACACCTGCTCCCATCAACAAAATCAATTGGAAGTATAATGCTCTTACAGTCGATTTCTTTGTTACAAGCTTCATTTGCACCATTAGGAAACCGATCACTACGACTGCGAAAACTTCGAAAATACCTTCTACCCATAAGTGGATGATCCACCAGCGCCAGTAATCGGCAAAAGTATAGTGTGTTCCTGGATTGATCATGAAGGCAAAAAAGTAAAATGCTGGGACAGCAATTGCTGAATAAAATAATAGGTGAATCAATCCACCTTTGTCAGACTCCCGCTTCAATCCACTTCTGATGCCTCGAAATACGATGAATAACCAAATCAGCATTCCAAGAGCGAGGATGAATTGCCAGATACGGCCAAGTTCGAGATACTCCCAGCCCTGATGCCCAAGCAGGAACCAATTGTTGCCAAGGTAACCATTGGCACCAAGCCATTGACCAATCATGCTGCCAGCGACGAGGACGACTAAAGCCCAAAACAGAACATCTACCAGCAATCCCTGACGCTTCGGCTCACTACCTCCAACTAGCGGTGCCAAGAAAATTCCCATTCCAAGCCAGGCTGTCGCAATCCAGAAGATAGCAAGCTGCAAGTGAAACCCCTTCGTAATGTTAAATGGCAGAATGTCATGGATCCATTTTAAGCCGAAGAAACTATCAGGTTCGATATAATAGTGTGCCAATAATGCTCCAAACATGGACTGGACAAAGAACAAAACAGATACGATTGCAAAGTATTTGGCTGTTTTCCTTTGCGAAGAAGTCAGCGGCAGCTTCTTCAAATCGATAGTAGGGAAATTCCCCTCCGTGTAAGCTTCCTTCATACCAAGATGATAGCGATAGAATACAAATAGGATCAAGCCTACAAAGAAAATTAATAAGGTTACGCTTGCACCACTCCACCAGACGGCCGAGAATGACATTGTGTTTCCTGCATCTTCATAATATGGCCAGTTATTTGTATAAGTGATGGTATCATCAGGTCTTTGTGTACTTGATAACCACGCTGTCCAGAAGAAGAAATCAGAAATCTGCTCCATCTGGTCACCCTTTGCTACCCAAGCGCGCTCGCCATCCGGCATATGTTTTTCCTGGATCAAGCCTGCCTTAAGTCCCCAATCGTCCCCTTTTGTAAAAATAATATGGTAAAACTCCCTAACCTTTTGATGCCCGAACACTTGCGCGTCCGTCAACACCAGATGATCCTTTTCCGAATCATAACGGTTCTCTCGCATTTCTTTCTTGACTCGTTCCCGAACGATCGACTGATCATCTTTATTCAAATCATGGAAGTCTTTCTGATATTTTTCCTGAGATCTGAAATTCTGCATCGCTTCTGTGTATATCTTAAGTGCTTCTGCCGTATAGTCTGGGCCCATATATGACCCATGTCCCAACACGGTGCCATAATCCATCAGGCCATATTTCTGGAATACCGCCTGGCCTCCGACAATGCTATCTTTCGTGAAAATGACATCGCCATTTTCACTCGTGACTTCAAGCGGCCTTGGAGCCATTTCTTTAAAAATCCAGTATCCCCCTGTCAGGAGTACTGTAAAGCTTACTAATAAAGTAAATATGAGTACAGATTTCAGCAGTGAGTTTCTATTTTTCTTGACTACTGCTTTTGTGGATGTTCCACGTTGGATCTCCATCTTCCCTGCATCCCCTTCCTAATTTGGTTTACAAACTAAGCATAAAGCGAAAGGAAGATAGTGTTTGTGAACTACCTCATGCTGTAGGTGTGATATTTCACACAGCAGTGAGAATTATTTTCATCAAAACTTCAAATGATGATTTAGGTCACTTTGCGCTCCCTGTGCAGTTGATAAATTCTAATAGTAGAAACATAAACCGAAATAAGGAGCAGATCGATATGCATCTATCACAGATCAGGCAGCAATTAAAGACAGTTCCAATTTTCAAGGAATTGTCTCTTGAGGATCTTGATCCGATTGTAGAAATTGCCCAGCCACGATTTTTTAAAAATAAAATGTATGCGTTCATGCAGGGCGACCCGCTTGACCGCGTGTTCTTCATTCATACAGGAAAGGTGAAAATTTATAAAACGGATTCATCTGGCAGGGAACAAATTGTTTCCGTTTTGGAGGCTGGGGAAATGTTCCCTCATGCCGGTTTCTTTAGAAAAGGCCAGTATCCAGCACATGCAGAAATGATGGAAGACACACAGATGATTGTTATCCCAATTTCAAAGTTCGAAAAAATTCTTGTGTCCTATCCAGAGCTTTCCATCAAGTTATTCAGGGTTCTCGGCGAAAAAATCATTGATTTGCAAGCTCGTCTGGAAGAACAAATTCTTCATAATACGTACGAGCAAATCATTATGCTACTGCTGAGACTATGCAAAACAAATGGCGAAAGACTGGAATATGGCTATAAATTGACCACCCATTTCACAAATAAAGAATTTGCCAATATGATTGGTACCTCGCGGGAAACGGTCAGCAGGACGATCACTTACTTAAAGAAGAAGGAATGTATAAGTCTTGACTTGGATGGCACCTACCTGATCGACCATGAAAAATTGCATCAAGAGTTATTTTGAAAACCAAAAAATCTCTCATAAAGTGATTCGCATCACGGAAGCAAGTATTGAAAATGGTTATCATTTAACTATGCCGAATATCGTAACGAGGAGGTCAATCCAATGGAACATAAAACGATCGAACTAGATGTAAGAGAAGAAATCAATAACAAACTGGAGCCTTTCCAGAAAATTATGGAGGCGATCGCAGAGTTGCACTTGAATGATGTGCTTGTGCTTCATGCCCCATTCAAACCTGTTCCCCTCTATGGAGTTTTAAAGGCAAAAGGGTTTGATCACGAAGCTGAAAAGATCGAAGCAAAGCATTATAAAATCGTTTTTACCAAAACGGGAGGGAAATAAGATGATTCTCGATAATAGAGGTCTGGAGCCTCCACAGCCTATGATCCGTACGCTCGCTGCCCTAGATGAGCTCCCTGAGGGACAGACACTGACGATCCTTAATGACCGAAGACCGATGTTTTTGTTCGAACAACTGGATGAACGGGGTTATTTGTACTTAACAGAACAACAGAATGATGGAAGTTATCGTGTGACGATTTCCCGAAAAGCGGGGTGATAGAAATGGTTCAGCAAAGCAGTGGCAACGAGACTAATAGTAAGCTTCCTTTTTCCTTCATCCTCTTTAGTATGGTTGCATTGATTTCTTCCCAGGTGCTGATCCTGCTGAACGGTGACATGCTGATAACAGGCACATTCCGTTTGCCCGCCATTTGGTCTGCTGCCCATTTATTTGTCCTTGGATGGGCCTTGATGGTTGCAATGGGCGCGATGTACCAGCTCGTTCCTGTCGCTTTCCTGACGACTATCTGGAGCGAAAAATTTGGATTTTGGCAATTTGCCGTTACAGCTTTGGGAATCGTGACGTTTGCAACGGCACTTTATCTTCATCCGCAGGATGCTCTTATTCCTGGAATGATAACATTGACAGGCATCCTGATGTTTCTTGTGCAAATGTTCATGACGCTGCGAAGCCAAGCAAAACCAAATATTCTCACATTGTTTGTCGGCAGCGCCTTATTTTCCCTCCTGCTGACCATAACATTGGGGATTACACTGGTAATCAGCATGAAAACCGGTTTTGCATCAGAATATTATCAAGCCTTTTTTAAAACGCATATTCTCCTTGGCACTGTCGGATGGTTCTCATTGCTGATTTTTGGCTTCTCTTATAAAATGGTTCCGATGTTTTCATTGGCTCACGGATTTACGATGAAGCCAGCAGTTTATGTATACATCTTTTACTTAACCGGAGTCATCTTGATGGTTGCGTCCTTCTTTACAGGCACTCACTTACTGGAAATCCTCGGAACTTTTATGTTGCTTGCTGGATTTTTGACTTTCACCTGGCATGTGAAAAAAATGATCGATAAACGCGTAAAAAGGAAGCTAGATCGCCCATTCATGTTCGCTTTATTTGCAATTAGCTGTGGGGCAGTCATCCACCTGACTGCTTTTATAGCAAGCGGACTAAGTTTGCTGTCAAAAACCGCTGGTCCCATCCTTTTCCTATATTTGATCGCCTGGATTGCATTCAGCATCATCGGATACTTGTACAAAATCGTGCCATTTCTATGGTGGACTCACAAATATAGCAAGGAAATCGGCAAAAAACAAGTACCTGCCCTAAAAGATATGATGGATGAAAAGCTGGCAATTCCCTTATTTATTTTGTTTACAGTTGGAACAGTGCTGATCATCCTCTCTTTCTTTGTCCAACTAATGCCAATTTTCTATATTGCCCAGTGCTTGATTCTATTGGCAGTGATTTTGTTCAGCTATGTCATAGCCAAAGTTTTGACTATTTAAGGAGGAGTTCATGATGACAGATTTACAAAATAAAATTAGAGAAAACTTAAAAACCGTTTATGACCCTGAATTAAACATTAATGTAGTGGATTTGGGTTTGATTTATGATATTGACATTCCTGAACCTCGAACCGCAAAAATTTTGATGACATTGACAACTCCAGGCTGTCCTCTGCATGACAGCATTGTCAGCGGAATTAAGTATTGCGTACAAGGAATGGAGGAAATAGAACACGCGGACGTCCAATTGACATGGGAGCCAGCTTGGACACCAGATCGGATGACAGCGGATGGCAAAAAATTGTTGCAGGGTTTCTAAGGAGACCACGAAAAGAAACGCTTGGTGTTTCAAGCGTTTCTTTGCTTTTATTTAGAATTTGAAAGGCAAAATGACAATGCTTGGCGAAGATTGCTTTCTGCTTTTTGCAATTCCGCCAGCTGGATATCGTCGGACTGGAATTCATTTCGCAAAGCTTCTGTGCTTGACGAAAGCGCTTTTGAGATACGCTGGAAATCAATAAAAGAATAATTCATTGCCATCCCTCCATTCATTGCAAATATGTATTTATTGTATTCAAAATCGCATACAAATATTCTGTTTTATTCAAAAACAAAATACAAAAAGGGCTTGGAATGAGACGATTCCAAACCCTTTTTTCCTGAAAATTAATCCCTTGATCAATGATTCATCTGAGGGGACGCTTTCCCCAGTATTGATAATAGTCTGTACGGATGAAGCCATTGAACAGCTTCCGCTTTTTTGTTGCCGGTTTTCCGTACACTTGTTCAAAATTTTCGTTTGAAGTTAAGATATAAATGGACCAAGTATCCAGTGGAGCAAAGGCTTTGCCCATTTGACTGTACATTTCTTCGACCGCTTTCTTTTCACCGAGGCGCTCTCCGTATGGAGGGTTCCCAATCACTACACCATATTCCTTTTTCGTAGTAAAATCCTGCACTCGCATTTGCTTAAAGGAAATCAAATCACCAAGGCCTGCTTCAAAAGCATTTTCCTCAGCAATCTTCACCATCCGGTGGTCTATATCCATCCCGCTGATATCCAAGGGCTGGTCATACTTAGCAAGGTCTTCTGCTTCCTCCCTGACTTCCTCCCAAATGGATTCCGGGATGAAGTCCCAGCCTTCGGAAACAAACTCCCGATTAAAGCCTGGTGCGATATTTTGACCAATTAACGCCGCTTCAATCGGAATCGTTCCAGATCCGCAGAACGGGTCAACAAATGGCTTATCCGGATTCCAATTTGTCAACAAGATCAATGCTGCAGCCAATGTTTCCTTCAGAGGAGCTTCCCCTTGATCCACTCTGTATCCACGCTTATGGAGACCGCTGCCGCTCGTATCGATTGTTATTGTAGCCACATCTTTAAGAAGCGCGACTTCCATTTTGAATAAAGGGCCGTTTTCTTCCAACCAGCCAGATTTTTTATAAGAAGTTCTCAAGCGTTCCACTACAGCTTTTTTCACGATTGCCTGGCAATCGGATACGCTGAATAGTTTAGACTTAATAGATTTTCCCGAAACAGGGAACTCAGCATTTACCGGCAGAAATTCTTCCCAAGGTAGTGCCTTTGTTTTTTCAAAGAGTTCGTCAAAAGTATATGCCTTAAATTCGCCAATCTTTATTTTGACCCTGTCAGCAGTACGAAGCCACATATTGCTTCTGGCGATTGCGCGCACATCTCCTTTATAGACAATCTTCCCATTTTCAACCTGACAATCATATCCCAGATCGCGCACTTCATTAGCGACAATTGCTTCAAGACCCATCGCAGAGGTTGCAATTATATCAAAATTCTTCATCATTTCACCCTTTTTTCACCAATATACTTACTTATGTATTGCCTAATAGCATTAATATACATAAAAAAAGCACTCCAAGCAAAAGGAGAGCTTTCCTAACCATCATACAAACCAATTAATAACGTTCTGTAAGCCATGTTTTGTGCCATCGTACTGCAAATGACCAATAGTCTCGTACTCCGGTGGTAATCATCTATCTACAGATGAAGATCATCTGTCCTTCCCTTCGTTCAGTTCCTTCAGGAAGGTGCCCCTACCATTGTTTGGGTTTCTCGCTCGCGGGGTTTACCTCGTTCCACCCTTCCAATTTCTTGGAAGGCTCCGTCACTGTGGCACTTTTATAGGTATTCATGCCATATCGTTGCCGACTTAGGCATTTTCCCTGCCGTCAGCCGAGCGTGAGCCCAACTGCCCTGGCTTATGAATTGGCCAGGCACGAACACTACAAGCATCTCAGCCTGTGCGAGCATGGACTTTCCTCTGCAGCAGAACTGCAGCGATTACCCGAACGTTATTAACAGCTACAAAAAATAGTATATGTAATTTTGGTCTAAAAAGCAATGGTAATTCATTTCAAACATTAGCAGAATCTAGATTAATCGTAAAGTTTGTCTCCAAATACGTGCTTCTCAAGGTTCGATAATCTTTTCAGGATATCAAAATTTGTCGTTCCAGCTGCCTGTGTACTTGGGCGGCGTGATGACTCATCAAGCTGTTTTTTTAGACGAAGATTGTCCTGCTGCAGTTCTTCTATCTCTTGTTGCATGATTTCGTAATCCTTGATGATTAGATCAAGGAACTTATCTACGTCTTCTGGCTTGTAGCCACGCATGGCTGTTTTAAATTCCTTCTCTAAAATATCTTTAGCAGTTAACTGTATTTTATCGGATAGCATTCCATTCACCTCAATATACCCCTATGTTCCTATTTATTTTTTCAAAAACAAGGAGATTTGTCAATTTTCTTTTGTTTTCTGTAATTATTTCCAACAGAATCGGTTCATTTTTGGTCAAACTGCAACATTCAACTGGCGACTACGGTTATTTAAGCATAACAGATTTTTTGATTAAAATCCCTGCTGCCTTAATTGTTCTTCTTCTACAACCATTTGCAGATCGTACAAAGTAATTAGTTGGATATCATACGGATTGGATTGTTGAAACTTTTTTGCGGTTTCGTATATGAATTTGGGACTTCCTTCCTTTTCAAGATCATATAGCAATACAAGTACATCGCTTTTCTCAATAAAAAATTGATTTTTCAGCCTGAATTGCCATGAATTTTCGTATGGCTTTTTGGTAAGCGAATCAACATGGTCAGCTCGATTCAAAATAGATTCATACCAATTCTTATTTGTGTCTTTCCATGATTCCTCTTGGTTAAGAAAGGGTGTGAATACAGCAAGCTTAAGGTCGGGATATAATTCCTGAAGCTCAAACACAGCCTCGCCCGCCCATAATTCCACACCTAATTGCCCGCTGATCATTACCCACTCCAAGCCATCCTCGATCAGCGGCACGATCGTTTTCTTTATTGCAGTTTTTATGTATTCAGCTGCCGGATGGTCAGGTTGAAATATTCCGATTTCAAAAGGTTTATATCCTGATATCGTCGCTACTTTGACCATGGTTTGCTCCTTCACACAATCTCCGTCTTATTGAAGTTATTCGCTTTAAACAATATATATACCCTTTTTACACTTAAAAAAACAAGGGCTTTTTCTGCCCTTGTTGCTTTTCTTATTACCTGCCGAATCCCATTCCCGGGCCATATCCCATTGGTCCGCCGAATCCTGGTCGTGGTCTTGGACCAACTGGAGCTACTCCGCCTGGTACTGGACCAGGGCCGCCATAAAAGTTCTGGTTTGTAACCTGGTTCACTGTTGACTCAGTATGCGGAAAATAGTGGACATGGTCATAATTAATATGATTTACATTAGTAGTATGAGATGGATGAACATGTGGAACCACATTATTGACAAACTGATTGTTCACACAGCACTTAGCGGGATGAACTACTGTTGGCAAAACATTCGTTGGCTTACAGTGCATAGTGCATAACTCCTTTCCTTAGACTTATTCTTTACATTAACAGCCTATGTAGAAGTTATGCGTCTTGTACTAATGAAAACACCTATTTTTGAAAGATACTTGGCAATGCATGCGTTATGAATCTATTAAAGGAATGTGTAAAAGCTGTCCTTCAGCCCGCTGAATAAGACAGCAATAAGGGTGATGACAACAAAATAGAGAACTAAAACTGCTTTATACATCTTACCAACCCCGTAATATTATATTGATTTTTACCACCGTACAATTTTACATTTTACAATGTTCGAACCATACTTACAACAGGATCATACAGATTTTGATCATTTAAATGTTAAAATTTTGTTACAATTGAAAATAACCTGGCGAAACTTGTTGAAACAGGCTCAATTTGACGAATTCTGCGCTTGCCCGGGAAATGCTTTCCGGGAAATTCTCTGAATCCTTTTTTCAAGTTCTTGTTTAAAAAGCATGTCTTTTTTTGTTGCCAGCTTTCTCTCGCTGATCTGCTCTTCAGCTAGTCGACAGTACCTCAAAGCCATTTCGAAATTCCGCTCCCGATGTTCAAAATGCTTGGCCAGTTCAATGCATGCTTCTCTCCTTTGCATCAAGCTTCCCTTCTCCGCACTTTCCTTCCATAGTGGAAGCGCATCCTGCCATTTTTTTTGCTTCTTATGTTCAAAAGCAAGCGCATGCTTTGCAGAAATTCCCTGAGCGTTGTCCTCATCCATTAGTCCAGTGAAAGCCTGCTTTGCTTTTTCACTTTCGCCAAGATAAGAAAACCAGCGTCCAACCTCATAAGTTTCTTGTGCGGTCTGGTATCCGTCATATCCGAGCAACTGGAAACTTAAATGTGTATATAGAGTCAACAATGACAGGATATCTGTTTCATTGTGCCTGATGACACCCAGCAATCCTTCCGGGTTTTTCCTTTCCAGAAAGTCAAAGTAAATCATCGGTGCCAGAAAGCCGGGAATATCATCTTTCCGCTCAAGACCCAGTACTTCCTGTTCGACGATGCTAAGTTTCATTCGTTCAAGCTTATGCTTCCACATTCTTCTCGATGCATGAAACAAATCAAAATGCCCAAAGGAAGGCAGCTTTGGAACGTGGTCACGAACAAGGGTATGCCTTGTTTTAACCTGAGGCCAGTCAAACGCCTTCCCATTGTATGTAACCAATGTAGTATAATCAACTTTTTGCAAGAAACTTTGGTAAAGCGCGATTTCCGCTCCCGGACTAGGCAGAATATGCTGTATAAGCTTAACTGAATCTTCTGAGACACTCGCATGGCCAAGCAAGAAAATCGTATTCCCTGCCCCGCCGCCAAGTCCCGTCGTTTCTGTATCAAAAAATACCAAATCGCCTGCACGATGGCCGGACGCAGAAAGCGGATGCTTTGTCTGTTCCTGATTCCACAGGGAGATAGCTTTTAACAGATCTCTGAACTGGTAATGGCCATGCTTGTGGTCCAGCGGATAAACAACTTCCCTTACTAGGCAGTACTGTCCATCAAAATAGAAGGGGAAAACATGTTCTTTCTCCCAGACGTCGAGAAACGGGATTTCAGGATCGGCTTTTCGCTTAACCGCTTCTGTTTCTTGGATGATATTCACAGGATCAGTCTTCTCCGTTTCACTCTTTATGTGTGGCTTCAGCCTGTTCAATTTGTTCTTTAAACTCATTTTCCCCCTCCTCCTAGAATGCCGTTTTTAAAAACAGATTCAACAATTTCACTACATCTTTTTTTGAGTGGTTGGAGGTTGTATCGGTTCCGATACAGGATGGACAGCCATCTGAACACTGACAATTAAGGACCATTTGTTTCGTTTCATTCAAGATGTCCTCCATGCCAGAATAGATTTTTTCACTCAGGCCAATTCCACCAGGATAACGATCGTAAAAGAAAATTGTTGGTTTTTCATTATGCGCAGCCTTTACCTGCGGAACGACATGGACATCAGAAGGATCGCACATAACAAATAATGGCGCAATATGCTTCAATGCCTGCGAAGTTCCGATCAATCCTTCCTCCAGGCGGTCATCGGAAAACTCGGAAAATTCCTTAGAAAGTGAGATCCAAGTTGAGCTCGTGTGCAATTCTTCTTCCGGAAGATGGATGGGACCTGATCCGATATTTTCATGAGTCTCAAACCTGATTTTCTTGAAGATGGTAGCCATTGCCCTTACACTTACATCTCCATAACCAATTTTTGTCTCTTCATTCCCCCTGTGCTTGTCTTCTTCAAGGACACTGAGTTGGACGGCAAGATTGGCATCAGTATAATAATCGACATCTACTTCCCGGACGAACGCCTTCTTTTCTTCCCAGTCGAGCTTTTCTACTTGGTACTGGACTCCCTGGTGGAGATAAATCGCCTCTTCATGCAACAGGGTCATTGCTGAAAAAGTATCCATTTCACCAATTACCCTTACACTGGCTACATCTGATTGATCAATAATCACGACATTTTCCTGAGATGCCGACCGAAGACTGATGTTATGGGCCGGGAAAGCATCATTCATCCAATACCATTTCTCTCCGTTCTGATGAAGGATACGCTCTTCCGTTAAATATTCGAGGATTTCTTCCATTTCTGCGGCCCCAAATGTGTCTCCTTTTTTCAATGGCAATTCATATGCAGCACACTTGAGATGGTCAATCAGAATGATCAGGTTATCTGGATTGATTAAGGCTGTTTCCGGACTGCGGTTGAAAAAGTAGTCGGGATTTTGGATGACATACTGATCCAGCGGACTAGAGCTAGCCACCATGATGACCACCGACTCTCCATGCCGTCTGCCAGCCCGACCTGCCTGCTGCCATGCACTGGCAATCGTACCCGGATATCCGTTCATGATACAAACCTGAAGCTGGCCGATATCGACACCCAATTCAAGCGCATTCGTACTGACAACACCATAAATTTCTCCCGATCGCAGTCCTTTTTCAATCGCACGCCTTTCCGTCGGCAGATAGCCCCCCCTGTAGCCTCTGATTGCTTTTGGCCCAAGCTTATGCTTGACCAGCTCCTGCAGATAAGTTAGCAAAATTTCCACCCTTACCCTGCTTCTTGCAAAGACAATGGTCTGGATCTTGTTTTTCAGGAATTCTCCCGCAAGCTTTCTGGTTTCAAGTGTGGCACTCCTGCGGACATTGAGTGGAATGTTGACAACTGGCGGATTATAGAATAAAAAATGCTTCCTTCCAGAAGGGGCGCCATTATTATCGATTAACACCATATCTTTCTCGGTCAATCCTTCTGCGAGTTCAAGTGGATTGGCGATCGTCGCCGATGTACAGATAAAAACAGGGTCACTGCCGTAATAATGACAGATTCTTTTTAATCTCCTAATGACATTTGCCACATGGCTGCCAAAAACGCCTCTGTAAATATGCAGTTCATCGATGACAACATATTTCAGGTTCTCGAAAAGGGATACCCACTTAGTATGGTGCGGAAGGATTGCCGAATGGAGCATATCAGGATTGGTTATAACGATATGCCCGGCTCTCCTGACCTTTTGGCGAATATTTGAGGCTGTGTCTCCATCATATGTATAGCTATTGATAGATAGTTCCGCCTCCTGGATCAATTCATTGATTTCACTTTTTTGGTCCTGTGCCAGCGCTTTGGTAGGAAACATATAAAGAGCCCTCGCATTTGGATTATCAATAATGGATTGCAGTACCGGCAAATTATAGCACAGCGTTTTCCCAGAGGCCGTTGGTGTGACAGCAACGATGCTTTGTCCTTTCATGATTTGTTCGTATGATGACCTCTGGTGGGTATACAATTGGGAGATCCCACGCCTTTCCAGTGCACTTCTCAGGATCCCGCTTAAATCCTCGGGCATTTCTTCGGTCTGTGCTTCTTTTTCCTCCATCGTATGCCAGTGGACGATATTCTTCTTTACTGATTCACTAACCTTTAATTCTTGCAATATCTCTTGCATGCTTTTTCGGACTTTCATCACGTTCACCTCGTTATCCTTATTTTAGCGAATAAACGTTCGTTGCAAAAGGAAAATTATCATTAAATTAAACTGCTAGTTTTTGGCATTGCGTTTATCTCGAAGCTTCTGTAGGAAATACATATGTTTTTTAGCATCCTTTTGCTAAAATGATAGGAAAGCAAATTATTTTGAGGTGTTTCATTTGGATAAGCAGGAAAGAAAAAATATATTAGCAAAATTTTCGTTGTTCAGGGACCTTGAGGACCATGAATTAGATAAGATCGTTGATATTTCCATTTCGCGGAAATGGAACAAAAATAGCCATATCTTTATGCAGGGTGACCCACTTGAAAATGTTTATTTTATCAATAATGGCAAGGTGAAAATCTATAAAAGTGATGCGAATGGCCGGGAGCAAATCGTTGCCATCCTTAAGAAAGGGGAAATGTTCCCTCATGTAGGCTTTTTCAGGAAAGGTGGTTATCCTGGTTTTTCTGAGGTATTGGAGGAAGCAAGCCTTGTCGTTGTCCCAATAGCACAATTCGAAAAGGTTCTGGTCGAAAACCCTCATTTGAGTATCAAGCTATTCAAGGTCCTGGGGGAGAAAATCGTCGACCTACAAGAAAGACTGGAAGCTCAAATACTTAACACTACGTATGAACAAATCATCAAGCTGCTGATCAGGCTTGGGGAGCTTCACGGAGAAAAGCAAGCTGATGGTGCAATTTTATTGACAACGGATTTTACAAACAAGGATCTAGCCAATATGATTGGCACTACTAGGGAAACGGTCAGCAGAACATTGACCAAAATGAAAAGAAATGAGTTGATTTCCACGGATGAAGCTGGGAATTTGATTATCGACCCTGAAAAATTGCTGAACGAACTTGTCTAATTTTTTCAAGAAAAAACGCCCGAGGCTCTTTGCCCCGGGCGTTCATGATCTTATTCCGTTTTGCTTAAACCCATCATTGTTTCCAGGTCTTCTTGAGCGGACGTGATCAATTTTAGGTTGAACGTGTCCTTAAGAACCTGCATCACGCCATCAGAAATGAATTCTGGCGGCTTAGGTCCGATGCGGATATCCTGAATCCCTAGGCTGAAAAGTCCAAGCAGGATCGCTACAGCTTTTTGCTCGAACCAGGAAAGGACGATGCTTACCGGCAATTCATTTACGTCACATTCAAAGGCATCAGCAAGTGCCTTGGCGATTTTTACCGTTGATACTGAATTATTGCATTGGCCAAGATCCAGATATCGAGGGATATTGGTTCCTGGAACCATACCATAATCGACATCATTGAAACGGAATTTTCCGCAAGATGTTGTCAAGATGACCGCCTCTGGAGGGAGAGATGTTGCAAGCTCGCGGTAGTATTCCCCGCCTTTTCCCGGTGCATCACAGCCGGCAATGACAAAGAAACGCTTGATTTTCCCTGATTTGACTGCTTCGATTACTTCTGGTGCCAACCCTATCACTGTTTCATGATGGAAACCAGTCACCAAGGTTTCTTCCGATTCCATATTAGCTTCTGGAAGCTCCAATGCTCTTTCGATAAGCATGGAGAAATCCTCACCTTCAATTTTCCTTACATTTTCAAGACCTGTTACTTCGTATGTAAACATACGATCTGCATAAGAACCCTTGATCGGCATAACGCAGTTTGTCGTTGCTAGGATTGCTCCAGGGAATTTTTCAAACAATCGACGCTGGTCAAACCATGCCTTTCCGATATTCCCCTTCAGATGCGGATATTTTTTCAATGCCGGATAGCCGTGAGCCGGAAGCATTTCGGAATGCGTGTAAATATTGATTCCTTTGCCTTCGGTTTGCTTCAGCAATTCTTCAAGAGCGAATAAATTATGCCCCGTTACAACGATTGTTTTGCCTTCCACCTTATTTTGGCTCACCTTAACAGGCTGTGGGATGCCGAGACGGCTAGTGTGCGCTTCATCGAGCATTTCCATCACGCGGACGGCGGATTGACCAACCTTCATCGCCATATCAATATGTTCCTGGACATTAAAGTTGGAATTAGTCAAAGTCATATATAATGCTTCGTGTGTTGTGGCGTCAACAAACGGATCTGTGAATCCAAGTTGATTTGCGTGGGTTCGATAAGCCGCTATGCCTTTCAGTGCAAAAATGATCGTATCTTGTAGACTTGCGATTGTTTCATCTTTTCCGCAGACACCAACAACTTTGCATCCTCCTGTCGGTGTTTGTTCGCATTGGTAACA
The DNA here is from genome assembly GCF_030814065.1 of Mesobacillus stamsii. Taxonomy (NCBI): domain Bacteria; kingdom Bacillati; phylum Bacillota; class Bacilli; order Caryophanales; family Bacillaceae; genus Mesobacillus; species Mesobacillus stamsii. The sequence continues at coordinate 227,300 of NZ_JAUSUN010000001.1, forward strand.
AAACATATGTACATTCCCCTTTTCTGCTTTATTTTCTAGTTCAGCATACAGAGGATGAAACATGGATTATGTGATCCAAATCACACAAAAGGCATTTTTCACAAAGTGTTCAAAAAGGGTCGTTTCTTATTTTGAAGAAAAATACTATCTTCTTGAACAAGGACATTCCCTGTCACATAAATTATGATAAGAATTCTTGCAAAGGAGGATGAATCGATGGCAGCCAACCATCCTGATCGCCCAAAAAGACCTGAGCCGCTCGAACAGTGGTTCAAATCGATGAACCAGCTGATGCAGGAAAAACCCGTGAAAGGAATCCTGCAAAGCATTGATGACTTTTTCAAACATCCCTTTCCCCCGTCTTCCATCGCTGTACAAGTAAATGAAACACCGACTGAATATATAGTGACAGCAGAATTACCGGGGATCAAGAAGGAGGATATTTCGATTGATGTCATTAACAACTCGCTCACAATCTTAGTAAACAAAACCGAAATGGCTTCAGAAAAAAACGATATCGCAAAAACAGAAATGCATATGACTTCTTCAAGGCAAGTCAGCCGGACTATTCCATTTGCTCATCCGATAAATGATAGAAAGACAAGAGCTTCCTACCGCGATGGATTGCTTACCATTAAAATCGCGAAAAAACAGGGGAAAAAAATCGATATCTTCATAGAGGAATAATAGAAGCAGGCATAATTGCCTGCTTATTTTTTAGACTTTGAAAATTCCGCCGAGACCCTTTACAAGCGATGATACCTGGGTAACCGCATTCATCATCATGCCAGCAGTATCGACCATTTTAGTAAAATCGAAGTTCCCATCCTGGCTTTTAAACGAATTCATGATTGATTGCATACTGGATGTCTGCTTTGGCATGAACGATTGCTGCGGATATGGGTTATAGTTTTGGTAGTCAGCTTGCGGGTTATAGGAACCGTAAATTGGGTCATCCTCCGGTATCAACGGATTTTGAAAAAGCATTTTTGTGTAGTTATTTTTGTTATCCGCAATTGGGTTTGACTGTTTCCACTGAGGGTTGTTTCCTTGTAAATAAGGATTCACAGGATAACCCTGTTGCGGATAATAATTTTGCCAGTTTCCCGGCGCAGCATTCCAATATGGTGGGGTATATTGCTGAGGGATCGGTTGCTGCCGGTTGAAACTTTGATTATTCCTACTATATTGGTGCGTTTCCTGGCTGTTTTGGTATCCCTGCCAGTGCGGTTGGTAGGGGTTCATCTTATTCCTAGGGCCAAACATGGCGAACATCCTCCTCCAATCATTCCTTACGATAGTATATGATCAAACCGCCCAAAGGGTGAGAGGTTGGAAAAGGCTTCCGGTTTTGTCTAACAATGAAAGATACTGTCGGAAGTTTCAATTTTTGAAAAATAAAGGACACTTACGTTTTCATGATAGTATGGATTCAAAGGATGAAGGAGGATGAAAAAATGAACGTTCACGAACTGAAAAATCTATTTGCCCGGACTAAAGAATACACTCCGGACCATGTAAACGAATTGCTCGATTTTACGAAGAAGTCGTACATTCAAAATGAGATTACCTTTCTAGAATACCGGAATCTTGTTCGTGAGCTGGAATTGCTAGGAGCTTTCATTCCCGAAGATCAGAAAGAAATACCTTTGTAAAAAAATAAAAGCACCATGCCGCTTGACCGCCCCTCTTACTAGCCAAATTGGCTGAATGGAGGTGCTGGTCGATTGCGCTGGTGCTTGTTTATTTTTGGCTGCCTTGGAGTCTGTCCGATAAAAATTTTTTAGCGTATAATTATGCGATAATGCTTCCTATTCATCCGTTTTATTGTATAAAAACATTCATTTTGAATAAAAATACGTGGATTTCACTCCGTCGGAAAGACTCCTAGTTGGTTGATCGCAATGATCAGACTTTTTAGGATAAATTCCACTGACTGGGTTTGATCGAGGAATCGTTTTTTGCTTGTTTCCGGAAAAAATGCCTGTACAGAAATGACTTCAAGATAATTCGCAGCCGTTTCAATCTGGTTGATATGAAGGTTTTTCGGCCTGTTCTGACCTAACCATTCAGACGCTGATTTTTTCCAAGAATCTGTTGTCAACTTTACCTCATCTGCAAACGGCTTGACTTCCTCGTGAAAATCACCTCTTACCTGCTGTTCCTTTGTATCATGAAATCGTTGAAGGGCATATTCCAAGTTCTGCAGCAATCTTTCCGATAATTCAATAAGATTTTGTTCGGCTTCCAAGTACATCACGCTTTCTTTTATCCGATTCTATATTGGACGGTTTGCAGCTTTCCCTAAATCCGCTACTTTCATCTATTCTAGTATATTTTAACAACTGATTTCAAGTTTGACCGAAGCTTGCCCATGAATCGTCTCGCTTGAAAAAGGAATGGGTTGCTGGATTTCCCCTTCCAGTTTATCAAGAAGCATACTTGTGCTTTCTAAATGCACTAAATGGTCACGGTACATTTTTTCTCGGACTATCTGCACAGATTCCTGTAAATTCATCTCAGTGTCTTCTAGGCAATGGGTCATTTCAGTCAACATTCTTACAAAATTTTCTTTTTCCATTCCTGGCTTCATTATCATCTCTCCCAATTTGGTATTTTAAGGTCTAGCAGAATGAACACCCGGTCTCCGACGACGAAACATTCCTTGTAAATTTTCGTCTCTTGACTGTATCATTCTACCTGCAGATATAACCTCCTTCCCAGTTGACAAAACTAGTAGGAATTCGGCAAACAAAGTGTTTTTCAGCACGAAACTTTACAGTCTTCGACATTGGCCAAATCGCATGAAATTTTCCCAAATGAACACACTAATTGTCGGGAGGTGTTTACATGAATAAAAAACAACTTAAAACGGCACAGCAGCCGAATAAAACGGCAGAGAAAAAAGCTGGCTATGGCAACAAAAAGCTGGAAGGACCGAATCGCCCGGCTGAATGATGAGAAAAGCGCAAGCGCCTTGGTCAGCCTCGACAAGCGCTTAACTAGACCATTCTCGAAGTGGAGAAAAAGCAGGGAGAATCCCTGCTTTTTTCTATGCCCACATTAATCTGAGGTGAATAATTCTTTGATTGTTATCAAAGCATGCAATTGTTTTTGCTTTTTTTTATACCATTTGGTCAGATGAATCGGATGCCGATTAGCAGGGTCAAAATATTCCCAATCTTTGCGAAATCTCCGCTGAACATACCAATCCATTTGTTCCCTGTAATGATGCCGGATGATTGGATACGTACAGCGCAGGAATGGCGTGTCCCTTTTTTTGGGCACCGAAAAGAATTGCTCATAATCATGTCTGGATCCGGTATGTTCCGTACTTACTGCAAATTCCAGAAAGGACGAATAAAAACGGGGATCAAAAAGAATTGATGCCAACTGCTTACCAAGATTGATCCGATTGCTGATATATTTGAAACCATGTACGCTTGCTCCGTACAGCTCCCCAGCGCATGTAGGAAAGAGGACGGTACTAAAATGCAGATAATCCTCTAGCATAAATATAGACGTATTGAAAACTCGTTTCTTATATACCGGTTCGTTGATTACTGGTTCCTGGATGACATTCTGTTCGTTAATAATCAAGGCAGTCATGAGCCTTCTTTTGTCTCGAGCCTTCCAAAAGAACTTCCACTCCTTCTCCATATAAGCCGATACATCCAGAAATCTAAGCAAGTGAAACATTGGAGTGCTCCTTTTCGTCGAATAAGAGTACAATAGAAGCTGTGCGTAGGCGTCACGAAAAATCAACCAATTCGCCCGTTCATAAGTAAGGAATAGCCGGTTGCGAATAACAGGGTCAAGCATTTTCGGAAACCATTCCCCTTCCAGGTCACACATATTGTAACCTCCATTTCGTGACACCATGCTTGCTAGAAAGGACCAAATCATTTCGGGATACTCGAGATAGAAATCCAGATAGGCATTTGTTCTTGTGATATTATCCAGGTTTTTTTTGGCCGTTTTGCTTTTGATCTTTCGAATCAACTCTGCTTCCTGTTCAGGGAGTTGATTAAAATGAGGAATATTAGTCATTGACACATTATTTCTCTTCCTTTTCTATAGGTTGTTCTTATAGTGAAGGGAAATAGGGCTTTTTATTCAACCAAAAGACGTTTAAATTTGGTATGATAAAGAGTAGTCTGTGAGGTGATCAACTTGACTTTCCATTATCCAAACGGAAAAAAATTTATTCCTGCTGCAAATAAAGAAGCATTACTTAAAGGAAAAAAACGCAAAAATGCTGCATATAGCAACAGAGGGATGACGTTGGAGGCAGACCTAAATGAAACCAACTCCTTTTATCTTGATCGCAACATCGCGGTAATCCATAAAAAACCAACTCCTCTGCAAATCGTCCAAGTGGATTATCCGCAAAGGAGTGCAGCGGTCATTAAAGAGGCATACTTTAAACAAGCATCTACTACAGATTATAATGGCGTTTATAAAGGAAAATACATTGACTTTGAGGCGAAGGAGACGAAGTTTTCCACATCTTTTCCATTAAAAAACTTTCATGAACACCAAATTGTTCATATGAAGTCCGTTCTAGACCAAGGAGGAATCTGTTTTGTCATTCTTCGGTTCTCGACCGAAGAGGAAATCTATCTCCTAGAAGCGAGTCATTTGCTTGCTTTTTGGAACAGAATGACCAAGGGTGGCAGGAAGTCAATCACAAAGGCAGAAGTAATGGATTGCGGCCATAAAATTCCGCTTGGCCTTCATCCCAGAATTGACTATATCAAAGTTATCGATTATCTTTATAAACTTAGTTAGCTTTTCGATTGCGAGAAAGGAAGGAACTATACATGGCACAAAAACCTCAGACAAGAGAGGAGCGACGCAGACAGCAGGCGGCCAAGAATGAGAAACCTAAAGGCAAGAAGGCGAAAAAAGGATTGTTTAAAAAAATATTCCTAACCCTGATCCTCTTAGGGATCATTGGCATGCTGACTGGTATCGCTACATTTGCATTTATGATAAAGGATACGCCAAAACTGGATGAATCCTTGCTCAAAGACCCGATCTCATCAAAGATCTATGATAAGGACAAACAACTTGTAACAGAAGTAGGCTCACAGAACAGGGATTATGTTTCCTATGAAGACATACCGAAACTAGTTGAAGACGCATTTTTGGCTACGGAAGATGTCAGATTCTACAAACATAATGGAATTGATGTCATCCGTCTTGGCGGAGCAGTCATTGCCAATGTTACAAATGGATTTGGCTCTGAGGGTGCTTCCACTATCACCCAGCAGGTAGTGAAAAACTATTTTCTTGGCTTTGAAAAGACACTGTCCAGAAAAGCACAGGAAGCTTGGCTAGCCTATCAGCTTGAACAGAAATATACGAAACATCAAATCTTTGAGATGTATGTAAACAAAATTTACATGTCAGAAAACATGCACGGTGTCCTGACAGCTTCAAGAACCTATTTTGGCAAAGATTTGGATCAGCTGGAGCTTCATGAAGCAGCTCTGCTTGCAGGAATGCCGCAGAGCCCTAATAATTACAATCCTTTTACAAATCCAGAGAGTGCCGAGAAGCGCAGGAATATTGTTTTATCGCTGATGCACCAGCATGGCTTTATATCAAAGGAACAGATGGAACAAGCACAAAAAATTCCGGTAGAATCCAGTCTCGTTTCGGAAGAAAACAGGAAGAAAAAGAACGAAGAACCTTATGATGCATTTATTGATATCGTCATTGAAGAAGTAACCGCAAAAACCGATTTTGATATTTTTTCCGACGGGCTAGAAATATATACAACACTTGATCCAAACGCTCAGAAGCATGTGGAGAATATCCTAAATACAGATGCTGCAGTTCAATTCCCAAATAATGAAATGCAAGCGGGAATTACCCTACTGGATACAAAAACCGGTGAAATACGCGCTATAGGCGGGGGCAGGAATCAGCAGGTAAAACGCGGACTGAATTATGCGATCGATGTCAAAAGGCAGCCTGGTTCAACCATTAAACCCATTCTTGACTATGGTCCGGCAATCGAGTATTTGCACTGGGGTACCTACCATATGCTTGAAGATAAACCAATGACCTATTCCAACGGGGACCCAATCAGAAACTGGAACAACAAGTATAACGGCATCATGACGATAAGAATGGCTTTGGCAAAATCCATCAACATCCCTGCCCTCCAGACATTCCAGGCTGTTGGTCTTGATAAGGCAAGGGAATTCGGCACCAATCTTGGATTAACACTGGATGATCCTTTCTATGAATCCGCAGCAATCGGTGCGAAAGAAATTGCTCCCATTGAAATGGCTGGTGCATATGCAGCATTCGGAAACAACGGCTTCTATACAGAGCCATACTCAGTCAAGAAGATTGTCCTTCGCGACAAGACAGAAATGGATCTAACTCCTGAAACCAAAGTCGTTATGAAGGATTACACTGCCTTCATGGTATCTGATATGTTGAAAACAGCAATCACACAAGGAACTGGTGCAAGTTACGCTAATATCGCCAATCTTCCTGTAGCCGGTAAAACAGGAACAACGAATTACACGGAAAAGGATATTGAAACATTTGGAATCAAAGATGGAGGGGTGCCTGATTCCTGGTTTGTTGGATATACAACAAGGTATACTGCATCTGTCTGGACTGGTTACAGTGATCGAAAAACCGCACTTTACGGTACAGAGCAAAAGATCTCGCAAATGCTATTTAAGGATCTGATGACCTACGTATCAAAAGATGTTGACACACCCGATTTCACCGTTCCTAACAGTGTTGAACGAGTAAAGATTGAAAAAGGCAGTTTTCCTGCCATGCTTGCAAGTGAGTTTACTCCGAAGGATCAAATCCTTTATGAGTGGGCAGTAAAAGGAAATCTGCCAAACGAAACATCCAAGAAGTTCGAAAAGCTTGAAACGCCTTCAAAGCTTGAAGCAGCCTATGATGAAGTGAAAAATGAAATCATCCTGACTTGGGAATTTAAACAAGATAACAAACAGGATGTCCAATTCGAGGTGACTGCATCACTTGATGAAGGTCCTGAGCAGGAATTAACGAAGACAACGGAAAAGAGTATAACCATCGCCAATGCCGTTCCAGGTGGAATATATTCCTTCAAAGTAACGGCAATCCGTGGAGACCAACGTTCTGAACCAGCCACTGCGAAAATGGAAGTTCCAGATTTCACGGTTCCTGACAATGCGGGGGAAAACGGAGGTACAGACGGAAATGGGAATGGTCGCGGCAACGGGAATGGCGGGGGAAATGGTAACGGAACCGGAAATGACACTGGACCTGGAAGCGGAACTGTACCAGGTACTGATCCCGGTACTGGTACCGATCCTGGTACTGGTACTGATCCCGGTACTGGTACTGATCCTGGTACTGGTACTGATCCTGGTACTGGTACTGATCCTGGTACTAATCCCGGTATCAGACCAGGATCAGGCGACGACACTGGTGGTGCCGCTGGTACAGGAACCACTAATGATAGTGGCAACTGAAGCTGATGCTAAAAAAGCAAACAACACCGTTCACAAATGTGGACGGTGTAAAATAAACTTGTTTCGTTTTCTACACATTTTTACTTTCTAAAGAAATCAGAGATGACAATTATGTACCATATGGAGAGTTAACATACTTTCATATTCTGTAATACAAACGAAACGTCCTGATTAATCAGGACGTTTCTCTTTTGCTTGATGTAAGGCAATCTTGCTAGCATATTGCTTTTCTTGTTCAGTGAATAATTCCACTAGCTGTTTATAAGACTGAAAAAGGCCAGGTCGTGATGAAACAAATTCTAGTCTTTCGCTGACATTCACCGGCTTGAGCTTGCAATGACCCATCGAATCCAAGTTTGGATTCAGACCGTTCGACATAAAAAGAAATTGCTTAAATAAATCAATGGACTTTCTCATCAATGGTAGAGCCTGTTCGTGATCCCTGTTTGCAAAGTGATGGCTCAGCTCTATTTTATAATGATTCCATTCACTAAGGATTCTCTCCATGCCTCTTTCTCTCCCTGATGTAATCTCTTATGGTTTATCCTTCATCCTTTTCTTGCCTTCTCTGCAAACATCAAGCAAAGGACAAGTCTCACATCTTGGATTCTGCGCTTTGCAATGGTACCTGCCAAAAAAGATCATCCTGTGGTGGGTAATCGACCATTCTTCTTTAGGAACTTTTCTCATTAAAGTCTTCTCTACCTCTAAAACAGAATCTTTCCACCGGCAAAACGCAAGCCGCTTGCTGACTCGCTCGACATGGGTATCCACTGCAATAGCGGGAACTCCGAAGGCCACGGAAACTACAACATTAGCCGTTTTCCGGCCTACCCCAGGTAGCTTTGTCAATTCATCCCTATCTGCTGGAACTGTTCCTCCATATTCATCAATTAGCATCCTGCACAGCTTTTGAATGTTCTTCGCTTTGTTACGAAAAAGACCAATCGAGCGGATATCTTGCTGCAGCTCCTCCTGTGTCACTGCCAGGAAATCTTCTGGTGTTTTGTATTTTTCGAACAAATCCTTCGTCACTTTATTGACAAGTGCATCCGTGCATTGAGCCGATAATGCCACTGCGATCACGAGTTGAAAAGGATTGGACTGGATCAGCTCACAGTGTGCATTTGGAAACATCCTGCCCATTTCATCAAGACAGAACCTGATTTGCTGCTTATTCAACATGATTATTCACCCGTTTTTTCCATTTACAGATTTGAACTATTTTATATGGAAGATGAAAAAAGAGAGAATGATGAATTCTCTCATAAATTACTGTTCTAACCAGTTATAAAATGGTACAGGGTTGGCAGAAACTTTTGGCTCTTCCTTCCCTGGTCTTTGCGTACTCTGATGCTGCCTGAATTTTCTTCCATAACTTTTAGCCTGTTCGATTGTTTTGATTCCATTCTTTTTCCATTCGAAAAGAATTCGGTCTATGTACCGGAAATTTAATTTCCCCGATATCACAGCCTCTCTTAAAGCTGCTTTAATGATGATCGGATCGTGGTGATCATCATCCATCCACATAGCAAGCGATTCGCATTCAAACGGCGACAAAGGCCTGCCGAATTCTCTTTCAAACACAGTATATAAATCTGTCTCTTCCTTCTGCTCCACCAGCTCTTTTTCCTGCTGGCGTTTCAGCAGAAACTGGTCAAACAGCTTTTCCCACAATGGTTCCAGTGAATATTTTTCATATCTAATTCCCTCAGTTGAATTTCCATCCATGATCGAAATAAACCCTCTCTGTATCAGGGATCGAAGCAAATCAGTACATTCAAATGCGGATATCGTCATGCGGGCTGCAAGTTCAGTAGGTGTAGGAAATTCATTTCCTTTTTCAGAAAAATAGAAAACATGGAGTATTAAAGCCAATTCTTGCTCGTTCAGTCTCATTTCTTTATATTGCGTCAACAATACAGAAGGAATCGTAACATTTCCTTCTTTCAGCCATTCTAACAAATCTGCTTTTTTCATTCCGGACACCTCTTTTCATAGTATAGCATGAAATAGCCCGGCTGGTAATCAAATAAGAAAGGGAAAAAGGTACCGATCGCCTTACTAAAAAAGAGACCGAGAACCGGTTTCCAGTTCCCGTCTGCTATTTTGTTTTTATACACGTTTGTTGACAAACTGATGAATTCGGCGGATTGCTTCCTCTAATTGGCTTAGTGATATGGCATAGGAAAGGCGCATAAAATCGGGAGCTCCAAACCCAGAGCCAGGAACAACCGCAACATTCGCCTCAGTCAGCAGCATATTGCAAAATTCGTCTACATCCTTGCAGCCAGTCATCGTAGCTGCTGTTTTCGCATTTGGGAACAGGTAGAACGCTCCCTGAGGCTTTAGGCAGCTAATACCCGGAATCTCATTCAACTTAAGATGGATGATCTCAAGCCTTTCTAAAAAAGCTGAACGCATCTTCTCGACCTCCTCCTGCGGTCCTGCATAAGCTGCAATTGTCGCATATTGTGCCGGTGTAGTTGGATTCGATGTGCTGTGGCTTGCAAGGTCGGTCATCGCCTTAATGAGCGCACTGTCACAAGCTGCATACCCGATTCTCCACCCTGTCATGGAATGAGACTTTGAAACACCGTTAATAATGATTGTCTGCTTTTTCAATTCATCTGAAAGTTGTGCGATCGAGATATGTTCAACTTCTCCATAAATTAGTTTTTCATAGATTTCATCTGAAATGATCAGGATGCCTTTTTCCAGACAAACTTCTCCTAGTGCCTGCAACTCCTCTTTTGAATAAACCATTCCCGTAGGATTGCTTGGCGAATTGATGATAACTGCCTTTGTCTTTTCCGTCACCTTTTCCTTCAGCTGAGCTGGCGTGATCTTGAAATTATTTTGTTCCAGCCCTTCAACATAGACTGGATTCCCTCCTGCCAGTTTCACTTGCTCTGGATAGCTGACCCAGTAAGGGGTCGGAATGATGACTTCATCGCCGTCGTTCAGCAGTACTTGAAATAATGTGTACAATGCATGCTTGGCACCACTCGTGACAATGATTTCATTCAACTGATACTCAAGACCTTGATCTGCTTTTAATTTGGCTGCAATTGCCTTTTTCAATTCTGGAAGCCCGCCTGAAGGAGTGTATTTTGTGTATCCCTCATTCATTGATTTCACAGCAGCCTCGATTATATGCTGCGGTGTATTAAAATCAGGCTCACCTGCCCCAAGCCCGATTACGTCTTTTCCTTGTGCTTTCAATTCTTTTGCCTTGGCTGTGATTGCTAAAGTTGAAGAAGGTGTCAGAGCCCTCACTCTGTCTGCTAACTGGATCTTCATTTTTTTCCTCCTCGTTCATTGGAATTTATAAATTATCAATTGCTCTCAGTTTCTCGCCCGTTTCAAAATCAACATAATAATAATTGATGGTTCCGCTGTTTTTACGGTAATAAATTTCCCATGCTGGCCTGTCCGTCATTTGAATCCTGGACATACCAAGCCTTATGGCAATGATTTCATCGGGCTGTTTTTCCTGATAAAGTTTGGTTAACGCTTCTTTTTGCGTGATTCCATTTTTAGCAACTTTCGTGATCAAATCGCCATTTTTTTCATTGATCCAGACATAGACATCCTCCTGCCCAGCGTTTTTCCCAGTCATGACATAATAGGTTTCCTCTCCACTGTACAGCTTGAAATCCGTGAAATCGGAAAGGTACGTTTCTTTCGCTGCAATCTCCACCGCTTTCTTTTCTGCAACACTAACTGGTTCAACCGCATTCAAGTAAACATTCACCACGATACCGATCATAATTGCCACAAAAAGAATCCCTAGCAACATCCACTTTTTCACATGAATCCCTTCTTTATGTAAACTACTCACCGCTCTTCACATTCTAATTGAACAAGCGGTAAAAATTTCTCATTAGGTTCGGTAAATAGTAAAAATAGCCTTCTCTTTATCTTCCTGATCTAAAGCCAGACCAAACATAAGGTCATCATGTTTCAAGGACCTATTAAGAGCATCCACTATTTTATATAAATCCGGTGTATTCTGGACCTTCACCGTAGAGATTATTTCGATTTTACTTTCCATCCTGCAACTCTCTCCTTGCCGATTTTATCACTTTTTTAGAGCAGCATCTAGCTGCAAATAATACAACTAACACCTATTATATCAGGAGATCGCTTTTCTGTAAGGTTAAGGGGAAAAACAAACGAAAAAAATCCTGATGCTAGGCCTACAGCCAATCATGAATCATGTCAACAATTTCATTGATTGATTTTGATTCGACCGGGACATCAGCCACTGATTTTAAAAAAGCATTTCCGTATTTTGTCGTTACGAGCCTTCGATCAAAGACAAAAATCAGTCCACGGTCATCGGAAGTTCGAATCAACCTTCCAAATCCTTGCTTAAAGCGGAGAATTGCTTCTGGCAAGGAGAACTCAGAAAACGGGTTACCACCATTTTGTTTTATCAACGCGCATTTCGCAGCCGTAAGCGGAGCGTCCGGGGGCGAAAAAGGAAGTCGGACGATAATCAAGCATGAAAGATCTTCTCCTGGTATATCGACACCCTCCCAAAAACTGCTCGTTCCAAACAGAATCGCTTTATCGAACCGTTTGAAATTCCTTGTCAATCTTGACCTGCTGCCTGCAGAAATGCCTTGGGCAATTAGGATAAAATCTTCCAGAAGGCCACTTTCCCTAATCAAATTGTACGCCTTTTTCAGCATTTCATTCGAAGTAAACAGAATCAGCATCCGTCCCTTTGTTGCTTCGGCAATCGAGATGATATGTTCTGTAATTGCCACTACATAGTCATCATCTGAAACAGATTTAATATCTGGCAAGTCCTCTGGGACAACGAGTTTCACTTGTGTTTTGTAGGAGAAGGGAGACGGGATCTGTTTCTCTAGCAAAACTTGCTGTAAACCTAATTCTTTTTTAATGAAACGAAAGGAATGATTAACAGATAAAGTCGCGGATGTTACCACAACACTTTTTTTCCTTGAGAAAAATTGTGCCTCCAGAGATTCGGATACATGGACAGGACGGAAAAAAAAGGCTGTTGAATTTTGCATAGACCGTGTGTCGGCTTCAATCCATTTTACATCCCTTCCCTCTTCCGTAACGATTCTTTTTGCCATGAAGCAAGCTTGTTCTAAATCTTGCATCAAATGTACAACTTCATCTAATATCGCCATTTCCCTTGTTGAAAAGCTGTCCGCACTTCTCCAGGCACCATCCATCCTTTTCTCAAGGGCATTCTGTAAATCTCTAAGCTGAAAATAAACCCTCTCAGCAGTTGTTACTAATGCCGACCATACTCGATTTTCTCTGGCTGGAACCAAGCTTGCCTGTATCTTGCTGCCTTTATTTTTCATAGCCTTCCTTGCATAAGTACCTGCGAGCTTAAAGAGGTCTTCGGTTTCATAGATCAAATCGGCTATCAATTGATTGATTTCAGAGGTTTGCTGATGCTGGGAATGGAGAATGCCAGCCTTGTTCAGCAAGTTTTCCAGCTTATAAAATAGCTGATGTTGTTCGTAAAGTCCGAGTTGATTCAGCATTAACCTAACTGACATATAATCGAGTGACTCTCCAAAATATTTGCCCGCTGCCTTTTCGAATTGATGCCCCTCGTCTAGGATCACATGCTCAAATTCTGGCAAGGACCCGTTTTCAGACACTAAGTCGGCAAGAAGCATCGAATGGTTCGTGATAAGTAGATTCGCGTTTTGCGCATTTTCAATGGCCTTATGATAAAAATCATATTCCTCCCAGTGCTTTGTTTTGATAAAAATGGAGCGGTCATTCTTTATTTTATTCCAGTAAAGCATCCCTCCGCTGGACAAATTGAGTTCATCCACGTCCCCAGTTTCTGTTTGGGTCAGCCAGACAAGAATTTGCATTTTTGTAAGAGCCGTATCGTAATTCTCTTCTATTTCCCTGAGAGACTGTTCAAAGCGAGCCATATTGATATAGTGGTTTCTCCCTTTGATCAGTGCAACCTTCACTTTAGTCTCTAATGCTTTGTTCAGTTTAGGAACATCATTCGACAGCAGCTGCTCCTGAAGCTGGGTTGTATATGTACTGACCACTACTCGGTTATTGCTTTCTAGTGCAAAAATAGCGGAGGGGATCAAGTAACCGAGGGATTTCCCTACCCCAGTTCCAGCTTCGATCAACGCATGTCCGTTTTTATGGAACGCATCATATACAAGGTCCATCATCTCAAATTGTCCCGGCCGCATTTCATATCCAGTAAACGCCCTTTTCAGGAGGGCTTTTTTTTCTTCCATTGTTTTTGGAAAATCAATGACCTGATGCTCTTTCATCTCACTCCCTGTTTTCTTTCTTAATGCTATTCCGCGAAAAACTTCTAAATGCTCTGGTAGTGGTTCGATTCTGGTTTCTTTCCCATTTGATATCTCATCAAAAATCAAATGAAGATCACTTTTCAGTCCCTCTGAAAGCTTTGTAAGTTCTTTAATGGTGACAAGCGGAAGCGCCTCAACAACATTCAGCATGATTAACAGAAGTTCTGCTGTCACACGGGCATCACTATCTGCTTGATGAGGCCGGTCGTGTTGCAGACTCTCCTTTGCAGCAAGATCAGTCAATTGGAAACTATCTGAAGTTGGATAGACAATTCTCGCCATTTCCACTGTGTCAATTACCGGACCATAAAAACCTTCCTCGCCTGCATTTATTAATTCTTCCTGTAGAAAGGAAAGGTCAAATAAGACATTATGTGCCACAAAATAAGCATCTTCTAGCAAATTAGAAACCAATGGAGCGATTTCTTCAAACAATGGAGCATTCTTTAACATGGAATCAGAAATGCCCGTCAGTTCTTCAATGAATACTGGTATTTTCTCCATTGGATTGACGAGAGAGGCGAACTGGTCGGTAATTCGGCCATTTTCCACAACAACTGCTCCAAACTGGATAATTCGGTCTCCTTTTTTTGGAGCATTACCCGTCGTCTCTAAATCGATCACAACAAATTTTTGACTCATTTTTCACTACACCTCTTACCTTCAGTCAAACAAAACCGTACCATTAAAAATCTGAAAATGAAAGCAGGAGCTTACTTGTTTTTTGGATTCGCTCTGTTTACCCCATAGTATCACCATTATACTCCGCTTTAGCGCTAAACACATACAGCTTTTTCGTTCGTGCACCGTCTAATATGAGAAAAAACTCCCGGTGATCGGGAGTTTTTTCCCTTATAAAAATACTGTTTTTTCGGGTTCTGCATGGATCAATTCAACGATATGGTTGTTTTCGTCCATCAATGCAACTTTCGGCTGATGGGTCGCCACTTTCTCCTCAGAAATGAGCGCATAGGAAATGATGATCACAACATCGCCTTCCTGAACTAAACGAGCTGCCGCACCATTTAGGCAAACCACCCTGCTGCCTCTTTCTCCTGCAATAATATACGTTTCAAAACGGGCGCCATTATTATTGTTCACGATTTGTACCTTTTCGTTTGGAACCATCCCGACAGCGTCCAGTATCTCACTGTCGATGGTGATGCTGCCTACATAATTCAAATTTGCCTCCGTAACTCTTGCCCGATGGATTTTGCCGTTCATCATGGTGCGGAACATGGAATATACCTCCTAAAGTTTTTCTACATCTAAAATAATATTGTCGATCAATCTGGCTTTCGAAAACTTGACTGCCAAGGCGATGATCATCCTGCCAGTTACTTTTTCAAGCGATTGCAGCTCAGGATAAGAATAGATTTCAATATAATCGACTACTCCGGCGGTATTATCGTTAATATGCTTCTTTATTATTTCGATTAGCCTTGCTGAACTCCGCTCACCGCTTTCGAGCGCAGCTTTTGCCAAAAGAAGACTTTTGAAGAGCTCTGGCGCCTGTTTTCTTTCTTGTTTATTTAAATAGACATTTCGAGAACTTTTGGCAAGGCCATCCTCTTCCCTGACTATTTCGAGCGAAATCAATTCAATAGGGAAATTAAAATCTGCGACCAAGCCTTCAATCACCGCGACCTGTTGGGCATCCTTCAGCCCAAAATAAGCCCTTGCAGGCTGAACGATGTTGAAAAGCTTAATCAAAACCGTTGCAACCCCATCAAAATGCCCAGGTCTCGATTTGCCGCAAAGGACATTCGTTCTTTCAATTACGGATACTTTCAGCGAGGCATTCTTCGGATACATTTCCTCTGCTGTAGGATAGAAAATATAATCTACCCCTTCCATTTCGGCAATCCTATGATCACGATCAAAATCACGCGGATATGCATCGAGATCCTCAGCAGGGCCAAATTGGAGGGGATTCACGAATATACTTAGGACAACAATTTCATTATCCTGGCGTGCTTTTTTCATCAAGGAAATATGTCCTTCATGCAGGAATCCCATCGTTGGTACGAAGCCAATGCTATTGCCTTCAGCTTTTAATGTTTGCATTTGTTGTTGCATTTCTGTAATCGTCCTAATAATTTTCATTCTCTTCCCCCGTACAATGCCTGCAATTCTTCTTCCTTCATCGTGAATGTATGCTTGTCTTCTGGGAATTCTTTACGCCTCACTTCGGAAACATAGGAACTGAGACCTGCTGTAATTTGCTCATTCACATTCGTATATTGTTTCACAAATTTCGGGACACGATCCACTCCATATGTGATGATATCATGGTAAACAAGTACTTGTCCGTCTACTGCTGCACCTGCTCCAATACCTATGGTCGGAATGGTAAGATCTTTGCTGATTTGTTCAGCAAGCTGCTTTGGAACACATTCGAGTACAATGGCAAAAGCACCGGCTTCTTCACATTTTTTTGCATCGTTTATCAGCTTTTTGGCTTCGTCTGCACTTTTGCCCTGGACTTTATACCCGCCAAGTACACCAACAGATTGCGGGGTCAGGCCAAGATGTGCAACTACCGGTATTCCTGCCTTTGTAAGTGCACGGATATGATCAATGACCTCATCAGCACCCTCTACCTTAACGGCATTAGCCCCTGTCTCTTGCATGACTCTGGCACCATTTAATAAGGTGTCTTTGATTGACAGATGATAGCTCATAAATGGCAAATCGACGACAATAAATGTATTGCCTGCTCCGCGCCGAACGGCTTTTGAATGGTGGACCATATCATCCATTGTTACTGGAATGGTGGAATCATACCCCAGCACGACCATGCCCAAGGAATCTCCAACGAGAATCATATCAGCTTCAGCTTGTTCGGCATGTTTTGCTGAAGGGAAGTCATAGGCAGTTACCATCACAATTTTGTTTCCGCTTTGTTTCATTTTCCAGAAATCAGTTGTTTGTTTCATTTCCTTTCCTCCTTTTCTAAAGAGGAGATAAAACAATCCATTCATGCATGCATGACACTAAAAAAAGACCCAACTATGCCAGAAGGATCTTTTGAAGCCTGCATGTGTTTCATCCCTCCGTCCCAGTCCGATTTCGGATCCAGGCAGAACTATTTTTTTATATGCCTACTAAAGGTGCAGTTCTCTCGATACCGCCCAAATTGATTATAGCAAATGACTGTTTTTTTGGCTACATTATGGAATTATTCATTCATTTTAATATCTGCAGAATAGATATGGTGGATGACACCAGCAGAATCTTCGATTAAGAGAACACCATCTTCCGTGATTCCAATGGTTTTCCCGCTTATTTCCCCCGTTATCGTGCGGGCAATGATCTGTTTACCAATACTGATGGCATAACTTTCCCACATTAATTTTATCGGTAAAAAACCTTTTGTTAAATAAAGCAAGTATAGCTTTTCCAATTTTTCAAGAATTGTCCTGATCAATTCTTCCCTGCCTATTGTCCTACCTGCTTCTATGGAAAGCGAAGAAGCGGTTCGCCGAATTTCTTCAGGGAAATCTGCTTCCAGAGTATTGACATTCATGCCAATGCCGATAATCACTGAATGGATGCTGTCTGCCTCCGCTTGCAATTCGGTCAGAATTCCTGTTATTTTTTTCCCGTTTACCATAATATCGTTTGGCCATTTTATTTGAGGCAACAATTCGGTTGCTTCTTCGATGGCCTGTACGACACCCACCGCAGTAATCAGTGTCAATTGTGGTGCTTTCGAGATTGGAATTTTTGGACGAAGCAGAATGCTCATCCAGATTCCAGTGTGTTTTGGTGAATGCCATTTACGGTCCATTCTTCCTCTGCCAGCAGTTTGTTCTTCTGAAATGACCACTGTTCCTTCTTCGGCAGCTTCATTAGCAAGTTTAGAGGCAATTTTTTGAGTCGACTCCACGCTGTCATAATAGTACAGATTCCTTCCAAAGATTTCTGTCTTTAAGCCGAGAGTGATTTTATCCGCCGTCATTGCGGTTGGGATGGAGACAATCTTGTAGCCTTTTCTCCTGACAGCCTGAAACTGAAAGCCTTCTTTGCGGAGTTCTTCTATTTGTTTCCATATTGCTGTTCTGGAACATCCGGCTATATCTGCCAACTTTTGTCCTGATAAGTATTCATTTTCGTTATTGGTAAAAGCCTCGATCAATTTTTTTCGGATTCCCGATTGAACGCGTTCAGCCATTCCTTTAGTTTCTCCTTTTCATTTGGCACTTTGCCAAAGATTACTGCTCGTTCGATTTCAGCCATTGTTTCGCTTAGCCACGGGCCAGGCTGTTTAGTCATCCATGTCATCACATCATTCCCGGAAACAGCTAATTGCCGGCGATTGTAGATTGGCAGTAAGTCGTATAATTGAATAACCACTTCCAGACTGCATTCATCTTGCCGTAGAGAACCGAATACTTTTTCCGCGCTGATGGCGACATCGAGTCCTGCCTTATAAACGGATTCCAGATTCCATTGGTATTCGAAACGATGTAAAAGCATCGAGTGGATTTGCTTATACCTCTTGATCTTCTGGACAGAATGCTTCCATTCCCTCAAGAAATTGTCGACTTCTTTTCCTGACAGCCCTAATTCAAACAGGAGCAATACCCATATCTCCGCAAGGTCAAGATCTGATGTCAAATGGGAGGAGAAGCTTATTAATTGCCTATTTTTTTCATTTAAACCAGGCAAATACCGAGACATACCACTTTTAGAAAGGAGTTGGATCGCCTCTTGCCTTCGGGGTCCGAGCAGCAATTTTTCAAATTCGCTTAATTTTCGTTCGGCAGCTATGTTCTCGAGCCTCTGACTATTTGCCGCTAGCGATTCAAAAGTGTGCTGCTCGATGGAAAAGGATAATTGGGATAGGAACCTGACTGCCCTAAGCATCCTTAACGCATCTTCGCCAAACCGCGCATCTGGATCGCCAACAGTAACAATGATCCTTTGGTCGATCGCATCCCTTCCTCCGAATGGATCGATGATTTGACCTGTTCGATCCATGGCAATCGCATTCATGGTAAAATCACGGCGTTGGAGATCCTCCTTTAGCGAGCGGATAAAGGTAACGCTATCAGGTCTTCGGAAATCAGAATAGCCTGTTTCAGACCGAAAAGTGGTCACTTCATAATGGTTTCTGCCGTGATGGACTAAGATGGTGCCATGCTCAATCCCGACGTCAACGGTCTTGCTGAAAATCCGCTTCAATTCCTCTGGCAAAGCAGACGTAGCAATGTCTACATCAGCAATTGACCGGCCAAGAAGGTGGTCCCTGACAGATCCCCCTACAAAATAAGCTTCATAACCGGCATTTTCAATCAATTCAAGGACAGGTGCCGCCTCTTTAAATAGATTAGGAAGCATCTTCATCATTCTCCAGCAGGCTGTAATAAATGTTTTCGTATACCGAAACAATTTGTTCGGCGCCAAAGTTCGTCTCTGCCCGGTGCAAAGAGTTCAGTGCAAAATGGTCATGGACGCTACGGTTCATAAGGATATGTAGCGCCTTTTCGGTGATTTCTGCTATATTTCCTAGGTCACATATATAACCAGTTTGCCCATCAACAATTACCTCCGGAATCCCTCCGACATTCGTTCCAATGCAAGGTACGCCACATGCCATGGCCTCAAGCGCCACGAGTCCAAAGCTTTCTTTTTCGGACAAAAGAAGCATTAAGTCACTCAATGAGTAAAGCTCCTCCACTCTTTCCTGTTTCCCAAGCAGCAATACTTTCTCTCGAATACCCAGCTCGCTGGCGAGGCTGCATACTCCCTTGATTTCAGGTCCATCTCCGACAAGCAGCAGCTTTGCCGGAAGCTTCTCGGCTATCCCCGCAAACACTCTGATGACATCGAGCGCTCTTTTAACTGGCCGGAAGTTGGAAACGTGGATGATAACTTTTTCATCAGGGAGGATGCCAAGCTCACCCCTGAGGTCTGAAGAATCTACTCGTTTGTTCACCCGAGTATCGATAAAATTGTACACACAGTCAATTTCTTTCTTTGGTTTGATTAATTCATAGGTTTGTTTGATCAATGAAGCAGACACAGCCGTCACATAGTCTGACTTTTCAATTCCGAATCGAATCGCATCCGTCATAGATGGATCATATCCAAGGACGGTAATATCGGTTCCGTGTAGGGTAGTAACGATTTTTAAATCCCTTCCGCTCATCTGACGTGCGAGAATCGCACATACGGCGTGTGGGATAGCGTAATGTACATGAAGAACATCTAAATTCTCCAGAACAGCAACCTCAGCCATTTTGCTAGCCAGAGCAATATCATAGGGAGGGTATTGAAACACAGAGTATTGATTGACCTCTACTTCATGAGAATAAATATTACAGTACATTTTTGTCAACCGGAAAGGAAGACTGGAGGAAATGAAATGAATTTCATGGCCTCTTTCTGCCAGCAGCTTTCCAAGCTCTGTTGCGACAACGCCAGAACCTCCAATTGTCGGGTAACAGGTGATGCCAATTTTTAGTTTCTTCATTTTTCTTCCCCTAACAAATCGTTATCGATCAACAGCGGCTTTTTCGACAAAAAGCCCTCAGCAAAAACCACACCTGCTTCCTTGCCAAATAACCTTTCCCGAGCCTCTACTGTTTCGATATAGCCGTTGATAAGCGGTGTATCAAAAGCAGCAGCGTTTTTCCTGAACTGACTTTCATAAGCATGGAGGGCATCCAATTTCTTATCCATAAACTCAGATACATTTACAACGAAATCAGGTTTATGAAAACCATTGACCATATAGAAATAGATCGCTTTTGGCCGGTGAGCATCCAGCCCCGCCTGTTCATCATATTTTCTTATCGCTGTCGAAAAGACCGCCTCCTCAACAAGGCGCGCACAGCTGCCGTGGTCAGGATGACGGTCGATAATATAGGGTGCAAAGACCAATTCCGGGCGATACCGCCTAATCACTCTAACGATTTCCTTTATGTATTCATCGTTAAGAAACAAGCCCCTATCCGGGATGTCAAGTGTTTCCCTCACCCGAACTCCAAGGATATTCGCCGCCTCTTTCGCTTCTTGCATCCTTGTCTCTACAGTCCCGTTTGAGGACATTTCTGCTCTTGTTAAATCACAGATGCCAATTATTTTTCCCTTTGCAGCAAATTTGGCAATCGTTCCGCCCATGCCGATTTCCACATCATCTGCATGGGCGCCAAAAGCCAATATATCTAGCTTACTAGCTTCCATGTTTCTCACCAAATATCTCTTTCACTACGTTTCTCCAATCAAGATCGCCTCGCTCCATGCCTCTTATCAGTATTTCGGCCGTTCCCATATTGGTTGCAAGAGGAACGGCATATACATCACAAAGACGGACGAGGGCTGTGACATCTGGTTCATGCGGCTGGGCAGTCAGCGGATCTCTGAAAAAAAATACAGCGTCGATTTGATTATTGGCGATCCGGGCGCCGATTTCCTGGTCTCCTCCCAGCGGACCTGAGCGGAATCTTTGAATCTCTAACCCGGTTGCTTCCATGATTCTTAAACCAGTGGTTCCAGTGGCAAATAATTGATGTTTTTCAAAGATATGTTTGTATGCGACCGAAAATCCCACCAAATCATCCTTTTTCTTATCATGAGCGATTAAGGCAATATTCATAAACTCTCCCCTATTCGATGATATTCTCTAATCCATAAACAAAAGCATCCATTTTCATTACAGTATCAACAGCCAGTTTTACACCAGACATAAAGGAGCTGCGATGATAGGAATCATGCCGGATTGTGAGCGTTTGTCCATCAGCACCAAACATAACCTGCTGGTGGGCAATCAGACCTGGCAGCCTCACTGAATGGATATGCATGCCTTGATAATCAGCACCGCGGGCTCCATGCAAGGTTTCTTTTTCGTCCTGGTGTCCCTGTCTTTTTGCTTCCCTGACATCGGCAATCATCTGCGCTGTTTTCACTGCGGTTCCAGATGGCGCATCAAGCTTCTGGTCATGATGAAGTTCAATGATTTCCACATCAGGGAAGTATTTCGCAGCCATTCGAGAAAATTTCATCATCAATACAGCTCCAACAGCAAAGTTTGGTGCAATGATGCAGCCCGTTTCCTGTTCCGAACAAAGCTGCTCCAGTTCAGCAAGATCCTCATCGGAAAAACCAGTCGTACCAACTACAGGACGGACTTTGTATTTCAGAGCTGTTCTAGTATGGAACATGCCGACTTCCGGTGTAGTAAGATCAATCAGAACGTCCGGTTCCGTCTCCTGGAGACATTTCTCGAAATCTGTGTAGATCATCGCATCACTTTCTGGAAAACCGTCAAGATCACCAACTTTGAATCCTTCATATTTTCGGTCAACTGCTCCGACAAGAGCATACGTTTCAGACTGAAGGACGAGATGGACTGCTTCTTTCCCCATCCTTCCTCGTGGACCTGCAATAACAATTTTCACTTTTTCCAATCCAAACCCTCTCCTTTAGCTGTCTTTCCTTGTCCAGCGATCTTTATCCCTAGTTTTAAATTTTTCCATGACTTTGTTATGTGCTTCTTCTAGGTCTATATGTAGCGAGTTGGCAAAGCAAATCATAACAAACAACATGTCTCCCAGCTCTTCTTCGATTGTTTTTTCCTGTTCGGCTTTTTTCTTAGGCTTTTCTCCATAGTAATGGTTCACTTCCCGAGCCAGTTCACCAAGCTCCTCCGTCATCCGTGCCGTCAAAGCCAGGGGACTGAAATAGCCTTCCTTGAACTGGCTGATATAATCGTCCACTTCCTGCTGGAGTTTCTTGACCGTCTTGTTACTCATGAAACCCACCCAATCTTTTTATGTATGCTTATCTATATCGATGTTAGCTCAACAGAGTAGCTTTGACAAACATTTTTATTTCCTATCCTTTTAAAAGATTGCCCTTGCTTGCTATTTTTTATATAATAAAAGCGCTTTAGTCAGGGGTTTTGTCCCTGACACTAGGAGGGAATTCATTTGCTTAATGGCCTGAAGATCAAAAATATCTTGTTCATTTTGCTCGGTGCTGCTATTTTTTCGTTTGGTCTTGTCCATTTCAATATGCAGAACAACCTTGCAGAAGGTGGTTTTACCGGGATCACACTCTTATTGTATTTCGTATATGGCTGGTCTCCTTCCATCACTAACCTGCTGCTGAACCTGCCCCTGTTCTTCCTCGGCTGGAAACTTCTTGGACGAAATATTTTTATTTACACGATCATCGGCACGATCGGTGTATCGCTATTTTTGAGTATTTTCCAAAAATACACAATCAACATGCCTTTGTATGAGGATTTGTTTTTAGCGGCATTGTTTGCTGGGGTTTTTATTGGCATCGGACTTGGAATTATTTTCCGATACGGTGGGACAACTGGCGGAGTGGATATCATCGCAAGGCTTGCTCAAAAGTATTTAGGCTGGACAATGGGCCGGACGATGTTCATGTTCGACTTTTTTGTCATCACCCTGTCACTTATAACTTATTTAAACTATCGTGAAGCGATGTACACGCTCGTCGTCGTATTTGTTGGAGCGAGGGTAATAGATTTTATGCAGGAAGGGGCCTATGCTGCAAGAGGGGCAATGATCATTTCTGATAAAAACGAAGAGATCGCTGCGAACATTATGAAAGAAATGGACCGCGGAGTAACCAGTTTAAAGGCGGTTGGTTCTTATACGAAGGCAGAAAGGGATGTTCTTTACTGCGTTGTTGCGAAAAATGAAATCGTCACCCTTAAGAATGTGATTAACTCAGTGGACCCACATGCTTTCGTTTCTGTTACCGTCGTCCATGATGTTCTAGGTGAGGGCTTCACACTCGATGAAAACAAACTTCCACTGGAAAGATAAAAAAAATCCGGAAAAGTCCGGATTTTTTAGTCTTCACTTGTCATTCCAGTATAAATCATTACTAGACGCACCAATTCCAGAACTGCAACTGCTGCTGCGGCAACATAAGTCAAAGCTGCTGCATTTAAAACCTTCTTTGTTTCTCTTTCTTCATCATTGCGGATAATCCCTGCTGAGACTACTTGGTCCATCGCACGGTTGGAAGCATTGAATTCAACTGGTAAAGTAATTACCTGGAAGACAACAGCCGCCGCCATGAAAAGAATACCAAGCAGAAGCATTCCACTCAAGTTTGCAAAAATCCCTATCATGATCAAAACCCAAGAGAAGTTAGAACCAAGGCTTGCTACCGGAACTAGCGCATGGCGGAATCGAAGAAATGCATAATCTTCGGCATCCTGCATGGCATGGCCAACTTCATGGGCAGCAATGGCTGCTGCTGCAACGGAATGACCAACAAAGTTATCTGATGAGAGACGGACAACTTTTGTCCGTGGGTCATAGTGATCACTTAAATACCCTCTTGTTTCCTCGACACTCACATTATATAAACCGTTGTCATCCAATATTTTTCGGGCGACTTCCGCTCCTGTCATCCGGGATGAGGAAGCCACTTGTGAGTACTTTTTGTATGCGCCTTTGACTTTGAATTGAGCCCAAATCGGGATCAAAATAATAATCGCGAAATAAATAAGATACATCTTTGACCTCCTTTTTTATTCTAGCAGTTATCATTATTTTATTAATACTTATAAAAACTGTCAACTTTTACGTTCGTTTTGAACATCC
Source organism: Mesobacillus stamsii (assembly GCF_030814065.1). Lineage (NCBI taxonomy): Bacteria > Bacillati > Bacillota > Bacilli > Caryophanales > Bacillaceae > Mesobacillus > Mesobacillus stamsii. The sequence continues at coordinate 251,747 of NZ_JAUSUN010000001.1, forward strand.
TTTGTTTTCTGGCGATTGCCAATATATTTTCTCCAGCCAACGTAAGACAATGTAAGGATGATGATGCTTCCGGTCGATATCATCACCCACCACAGCGAAGGATCTGCTTCATCCTCTGTCAAACCATCAAACAGATTTTGCAAATCCGTTTGTAAAGCCTCCAGTTCTTTCCTGTCCGAGGCCTTTTGGAGTAATTGCGGGCGATACTGGTCGATATAACTTACTTTTGCATCCACCTTTTGGATTGTTACCGGGTCGATATCAATGTTCATGCTAGGGTGGATGACGTTGTATAATGCAAGAAATGAGTTAAGCTTCCTGTCAAAACGATCGTTGTCCCCTTGATAGGCAGCAGTTTTCATATCATTAAAAACAGTCATGATTGGATCTTCCATCTCGGCCCACAAAGGTTGGTGGGTGGAGACAATCGCGTCAATCACCAGCCGGAATTTTGTCACCCTATTCATTTTTTCAGCATGTCCAAGATCATTATTGGCAACTGCCTCCAATGCCTCATCATGAGCAACCGTAATGATGCGCAGTTCATCCATTGCAAATGGACGGCCATTTCCTGTCACCAGCAAAAATTCTTCAGAAAAATACTCCAGCAATCTATTTGCATCTTTATACCGATGAAGCTTGACCATTTGCAAAGCTTGGTCTGATATATTGTCCAGCTCTTCAACAGGCGACGTTGGTTCTGCATATGCTGCAAACGGCACAATCCACATTAGCACCGCAAATAATATGAGTAATTTTTTTGCTTTCATTCCTGTCCCCCCCTAAATACTATTAAAAATGTATGAAAGGGTGGACAAGGTTATACCAAAAATCCATGAGGTTATCTTGACCTTTTTAACGATAGATGGAAGCGGGACGGCCTTAGTCCAAAGTAATATCCAACTGCAATCGAGAAAATACTAAGCCAAAAAGTAAAATACCCTATCTGGTCCATATATAAATCTAGCGTATGATACCTTGGCATCATCATAAAAACATAATCGATCATTTCATTATGCAAAACAAACACAGCTGCAACAATCAGATGCCAGGGTTTCATCCGATAAAAAGGAGCATAAAGGACCCCTTCCACTGCCATCGAAAAATGGGAAGCCATCAACATTAGCCCAATCCAATCCAGCTGTCCAGAGACGAAGTAAACCATTAAATTCATGGCCACCGCCCAAAGACCATATTTTACGAGGCTGACGATCGCCAAAGCTTCCATCAGCGGCCAGTTTCTCCCCATTAATAAGGCGGCAAGCACGAATACAAAAAATAAGCTGGCGGTTGGACTATCAGGCACAAAAAGCCAGAATCGTGGCGGCGTGTCCACCAGTTGCCATTTATACCAGTAGTATCCGTAGGCAGTTCCTAGCACATTGACCCAAAGTAAAAGCCAGAGGATCGATCTGTTTCCAAGCAAAGGATAAAGTTTCTTTATCATTCGACTACTCCATTCCTTTTTTCTCATTTGAAAAAAAAGAACCTGCAAAATGTGATTACAGGTTCCTAGCTATTATTTGCTTAGACCGTCGATAAACTCAGATAGCGTCTTAAGTTCTTCGTCCGTCCCTTTAAAAACTGCAGGCATATTGCCTCGCCCATTCTTGGCGACATCAGCAATTTCTTCCGCATTTAATTTTGTTTCAAGCAGGCTCGGTGCTGCAGCTCCGCCGGAAAGTTCCCCGCCATGGCAGGAAGTACAAGTCTGCGCCTGGGCAATTTTGTAACCATCAGAATTCTTATCGATTTCTACATCGACAATCTGTCCCTGTTTCTCTGCAGCAGCCCAGTCATGAGTAGCAACCGATTCCCAAGTAAGGTAAAAAACTGAAGCAATTGCCAGTAGCATAAACCCTGTCGCAAGCGGGCGTTTTGATGGACGGCGCTCAATGCCACCGTCAATAAAAGGAGCCAACAGTAATGCACCGAAAGCCAGTCCAGGAATAACCATAGCACCAATTACAGTATACGGACCTGAAGCATAAGAATATTTCAGCAATTGATATAAGAATAAGAAATACCAGTCTGGCATTGGAATATAAGCCGTATCTGTAGGATCGGCAATCCTTTCTAGCGGAGACGGGTGAGCAATGGTCAAGCTCAAGTATCCGATTAAGAAAACAGCACCAACCATCCATTCTTTCAATAGGAAGTTAGGCCAAAACGCTTCCGTTTTGCCAGGGTATTCCGAGTAATCTTTCGGAATATTAGGCTTGCGGTCTGCAGGAACACGTGAGTCTCCTACGAACTTCATCCCTTTTCCACGATGCATCGAATGATCCCCTCCTTTTTCCGTATCGTTGAACGAATCTTATTTCGCGCAACGTAATTTTTTCAAGTTTTTACAATGGACCAGAAATACCTTGCTTCCGAATCATTAAGAAGTGTGCTCCCATTAAGCCTAAAAGTGCAGCAGGCAGGAAGAATACGTGGATTGCAAAAAAACGTGTCAATGTTTGGGCACCAACGATTGTTGAATGGCCGGAAAGTAATATTTTAATGTAAGGCCCAATCAATGGGACAGCCTCTGCAATTTGTAATGTAACCTTGGTTGCGAATAATGCTTTCATATCCCAAGGAAGCAGATAGCCTGTCAAGCCAAGACCTAGCATAACAAAGAAAATCAGAACTCCGACAACCCAGTTCAATTCACGTGGTTTCTTATAAGCACCCTGGAAAAACACACGAAGAGTATGTAAGAACATCATCACAATAACAAGGCTTGCTCCCCAGTGATGCATGCCACGGACGATTTGCCCAAACGCTACTTGATTTTGAAGATAATATACAGATTCCCAGGCATTCTTTATGTCCGGCACATAATACATAGTCAGGAACATTCCGGAAAGAATCTGAATGACAGTAATAAAAAACGTCAAACCACCAAAGCAGTACACGAACGCAGAAAAATGATGCGCCGGATTAACGTGTTCTGGAACTTCATGATCCGCGATGTCGCGCCACAAAGGCGTAATATCCAATCTTTCATCTACCCAATCGTAAATTTTGTTTAACAAAGATTACGCCCCCTTTCGTGGTTCGGCTTTTCCTACATAAAGGAATCCATCTTTTTCTTTCGTTGGATATACATCCAATGGTGCTAATGGCGGTGTACCCGGAACATTTGTTCCATCTTTTTCATAACGGCCGTAGTGGCAAGGACAGAAGAATTGTTCAGGATGTTCCTTGTCCGTCCCCCAGTCTACTATACAACCGAGGTGTTTACACACCGGCGACAAAGCAACGATTTCCCCAGCTTCATTTTTGAAAACCCATGCTGTTCCTGTTTCTTCTGATTCATACCAAGCATCTTTTTGTTTGAATTTAAAGTTAACTTTTTGCGGTTCAGTATTAATATCTGTGGTCTTCAATGGAGTTGCGATAAAATCTCCTGTGTCTTCCCCTTTTAGCACAGGATCGACGGCAAAACGAACCATTGGCATCAGCATCCCTGCAGCCATGAAACCGCCTACACCAGTTAGTGTGTAGTTTAAGAATTGACGTCTTGAAACACGATGCTTACTCACCTTATTCCCCCCTTTATTCCCAAGTTAAGTACCAAATGGACATAATTTAAACATAATTTAAACACATTTACTACTCGGACATAACCATGATATATCAATCTCATTACAAAATCAATATAATACTATGTTGAAAACATTTTTTGCAGTGATAAAAATAACAGTTGATTATTTTTCATTCCATAGCTCAATGAATAAAGGTAATAATTGCTTTACTTGTTCTTCGACGATCGTTCTCTTTTGCTCGTCCTGCATCTGATCCAGAGACAAGGAAGGAATCCATAGGACGTTTCCTTTCAAGTCTTTTTCCCGCTGCCTCCAGCTGCTGTCAGACGTAACATAAAAAATGTGGTGAAACCTCTTTTCCAGCAGGGTATTTTCCCAATGATTCAAAGCAATTAAGCTGTCCACTTCATCCTTCATGTACACAAAACCAGGAAAAAGGAAGATTCGTCCTCTAAACTGCTTTTCCAGCTGAGTCGTTAGCAGCCCTGTGAACTCAGCCATAGAAGCATGTTGTTTCATCTCGGCGTCCAACGATACCGGCAAAAGCGGGACGATTACCGTGTCTACGTACTCAGCAGCCTTTTGATACATTTCAACATCTGCTGCCATCCATCTCATAACACATCAACTCCATCTTTCTATTAGACTAGAACTGTCTGCATAAGCTCTCCGTTATGTACTTTATACATCCATTCTACCATATCATCTTTAAACCAGGTTTAAGACAAGGGGATTTTTTTACAGCCTTAAGGAATTTTCGTTCATTGGGTTAAATCGGGCAAAATAAAAAGCCTGCGTTTTAGCAAGCTATAAAGAGTTAACTGCACTTAATTTTTTTAGTTGCTCTGTAAGGCGTTCGAAGGCTTCCTGGTCCTGACTGTCCAATGCCTGGTCAATCAGGGACAACAATTTGTCTCTTTGGAAATGATGGATGCTTTCCTCAAGAAATCTTTCTGCCACCAATTTATCGCTTTCACTGATTTGGATCTGTCCTGGCATATATGGATTTTCTTCCAGAACGGCCGCAAACTGATGGGCTTTGTTTGAAGCATGGAAATTTAATTGAATATAAATTTCTTCTTCCCGGTTCAAACGAATATCATGAAAAGACTTCTCAGCATCTGTGGTCATAACATTAGCCTTGAAGAACCGGAAAGGCACCTCATCCACGCAATGGGTGGACATTACTAATCCCCTTGGACAATGCTCGATATTATCCACAAAGTGTACCTTTTCCATCAGCTGATCATGGCTCATCAAGTAGTTAAGGATCCAAACACATTCCCGCTTTTTCAGCTGATAATGGTTCAAAAACCAGCGGATAAAATCCTTTTTCTCGTTGACAGATACAGGGGTTGTCATTTTTGAATCCCTCCTCTGCATAACTCAAATTTTTTCGGTTACTGATTTTCCGTCAAACGCTCCAGCATTTCACGGAATTCTTCATTGCCTGGTTCCTTTTCAACTAACATACTTAGAATTTCGGCAGCGACATCCATTTTTCCTTCTTCAATTAAAAAATATCCGTAGTCTGACAAAAATTCTTTGTCGTCTTTAAAGAAAGTATATGCTAGTTGGTATTTGTTTAATGCCTGTGAATATTCTTCCTTATGCTGATAGGCGATTGCTGCATCCCAGAGAATTTGCGGTTCCTCGTCTTCATTGTAATCCACAATACTAATTAGCTCCAAAACATCCTCATACCGCTCTTGCTTCAATAAAAGTTTGTTCAGCACAAGCATTCCTTCCATGAACCCTGGATCAAGCGCAATCGCCTCACGAATCATCTTTTCTGCAGTCTCCTCATCCGGAAGCTTAAGAGCGAGCTTGCCACCAAAAAAGTATAGCTCTTTATTGTATTCATCCTGCTCAACGCCCTGCTTGACAGCCTCAAACGCTTCCTCAACCATTCCTTCCCGTTCATAGGCCTTGGCCAGATGGAGGTAAAGTGAGTGATATTCCGGGTCGAATGTCTTCAATTCCTCAAATTTTTCGATGGCTGTTTTATTAAAACCAGCCTGCAATGCTGTAAAAGCATAGCCGAATAAAGTATTGATTTCCAGCTTCTGTTCCAAGGCGATATCGTAAAAATGCAGCGCTTCTTCAAAGGATCCTCCGGCGCTTAACGTGTCCGCCAGCCGCTGATTGATGTTTACTCCGCCGATTTCTTCTTGTATTTTTAGGACCGTTTCATAATGCGAAATCGCTTCTGCAAGCCTTCCTTGATGAGCGTAAAGTTCACCTAAAGCAAAATCAATCACCGTTTCATCTGGCAACAATCTTTTTGCTTCGAGCAACTTGTTTTCGCTCACTTCATAGAGACCTTCCATCTGATATAAATCAGCCAACAAGAGCAGAGCCTGAGGAAAAGCCGGGTCATCCTTTTCCACCTTTTCAAGAGCAAGCATAGCCTCTTCTTCTTTGCCGAGTTCTATTCTTGTTTCTGCTAACAGAACAAGGAGTTCTCCCTCATCAGGATAATTTTTTACTAAACTTTCCATCAAAGCCTCTGTTTCTTCCATAAATCCATAACGGAAAAGCTCTTCAGAAAGCAGAAATTTCTCTTCGTCCTTTCCATGATCAAGTATTTCCCTATAAGCAGACATTGCTTTATCAAGCTGTCCATTTTCGATTAGATTAGTTATTTCCTTTACTGCGGCCATTGCAATCATCCTATCCAAATTATTAAGCACTAGTTGTTTTAAAGGTACCCGTTCCGTTTTTCAATCTTGATCAGTAAAAAATCCTGGTGTTTTAATTATAACATTCTCTCCCTTTCCTGGCCGATAATAAACCTCCGTTCCTGCTCGAATGACTTTTCCTTTGTCCACCGTCACTGCTAAATGCTTGGATTGGAAAAATAATGCTTGCTCCTCACAATAATTTGCTACTGCCTCCATATTATAGAGATTATAGCTGACTTCCCCGCCATTGTGCAGATTTGATTTTTCTGGAAAGATTCCGGTCTTTTTTAAAACCGATCTAGAAACCGGAAGGCCATTCTTCAATTCCTCGTATATAGCGGGGATTTTCTCTTTTTTCATCCAACTGCTCCAGCGATTAAGCTGTTTCTGCTTCTCTTTTTCGTACTGTATTTCTGCAAATAACGGAATAATTGGACAGTTGTAAGGAAACAGCGCCTCCCTGATCCACCCCCAAGGCATGATCTCCAGGCTGCCCATCTTATCTATTTCGAGAAAGATAGCCGGTATGTGCAATTTTTTACACTTGCGAATAAAGGAAGGGGTAAGCAATCTTAACGGAATCGAGATTCCCAGGACATAGTCAATTGGACTATCAAGCAAATCCTTTTTTGCCTGCTTGAGACTTTCTTCCAGCTGCCGTTCAAATTGGACGGAGACAGCTGTGAAGAGTACGGTGCTACCCTTCATGAGAAAGTTCTTCAGGAAATATTCTTTTCTGGCTGTAAAGGAACCTGTAAGCGGAACTGTGGAATCAAACAGGACATGAGTCGGGGTCATGATATATTTATCTGCATCCATCTTCATTTGCTGATACCTTTTGAATCCTGAACCTGTCGTCATAATCCGGCCATCTTCCACCAGCATGCTTGTATTAGTGAGAGCCTGTCCCTTCATGAGGTGGACATTTTCGATAATGTATGCCATAAATACCACTCCTTTATCGGTCTTATGACAAACTATGCAAAAAATTCAGGAATATAACGGTTTTGCATTACTGTTACCGCTAAATAACGAATCGAGGGCCAACCATTTTCATGGTTGGCCCTCGATCTGCTTTTTAAGCTTGAACTAAGTTATATAGATCATCGAAAAAACCAGGATAAGAAATGGCGACGGCATCACTTCGTTCCAAAACGACTTCTTGTTCGCAAAGAAGTGCAGCGATGGACAGCATCATCCCGATTCGGTGGTCCCCATGGGCAGAAACGGTTCCTCCCGCTAGGTTTTGGTTTCCGTCAATGACCATCCCATCCTCCGTTGCTTCTATATTCACCCCAAGCTTCTTAAGCTCCTTTACAACCGTATCAATCCGGTTCGTTTCCTTGACTTTCAATTCTGCTGCATCTTTGATTACCGTCTTGCCTTCCGCCTGTGTAGCAAGTAAGGCAATAATCGGTATTTCATCGATCAGCCGGGGAATCAAGGCTCCTTCTATCGTTGTTGCCTTTAGACTTGAATATTGAATCCGGATATCCCCAGCAGGCTCGGCCGCCTTTTCTTGCTCATATGGTTCAATCCTTATATCTGCTCCCATTGTGATCAGAACATCGATGATTCCCGTTCGTGTTGGATTCAGTCCTACATTCCTAAGCACAATGTCACTTCCAGGAACAATCGCACCTGCCACCATAAAAAACGCTGCGGAAGAGATGTCGCCAGGAACAGTAATGTGTGCTGCTTTGAGTGATTGGCCACCAAGCACCCTTACCGAGTCCCCTGTCCGTTCAACTTTGCCGCCAAACTGCTTGATCATTCGTTCCGTGTGATCTCTTGTCCTTACTGGTTCGACGACCACTGTTTCCCCTTCGGCCTGCAGACCGGCAAGGAGGACTGACGATTTCACCTGCGCACTCGCAACAGGCAATGGATAGGTGATTCCTGTTAACTTTCCGCCTTTCACAATCAGCGGAGTGAACTCCCCATTATTTCTCCCATCAATCCTTGCTCCCATTTTGGACAATGGCACCGTTACTCTCGTCATCGGTCTTTTGGCAATTGATTCATCTCCCTCTAGTCGGGATTCAAAAGGCAGTCCAGAAAGAATTCCCAGCATCAGCCGGATGGTCGTTCCGGAATTTCCAACATAGAGCGTTTCTTCCGGATGCTTTAAGCCACCGATTCCGTTGCCAGAGACGATCACCTCGCTGTCCTTGCGGATAATCTTCACACCGAGTTTTTGAAAGCAGGAAATCGTACTCAAACAATCTTCTCCGGGAAGGAAGTTCTTAATTTGGGTGGTCCCTTCGGCGATAGAGCCAAACATGACTGCCCTATGGGAAATGGATTTATCTCCCGGTACGGTAATTTCACCTTTAAGGGAGTATACGTTTGTTTTCAGTGCTTTTGTAGACATATTTCTGCTCCTTCAGTTTACTCGGCTACAGACATCTCATATTCTGTGTATTTTCCGATGCATTGCATTGCTTTTTCCCGATCTTCAGGTGTCTGAAAGCTGATTACTAACACTCCATATATATCTTCGCGAGTTTCCATGATTCTGATATTTGTGATGCTGATCCTTTCCGTTGCCAGATACCCGGTCACTTCAGAAATAATCCCTGGATAATCAGGAACATCCACAAACAAGTCATAAAAGCTTGGAATCGCTCCCTTATCATTTACAGGAAGGCCGTCACGATATTTTTTTGCAGCATCAAAATAATCATGAATTTTGTCTTCATCCTTCGTAGTCAATAACTCCTTGACACGCTCCATCTCAGCCTGCCAGTCGCTTAACAGCGAAACAAGAACATCGCTGTTTTGCAGCAAAATATCTCTCCACATTCTTGGGTTACTGGAAGCTATTCGGGTGATATCCCTGAAGCCACCTGCTGCAAGCCGGTTTACTAGCGGTTTTTCTTTGTCCGCACGAGCAGCTTGATGTACTAATGAAGCAGCAATGACATGAGGAAAATGGCTGACAACGCCGGTAAGATAATCGTGTTCTTCTGGTGATACTTTCAGAAATTTTGCTTTCGTCCCCGAAAGCCATGATTTTAAGCGATCGACTGTGCTGTCCCTAACATGGCTGGCAGGTGTCAGCAGATAGAAAGCATTTTCGAACAATAGTTTCTTCGCCGCAGCTACCCCACTTTTGTGGGAACCGGCCATCGGATGGCCCCCTATGAAGGAAATTCCTTTGTCAGAAAGGATGGACGCTTTCTGGGAGATAAACCCTTTTGTGCTTCCAGTGTCTGTAATAATGACTTCCTGTTTCAGCGGCAAAGATGCTAACGTTTCGATGATCTTCCCTGCGACCATGACAGGAGTCGCTAGGATGATTAAATCTGCCTCCAAAGCTTCTTCTTCCATGCCTTCTGCAGATCTGTCAATAACGCCAAGCATCTTTGCCAGGTTCATCTGGTTCTGGTCCAAGTCATAGCCTACCAATTCTGCATCTGGATGCTTCTCTTTAATACACATTGCCAGAGAGCCGCCAATCAATCCTAGCCCAATGATCAATACGCGGCCTTCCATAAAACCCACTTCCTTATTTAGATATTGCAGCATCAACATTCAAAAATTCTGTCATTGCCTTAATGACCCCTTCATTTTGTTCCTTAGAACCAACGGTAACTCTTATCCCTGTTGGAAAGCCGAGCGCTGTGCCTGATCGAACGATATACCCTCTTTCAAGCAGGAATTGAAACACTTCCTGTCCGTCCGTGTTAAAGTCGATCAAAATGAAATTCCCTTGTGAAGGAAAATAGGTTAATCCGGCATGATCACAAAACTCGTAAAATTGCTGTAATCCCGCTCGATTTTCGTTTCTGCACTCTTCGATGAATTTCTGATCTTCGAGGGCAGCAATTGCCGCTGTCTGAGCCAAAGCGTTAACATTAAACGGTTCCCTGGCTGGTTCCAATACCCTGATAGTATCCTCATTGGCAATTCCATATCCGACCCGAAAACCGGCTAAGCCATAGATTTTCGAAAAAGTTCGTAAAATAATCAGGTTTTTATATTGATCCAATAAATGGATGGAATCAGGGAAATCGTCAGCAACCACATATTCATAATAGGCTTCATCTAGGACTACCAGCACATCGTCAGGAACCCTTGCCATAAATGCAGTCAGTTCTTCTTCTGTTATATGAACTCCTGTCGGATTGTTTGGCGAGCACAGCCAAACGACAGAAGTTTGATGATCGATGGCAGTTGCCATTCCGTCGAGATCATGAGCCCCGTTTACTACTGGGATTTCTTTCGTTTCACTGCCTTCAATGATTCCATTATGCTTATACTGAGGAAAAGTTGGAGCAGCCATCACTGTATTTGTTTGTGGGGAAAGCAGGGCTCTTGCAATAATTTGGATTATTTCATCTGAGCCATTTCCGAGTATGATCTGTCCCTCTTTTACACCCAAATGCTCTGCAAGTGCATTACGAAGTTCAAAGGCATAGCCATCAGGATAAACCGAATAACTTCCTGGATTTCCTGCAATTTTCCTTTTCACGTTTTCTGAAGAACCAAATGGATTCTCATTTGATGCCAGTTTTACGATATCCGTTAAATTATACTGCCTCTTCACTTCTCCGATTGTTTTGCCTGGCTGGTACGGTTTAAGCTTTAAAAGCTGGTCTTTCCATCTCATAACTATCCACCTCAACTATCCAATTCTTAAATTTAAAAAATCATAAATCTGGTCTCAGACCAGCAGCTCCCTCAAGATAAATATGCTTGATTTCATGTTGCTTTTCATCTGTTTGAAAATGGATCATCACCCTGATGCACATTGGAAGCGAGCCAGAGACGGCTAATTCCTTCATGCACATGACAGGTACATATGTCCAGCCGTCTAGATTCCTTAATGCCTTTGCCGGGAAGGCTGCATCGATATCATCCGTAGCAGAGATAAATATGGAAGCAACTTGTTCGGGATCCATCTGATTGGAAGTGATCATTTCTTTTAACAATCTTTCTGTAGTATAAATCACTTCCTGCTCCTCATTGCGTCTTGCCGTGATGGCTCCTCTTACTCCCCTAATCATCATGCCCAACCTCCTCTTCGAATTTCTTTAGATAAGCCGTCAATTTTTTTTCATCTATTTCCATAAGTACAGGCTTGCCGATTTTTTCTAAAAGAACATAGCGAATTGTCCCGCCCACTGACTTTTTATCCTGTTTCATTTTTTCGATCAGCCGCTCTCGGTCCAGCCCCTCTGGAATGGAAGTTTTGTACCCGAGTTTCTTTAGCCATAGCTGAAATCCCTCTAAATGAAATTCGAGCCCAAGCAACTCCTTGCTTAATCCTAGGGCAAAAAGCATTCCGCAGGCGACGGCCTCGCCATGCGTGACCTTCCCATATCCGGCCTCTGCTTCGATTGCGTGACCGAGCGTATGACCGAAATTCAAAAAGGCACGAATCCCTTTTTCCTTTTCATCCTTCGCAACAAATGACCCTTTAATCGATATACCTGTTGTCAAGAAATCTAGCATCTCGGTTTCTGTTATGGCATCGAGTGAATAGATTTGTTCCCTTAGCCGATCATAAAAAGTTTCATCGCTAATCAGAGAGTGCTTGATCACCTCTGCAAAACCTGAACGCACTTCACGCTCCGGGAGTGTCTTCAAATAATCAAGATCATAAATCACAGCTTCTGGCTGATGGAACGCTCCGATCATATTCTTCCCTAGCGGGTGATTAACGGCCACTTTCCCTCCTACGGCACTGTCATGGGCAAGAATCGTCGTTGGAACTTGTATGAACCGAATTCCTCGCATATAGGTTGCAGCGACAAAACCCGCCAGATCTCCTACGGCGCCCCCACCAAAGGAAATGATCAGCGATTTCCGGTCTAGTTTATTTTCAAGAGCAGCAGAAAGACAATCATAGTATACAGGGAATGTTTTCGCTTGTTCCCCTGAAGGTACGATTTTAACAATGATCCGACTAAGCCCAGCCGACTTCTGAAAAGAATCGAGATGAAGCTTCGCGACTGTTTCGTCAGTAATTACCATGACGGAAGTATAATTGTCTGCTTCCTTTTGGATGAACTCGTACAAGAGGTGAATCGCACCTCCCCCTACAAAGACGGGATAAGAATTGGTACTCGTAACGATTTTTAGCTGTTGCATTAAAAATCCCTCGCAGTCCTTCTTTGTTCCTCGATGGTTGCTTTCAGCGTGTCAAACCGGTCAGCGTAGAACTGATCAACCAAAGCAGAAGCGAGCTCCCATGCTACAACATTTTCACAAACGACTGCAGCTGCCGGAACTGCGCAAGCATCTGAGCGTTCTATGCTAGCCGAAAAAGGTTCTTTCGAGTCGATATCAACACTCAATAACGGCTTATAAAGAGTTGGAATTGGTTTCATGACTCCTCGGACGACGATTGGCATTCCGGTTGTCATTCCGCCTTCAAATCCGCCAAGTCGGTTCGTTTTTCGGAAATAGCCGCGGCCTTCTTCCCAGGCAATTTCATCATGAACCTGGCTTCCTGGCTTCCTGGCTGCTTCAAAACCTATGCCGATTTCAACCCCTTTAAAAGCATTGATGCTCATAATTGCTGCAGCAAGCTTCCCATCAAGCTTGCGGTCGTAATGCACATAACTGCCGACCCCAGCAGGCATTCCTTCTGCAATGACTTCCACGACTCCACCGATGGTATCGCCATTTTTCTTTGCCTCATCAATCGCTGCCATCATTTCCTTTCCAGCAGCGGTGTCGAAGCAACGAACTGGAGATTCTTCGGTAACTTCTCTAAGCTCTTCTAATGAGGAATAGCTCAGATTCTGCGCTTTCACTCCGCCAATTTCCACCACATGAGCAACAAGCTCCACACCTAAGAGCGATAGCAGCTTTTTAGCCGCTGCACCTGCTGCAACTCTCACAGTCGTTTCCCTTGCAGAGGAACGTTCAAGTACATTTCTCATATCGCGATGTCCATACTTGATTGCTCCATTTAAATCTGCATGACCTGGTCTTGGTCTGGAAATCTTTCTTTTTACAGCTTCCGAGGAAGGATCATCCAGCGGTTCCTGTCCCATGATGCCGGTCCAATGTTTCCAGTCATTGTTTTCAACGACTAGAGCGATAGGAGATCCTAGCGTTTGTCCATGCCTGATACCTGCAGTAATTTGGACCTCGTCTTTTTCAATTTGCATCCGTCTGCCGCGGCCATAGCCCTTTTGCCTGCGCGCAAGCTCGTTGTTTATATCTTCTGCAATCAACGGCATTCCTGCTGGCATTCCTTCAATTATTGTCGTTAATTGCGGTCCATGTGATTCACCTGCTGTTAAATATCTCATATACTTTCCCCCTTCAACTCGCTAAAGGATTTGTTTTACTATATCACACAGTTTTCAATAAATAAATTAAAAATTTCGATCCATGTATGATTATGTATCAATCCTAGTAAAGATTGGAGCCATTTTATCATGAAACTCTTTCTCTCGCAAAAAACGATAATCGATCACACTGTCTTCTTTCGGTTACCTGCGTTATTTTTTTCTGTAAAAAAAGGTATCCGCAGTCTCAAAGCCGTATGTACCGGGATTGAAAATCTGTTCTGTGCTGCCAACAAATAAAATACCACCCTGCTTTAACGCCGAGCTGAATTTTTGATAGATACTATCCTTTGCCTCTTCGGTAAAATAAATGAGCACATTTCGGCAGACGATTAAATCGAATGGACCGTTATAGCGGTCGGCGAGCAGGTTTTGCTTTTCAAACTGAACCGCCTTCTGTATCTCTTCGGTAATTGTATAATAGGTGCCATCCTTCCTGAAAAATTTGTCAACCATTTCCTTTGGCGCTTCATTTAGTGCCCTTTCAGAATAAACTCCAAGCCTTGCTTTCGCCAAGACGTTTTCGTCAATATCCGTCGCAAGTATTTGGATCCTTGGCAAGGGAAGATGCTTGGAAAGCACCATCCCCAGCGTGTATGGCTCTTCTCCTGTTGAACAGGCAGCACTCCAGATTTTTGGAGTCGGATTTTTGCTCAACAATTCAGGAAGGATTGTTCGATCCAAAACATCCCACCTTTTTGCATTTCTGTAAAACTCGGAAACATTGATAGTCATCCTGTCGAGAAATTCATTCAATAGCTGATTGTCTTTGTCGAGTGCTTGATAGAATTCTTGGAAAGAGGCAAAGCCTTTCTTTTGATAGAGAGAGGTTAATCTCCGCTTCATCTGGGCTTCTTTATAGAGTGAAAGATTAATACCCGTCTTCTGGTAGATTTTCCGTGTAAAGAGTTCGTAATCCTGCTGCATTTGATTGCTCCTTCTCGTTACTAATAAAACCGAACAGTTTCATTATAACGAAAATTTCTGAGATTCGTGCACCATTTTTCAGCTCGCACTTTAGGCAGTCGCAGTTGGAGTATTCAAAAGGACACTTGCTCATAGCAAGTGTCCTGGGATCGTCTAGTATATCCACTCGTTGATTAATTTGCTGTGTTCTGCCAATTCTTCTTGTTTAAAAAATAGTCCCATTTCACGTGCTGCACTTTCAGGTGAGTCTGAACCGTGAATAATGTTCTTACCTACTGTTACGCCGAAGTCTCCGCGAATTGTTCCAGGAGCAGCATCCTTTGGATTGGTAGCACCCATCATCTGGCGTGCAGTTGCGATTACATTCTCGCCCTGCCATACCATCGCAAACACTGGACCAGAGGTAATGAAATCTACCAATTCGCCGAAAAATGGCCGTTCTTTGTGCTCGCCATAATGCTCTTCAGCAAGTTCTCTTGGAATGTTCATAAGCTTTGCACCAACTAGCTGAAAGCCTTTCTTTTCAAAGCGGGTAACAACCTCACCGATCAAGTTGCGTTGTACCCCGTCCGGCTTGACCATCAAATACGTCTTCTCCATGTGTTCCACTCCTATTTCTATATGTAAGTGAACCGCTTACAAAAGCAATCCTAAGAAATAGTATCATTTTTTAGAAAAATCCGCAACTTGCTAATAATTGCGTTTTCCAATAAATTTGGCGATGTCACGCAATGACTTTTTCGCCTTGCTTGGCGGAAGTTGTTCAAGGACGGCTAATGCTTTATCTAAATACCGATCGCTAATTTGTAAAGATTTTTCAATCGCGCCTGAGTTTTTGATCAGTTTCAGTACTTCCTCTAAGTCTTCTCTATCCATTCCTTGATGTACATTTCTAACCTTGCTGTTGATGTATTCATCCTGCATGGCATACAGAACGGGAAGCGTGATGTTTCCCTGTAGGAGATCGCCGCCTGAAGGCTTTCCCAGCTCTTTTTCTGTCCCTGTAAAGTCGAGAACATCATCCGTGATTTGAAAGGACATCCCTACATAGTATCCAAACTTATACAATTTACGATGTTCCTCTACCGGTACTCCGGCCACAACAGCGCCAAGCTGACAGCTAGCAGCAATCAAAAGCGCAGTCTTCCTCTTTATCCTGAGCAGATAATTGCGCAGGTTTTGAGTGAAATCATATTTATCTTTTATTTGTTCAATTTCGCCAATGCTCAATTCAACGATGGTATCTGAAAGAATCTGGTGAGCCATCGGATTGTTAATTTCGGTCATTAACTCAAGTGCTCTTGCAAAAATATAATCGCCAGTGTACATGGCAATCCTATTATCCCATTTCGCCTTGATCGTCGGCTGACCTCTCCGCAATTCAGCATCGTCAATCACATCATCGTGTACGAGTGATGCCATATGGATGAGTTCGAGAGAGACCGCAACATCTTTGATTACATTGATATCATAATCGCCTAATTTTGCCCCGAGAAGCACGAAAACAGGCCTGATTCGTTTTCCTCCGGCTTTAAGCAAATGCAAGCTTGCCTGTCTGAGCAGAAGGGCATCAGCCTGAATTGACTCTTCCAATTCTCTTTCTATTAATGCCAAATCAGCATGTAAATATGTATATAACAGCGTCATCTTCATTATTATCCACCCAGCTTTTGCATTCTCGATCTCCAATATTGCGAATTTCACATCCAAATGTTCCATTTCACAGACAGGAGGCTTCTTTTATTCCGGCTTATTAATGTCCAGGCAAATAGTTTTCCGTTTTTTTTAAAACAACAGAGATAAAAACAGGCTGACCTTCCTTGCCTAGCAATTCAAAAAGGACAGCCAGAGTACATCTGATTATTTTCGGCCTATATGAACAGCAGCTACACCGCCGCTGTACGGTTTATATTCTACGTTTTCAAAACCAGCTGCCGTGAACATCTCTGCCAGTTCTTTCATTCCGGGAAAGTCTTTCGCAGATTCCTGTAGCCAGGAATATTCATCATAGCTTTTTGCAAACAATTTTCCAAACAACGGCATGATGAACCGGAAGTATATTCGGTATGCTTGTTTAAATCCTGGCATGGTCGGCTGGGAAGTTTCCAGGCATACCGCTATTCCGCCCGGTTTAAGAACTCGATGCATTTCACGCAGAACTTGATTGTAATCAGGGACATTTCTCAAACCGAACCCGATTGTGACATAATCGAAGCTATTATCATCAAATGGGAGTTCCATCGCGTTTCCATGAATCAAGTTTGCCTGGTTAAGGTGCCGAGATTTTATTTTTTCTTCCCCGATTTTCAGCATATTTTTGCTGAAATCAAGACCTGTTACTTGACCATCCCTTCCAACCGCTTCTGCAAGAGCAATTGTCCAGTCAGCCGTACCACAGCAAACATCTAAGGCGGAAGCCCCTTTTGGGACACTCATCTTTTTCATTGTGTCATTTCGCCATTTTATATGTTGCTGGAAGCTAATAACAGAATTCATTTGATCGTAATTTTGATAGATTTTTTCAAACACACCATGAACACGTTCTTCTTTCGATTGCTGCATTGCTTTACCCTTCTTCCGCGAAATTTTTAGACATCCGTTGAAACTGCCCGGCAGTAAGGTCTAACCGTTCCAGCAGCAAGCTGTTTACCCCTGAAAGCTGTTTCGAAGCTATTTTTATTTTCGTCATGGAAAATTCGATGTATTTTGTACAGATGGACAAAAGGTATTTTTGCTGCTCCGTAGAAAGCGATGCATTCTTTTGATCTGTTTTTGGCAAGGCAATCTTCTTTAGCGCATTAAACAAGAGGGAATTTCCAGTTTTCAGAAAGACTGTTTCTTCAAAAAGCAGCCTTTTGACAAAAAGCCAATTAGAGGCGAATTCATACCATTCTGACGCTTGATAATAAGCAGTAATCTTTCCAAAAAGCGAAGATTCGATCAGTTTTACGCTTTCCATCAATTGATCGATTGCGATTGAATCTTTCTGATACAGGGATATTTTATGTTCATTCACTTCTTTTACACCTGATGCCAATAATTTGATCATATCAATATCTTCAAGGTCCGCAAGCAACTTATAATACAGACCGCTGTAATAAATACCGGCAAGAACCGTCAATTGACGGTTCTTATATCTTTCATCCTCTTTACCTGGCAGGGAATTGCTTACATGCTCATGGGTATCAAGGGCGATCTGCAGGAGCATGGCTGTCAGAGTATAGCTGACTGCTCTTTGCTGATTTTCTTCTTCCTGCTCAAGCAATGAAATGAGCAACAAGAGTCGATCATCATCGATATAAGGAGCTTCTACATGTTTTTTTAAATAAGGATGTGCAAGTTTTTCTAAAAGAAGCTCCTTGGTGCTGTTTAATTTATTTTGTAAATCTAGCAAATGAATCACCCTTGTTCCCCTTATTTATTCAACTGCCAGCAGCGGGCATGATTTGATGTAACCCAAGAATTAGCAAACATAAAAAGTATGATTCCTTTTCATGAACATTGTAAAGCAGTGACAATTATATCACAAAAGATAAAAACTTGGGGATGATAATATAAATTAAACACAATTTGCGAAAAATCGATTATGATTTTGTAACAAAATAGTTGGTTTTAAAACGCCTTACTTTTTCTCGCTTTCCATTTCTCCAAAAGGTGTCATAATCTTTGCGTGACCTCTAATTTTAATCGCTGAAGTGTGTTCTGTAAACTGTGCAATCATTACTTCACCTTGATCCAGCTTTTCTGAATGATGGAACCGAGTGTCTGTACCTCTCGTAAGTCCAATTACGTTCACTCCATCCTCAATTGCTTTAATTACAACATAATCTGGGTTAACTGTTTGTTTTTTTTCCATTTTTTATCCCCCTCATGAAAAATAGAACGAGACTTGCTTTTGACGATTTACGATAAAACAAAAGGCTAAAAGAGTTTCTT
The DNA here is from genome assembly GCF_030814065.1 of Mesobacillus stamsii. Taxonomy (NCBI): domain Bacteria; kingdom Bacillati; phylum Bacillota; class Bacilli; order Caryophanales; family Bacillaceae; genus Mesobacillus; species Mesobacillus stamsii. The sequence goes on from NZ_JAUSUN010000001.1 coordinate 270,140, forward strand.
TCAGCCTTTAGGATCTTCCATAGATTTTGTGATAAACGGCTTTTATTGCGGTTAATTTATTAGTCCTTGATTAAAGAAAGAATTTCAGCTCTTGCGTTAACATCCTCCGCTAAATTCCCTCTCACCGCAGAGGTAACTGTTTTAGAGCCAGGTTTTTTGACTCCCCTCATCGTCATGCACATATGTTCTGCTTCCACCACGACCATGACACCATGGGGATCCAGCTTTTCCATAATCGCATTAGCAATGGTTGACGTGATCCTCTCCTGCAGTTGCGGTCGCCTTGCCACTGCTTCAACAGCCCTTGCCAGCTTGCTGAGTCCGGTGACCTTGCCGCCTTTTGGAATATAGGCGACATGAGCCTTTCCAAAAAATGGAACAAGATGATGCTCACACATAGAGTAAAAGGGGATATCCTTCACAAGGACTAGTTCCTCATGGTCCTCGCCAAAAATGGTTTCGAAGTATTCTTTTGGATCTTGGTTCATACCCGAGAAAACTTCCTCATACATCCTCGCTACCCGCTTGGGGGTATCCAGCAGGCCTTCCCTATCAGGGTCTTCACCGATTGCTTCTAATATTAAACGTACCGCTTCTTCAATTTGGGCACGATTGACGTTTGACATCTGCGCTTCCTCCTATTGGTCCCTCAACTCATTATAATCCTGTTTTGTCTTCCCTATTTGATTATAATATTTTCATCTTAGCATAACCAAATCAAAGCAAGCAAAACTTTATGATTTTGATACGTAAAAAAGGCCGCGAACAGGTCGCGGCCTTTGTTTAGCATACGCTCAGTGCGTCGTATGTAATTATTTCACTGCATCCTTAAGTGCTTTACCTGGTTTGAAAGCAGGCACCTTGCTTGCAGAGATTTCGATTTCATCTCCAGTTTGTGGGTTGCGTCCTTTACGGGCTGCGCGCTCACGAACCTCAAAGTTACCAAAACCAATTAACTGTACTTTGTCCCCATCTTTTAACGCATTTAAGATTGAATCAAAAACAGCTTCAACAGCTTTTGTTGCGTCCTTCTTTGAAAGCTCACTAGCTTCTGCAACTGCATTGATAAGTTCTGTTTTGTTCATGCCATTCACCTCCTCCCAAAGAGTCCCATTACTGTTCAGAAATTAAGCGTCTTACATCATTTCTAAACAAAACAGATGAATTGTATACGTTGTTTATAGATTTTATTTATCAATCGATGATAAATTCAACCAAAATCGCTTGAACCCCTATAAAATAAGGCTTTTTAAGCGACAACGCTAATTCTGTTAAAAGATTATCATAATGCTTACCTCTTATCAAGATAATTTCAAGAAATAATGGGAATCTTTTCTTCTTTGAAACATATTTGTAATAAGTTACCCTTCGTGAACTACTCCCACCACTTACCACCCTTACAGGTCGCTTGAAGTGGGGGCTTCTCGACTTATCGTTGCTTTTCCTAGCCAACGAAAACTGACCGAGCTAACCCTCTTGTTCCAAGAGTTTTTGTTTCTATGCTAACGCTAATAATCTTAATCCTTCCTTTTTGATGTTGATAGCTGAATTGTAGTCACGATCTGCCACGTAACCACATGAACAATGGTAGGTACGTTCAGCTAGCGACATAGGCTTTTCTGCACCACAACAAGAACATTTTTTAGTGGAAGGAAACCACTTATCAATTTTCACCATCTGTTTCCCTTGTTCTTTTAGCTTGTACGCTAAGAAAGTGGTGAACATGCCCCAACCATTGTCGTGAACGCTTTTTCCAAAGTGAAGGGCTTGTGACATTCCTTTCATGTTCAAGTCTTCTATCACCACAGCATCAAAATTAGAAGCTAATTCTTTTGATTTGTGGTGGAGAAAGTTCTTCCGTTGATTGGCTGTCTTTTCTTGTATTCCAGCCACTTTCAAGCGCTGTTTTTCCCAGCGTCCAGAACCTTTCTTTCTGCTAGACAAGATACGCTGTTCTTTTGCTAATTTGTCTAATGATTGTCGATAGAAACGTGGGTAATTGGCTTTCTTACCCTGTTCACTTTCCACATATAGACCATCCATAGCAAAATCTAGTCCAACAACTTTCTGAATGGACACTGGTTTAATTTCTTTCTCGTATTCTGTCAAAATCGAAAGATAGTATTTACCTGATTTTCTTTCCGTAGCTTTTTTTTGATATGCGGCAAATCTCTCTTTATCAATCGAGAACTTGCACTCTTATAAACATTGATGAACTTTGATCATTCAGAGTTTGGATGTACTTTGAATAAGATGTGAATAGGGTCTTTATCATGATTCCATTCCACTAAAGAATACTTACTTCCAATCTCAGTGAACATCTCTTTTGCAAAATCAGATATTTCACTGTCAAACACTTGTTTGCGGTATTTTACAACTAGTACAAGATGATATTACATCAAGAATACTGAATGATTATTACTGTCTAATTTCATTGATAAATCAATCCTTTATTCTATCTAAGTCTAATTATACCCAAACCTTTGGCTAAAGCCAACCGAAATTCATCTCCCACCTACTCATGGGCTTTAGCCCTTCCCATTCCTTGAGGATGGGAGACTTCTTTCGGAAATCCGTTAAAAGGATCTAAACTCATCCTTACTAGAGAACAATGTGCAAAAAACAAAAAGACTCCAAAAAGGAGTCAAATTACAGGATAATTGCTATTAGACCACCAGAACCCTCGTTGATGATTCTTTCCAGTGTCTCTTTTAATTTATATCTGGCATTTTCAGGCATAAGGCTCAATTTAGCCGAAATTCCTTCTCTGACAATCGAGCTCAGACTTCTGCCGAAAATGTCTGAATTCCAGATTGAGAGTGGATCATCCTCAAAATCCTGCATAAGATAGCGGACAAGCTCTTCGCTTTGTTTCTCTGTGCCGATAATTGGCGAGAATTCAGACTCCACATCCACTTTAATCATATGAATAGAAGGAGCAACTGCTCGTAAGCGAACGCCGAAACGCGCTCCCTGACGGATGATTTCTGGCTCTTCTAGGCTCATGTCTGTTAAGGAAGGCGATGCGATTCCGTATCCTGTCTGTTTAACCATTTTAAGAGCATCCGAAATTTGGTCGAACTCGGTCTTAGCATATGCGAATTCCTGCATTAGTTCCAGCAAGTGGTCTTTGCCTCGAATCTCCACTCCAACGATCTCTTTGAGAATCTCATCATAAAGATCATCAGGAGCATAAAGGTCGATCTCAGCTATCCCCTGGCCCATTTCAATACCTGCAAGGCCTGCCCGCTCAATGTATTCAAAATCACTGAATTGCTGGACAACTCTGTCTACATCGCGCAGCCTTTTTATATCCTTCACTGTCTCTTTGACAGCTTCCTGGTAGCTCTCACGCAGCCAGTGATTCTCCCGGAGCACCATTACCCAGCTTGGCAGGTTGACGTTTACCTCCAGTACTGGGAATTCATATAGCGCTTCCCTCATGACGCTTAAAACATCTGATTCGCGCATGCTTTCCACGCTCATTGCCAGCACCGGGATATCGTATTTATCTGCCAATTGAGCGCGCAATGTTTCTGTATTTGGGTGATAGGGCTGAGCACTGTTCACCACCATAATGAATGGTTTCCCAACTTCCTTGAGCTCTTCAATCACTCGTTCTTCCGCTTCAATATAATCCTGTCTAGGAATCTCCCCAATTGTCCCATCCGTCGTGATGACGACACCAAGTGTAGAATGCTCCTGAATAACCTTCCTAGTTCCAATTTCAGCTGCTTCATGGAAAGGGATCGGTTCTTCATACCAAGGTGTATTGATCATCCTCGGACCATTCTCATCTTCATACCCTTTCGCTCCAGGAACTGTATACCCAACACAATCTACCAGCCGGATATTCACATCTAGCCCTTCATCCACATGCACGGATGCCGCCTGGTTAGGCACGAATTTAGGTTCGGTCGTCATAATCGTTTTACCTGCAGCACTTTGCGGCAGCTCATCAAGCGCCCTCGCCCTATCAGCCTCATTATTGATATTAGGTAAAACCACCAGCTCCATAAATTTTTTTATAAACGTGGATTTTCCAGTGCGCACCGCACCTACAACCCCCAGATAGATATCGCCGCCAGTTCTCTCGGCGATATCCTTAAAAATATCTACCTTTTCCAAGTGATCCCCTCCCGATCATAGAGTTAGTGGGAATAAATTCATCCAAATTTGTAATCTGGGACAATATATATCTATGATGTTGTCCTATATTGATATGACATTTTTTTATTTTTTTACCTCCTTATTTTTGAATTAACAAAGGAAGTTTTAGTCATATTGATTAAAAATAACCAAAACAACCTAAAAAGATAGCTGATATCTTTTTATAGACAAAAAACCCTGCTTCTATAAATATATTTTATAGAAGCAGGGTTATGACTATTTTGCTAAAAAGACTGGTTCATTGGTCGCTTTATCAACAGTATAAGGGAGAGAATATGCCGGCACGAACATAGAATTCTCAACAAGTATCCAGCGGATATCCTCCCCTTCCTTGAGTCCTTTATCAGAGGATTTCATAGCTTTATAGAGGTCGCTTCGATAATCCACATAGATTTCCCCTTCTGTCGACAGGACAAAGTGCAAGTTATCGGTTGTAAAGGGGCTTTCAACAACTGGCTCTTTCTTATAACCAATCTTTTTAAAGTCGATACTATACACATTTTCAGCTATTTGATCTTTGAATGGAGGGTAGCCATTGGCTTCCATCCGCATTTTAATTTCTCGGATCGTATCTGCTACTCTCAGGTCAAGCAATTTGACGGTCGGATTTGTTTCTGCATCCACCAGGACATACTGAAAAAGACCGCCGCTTTCAAATGCATTCCCCGGTGTTTCCGCAATAAATTGGGGGACAATTTTCTTAAAATCGATCGGATATTTTTGATAAATCGGTGTTTTCGCATCTCTTGTCTTGATTGGCAGCAATCCGCTACTGGCCTGCTGATATTGGTCAACTGCTGACTGGACACTGTCCAGTTGGTCCTTATAGGGCACCTGATTCTGGATATAATTTTCTTCTGGGTACATACAGCCAGTCAATGCAAGCAGTACAACCATGACTGGCAGAAAAAATCGATATTTTTTCATTTAATCCAATCCTTACTTCTATGTATTTTACTCGTTCGTCGGTCCGCTGAAAACAACGAGAATCATAATAATACCTGCCAAAATCATCAACATATAAGCAAGCACTGCCGTGGCAATCTTTAAAAATCCTGTGAACTTATATCGGCTAAAATAAATGGCTATAAGGGACAAAATCATACTGCCCATACCAATGAATGAAATATACATCTTGACTAATCCGGGTGACAACTGAATCCCTCCCTTTTTTCGAACAGTATTATATCATAACCTAGCATTTCAGATCGCTGATTAAGCAAAAAAAAGCTGAAGTAAAGAAGGGGCGGTCAACTTCACTCCAGCTATATGACTAAATACCCGATCACCCAGTTCAAACCACCAGTTTGTTTCGTTGCATCTTATGCAAACCTCGCTTGAATCGCATCCTCGAATGCCTATGTTGAAGTCATTATGCGAAAGAAATTTTTAGCTTATTTTCTCCCACCGAGAATATCTGTCAAATCTTCCATCTCATGTGTTTTTTCCCGTGACATCAAACCATCGACAGCATCCTTTGGATTGACATTGTTAAATAAGACATGATAAAGAGCATTGGTAATGGGCATTTTGACTTCAAATTTTTGTGCTAGTTGATAGGCAGCTTTGGTCGTACGCACACCTTCAACGACCATCCCCATATTTTCCAGAACTTCATCGAGATTTTGCCCCTTGCCAAGCATATTGCCAGCCCGCCAGTTCCGAGAATGGATGCTTGTACATGTAACGATTAAGTCTCCAATTCCAGTCAAGCCGGAAAATGTTAAAGGACTTGCCCCCATTTTTACACCAAGACGAGCTATTTCAGCAAGTCCTCTCGTAATCAGGGCAGCCTTTGCATTATCTCCGTACCCAAGCCCATCGGATATCCCCGCCGCTAGCGCTATGATATTTTTCAGCGCACCGCCTATTTCAACTCCTATTAAATCAGGATTTGTATACACCCTGAAGTGATTATTGATGAAAAGATCCTGAACTTTTTCCGCCTCGTCCATCTTTTTAGACGAGACAGTAACAGTCGTAGGATGGCGCAAGCTTACCTCCTCCGCATGGCTTGGTCCAGAGAGAACAACAACGCTTTCCAAAAGTTTCTCAGGCATTTCTTCTTCAATCATTTCCGAAATACGAAGCAGGGAATCAGGCTCGATTCCTTTGCTGACATGAACGATGATGACTGATTCAGAGGTACTCTCCATCATTTTTCTGATGACCTCGCGGATGGCTTTTGTTGGCACTGCCATAATCACCATTTTCATTCCGTCCAATGCGGCATGAAGGGAAGAGTAACCCATGACGGAGGAAGGCAAGGTAATTCCAGGAAGATATTTCTTGTTCGTATGGTTTTGATTGATTTCTTCAATTTGTGCAAAATTATGCCCCCATAGCCGGACCTCATGCCCATTGTCAGCCAAGACCATCGCTAACGCTGTTCCCCAGCTGCCTGCACCGAGGACTGCGACTTTCTCCCTCTTCCTATCCATTAAAACCACAACCTTTAGCTTATTTTCTTTGTCTTGAAAAAATCTTGATTGGTGTACCTGTAAAATCAAAGGCATCACGTATCCTGTTTTCTAGGAAACGTTCATAAGAAAAATGCATTAATTCTGGCTCATTGACAAAGACAACAAAAGTAGGGGGTTTTACCGACACCTGTGTTGCGTAATAAATTTTCAATCTCTTTCCTTTGTCTGTAGGAGTTGGATTCATCGCTATAGCATCCATGATCACTTCATTAAGGATGTTTGTCTGCACTCTCATTGAATGATTCTCACTTGCTAAATCGATCATCGGCATCAAAGTGTGGATTCGCTTCTTCGTTATCGCTGACAGGAATACGATCGGAGCATAGCTCAGGAATTGGAAATGAGCACGGATTTTCTTCTCGAATTCTTTCATCGTTTTTTCATCTTTTTCAATGGCATCCCATTTGTTTACCACTATGATTACAGCACGACCGGCTTCCTCTGCATAGCCTGCGATGTGTTTATCTTGCTCAATGATTCCTTCTTCGGCATTAATGACTACGAGCACGACATCGGATCGTTCAATCGCTCGTAAAGCTCTTAGAACGCTATACTTTTCAGTTGTTTCGTACACTTTTCCCTTTTTTCGCATTCCGGCTGTATCGATAATGACGTATTTTTGACCTTCATACGTAACCTGAGAATCAATAGCATCTCTAGTTGTCCCGGCAATATCACTAACAATGACGCGATCTTCTCCGAGAATCGCGTTCACCAGAGAGGACTTTCCTACATTCGGTCTTCCGATTAAGGAAAATTTGATCGTATCTTTATCATATTCGTCTCCCTTAGCAGCTGGAAAATGTTTCGCCGCCTCATCGAGTAAATCACCGAGACCAAGACCGTGGGAGCCAGATATTGGAAAAGGTTCCCCAAACCCAAGAGTATAAAAGTCGTAGATCATCGTCCTCATTTCCGGGTTGTCGATTTTATTGACTGCCAAGACGACTGGCTTGTTCGAACGATACAAAATTTTTGCCACTTCTTCATCCGCAGCAGTCACGCCTTCTCTGCCATTTACAAGGAAGATGATCACATCTGCCTCATCAATCGCAATTTCTGCCTGCTGGCGGATCTGCTCCAAAAACGGCTCGTCCCCTAAATCAATTCCGCCAGTATCAATAATATTAAAATCATGTGTCAGCCATTCAGCTGAACTGTATATACGATCCCTCGTTACTCCAGGAATATCTTCAACGATCGAAATACGTTCACCAACGATTCGATTAAAAATCGTAGACTTGCCGACATTCGGACGCCCAACGATCGCAATCACTGGTTTCGCCATGAATATCACCCTTTCCATTTCCTTTTCATGCGGGTCATTTGACCTCGCAATAACAATGCCAACTTGCTCAATCCTTTTGTCATTCACCATCACCCCTGTTGCAGCAATCAACCTAGATGACGTTTATAAGAAAAGCGCAAGCGCCTTGGTCAGCCCCGACAAGCGCTGCCCGCCTAGAACGCTACGTCCTGTGGCTGGCGGGTCTAGCACATCCTGTGCCTCGGAGGTCCGCCCATTGAAGTCGTTCTTTGACTTCAATGGGCGGACCGAAACCGAAAAGTATAGCCGACTGCCCAGAAACGCAGAAACTGGAGACTACACCAGAAGAAGCGCTTTTTGCTTCTGCCGGTGTAGTTGAAGTTTCGGAGTTTCTAGGAGGCGACACTAGACAATTAGAAATGCGAAGGCGACTGTTCAACTCCGACAAGCGCTGGAGGGCCTGACAGTGAAGTCGTTCTTTGACTTCATTGGCAGGACCGAAGCGTCTCGAGGAGTTAGGAGCCGCAGCTAGACAAGCGACTCGAGGGGCTAGGAGTCTGTCCGACGGAGTGAAATCCACGTATTTTTATTCAAAATGAATGTTTTTATACAATAAAACGGATGAATAGGAAGCATTCTCACATAATTATACGCTAAAAATTTTTATTGGACAGACTCATAGGCGCTGGATCTAGACAATTCTCAAAGTGAATTTTATACTTTCTTATTCTTTAAAAGAAACCCTTCTTATTACAGAAGGGTCTGGCTTAATCAGTTTATCAAAAGATGCTGTAAACAAGCAATGAAAACATTTTTATCAGTGTTTCACAATAATATATAAATCCTCAGAAAGTGCATGGGCGATTCCATCAAGGATTGCTTCCAGATTAGCAGCAACCTGCTCCATTTCTTTCTTTGAATCGCAGTGGAAAACAGCTGTTCCAGAAGGGATTTTTTTAGGATTGGTCGTAATGGCTGCAAGAATAAATTTCTCGAGCATCATGAAGCATCACTCCCTTCTTTTTTCTTTTTCTCAGAAGGCATCCTTATTGCATTCTCCAATGTTGGCACATCCCCAATAACAGTTATTGCCCTTTCGATATCCCGTTCCTGTGGCAGAACAAACACTCCAACTCTGCCATCATCAAGATCCCTCTTTGCCAGTGGTACAAGTGCAGGCGTCCCAGAATCGCGATACACCCCAAGTGCGGTGGATAAATCGTACAGTACTGCCTGCCTCTGGCCAAGATTTGCGATGGTGGACCGCGCATTCATATTTTTTGGTTTTAAAATAAAACCCATCCCATAACGAAGAACTTCTTTTTGTCGTTCCGGGAGACCGATGTTCATGATATAAATATTATCCAGATACAACCCTGCTCCATCAAATCTTGGTTCTGCATATTCGATCTCGACAATATCCTTCAGCTTTCCGCCCGCCATTAACTTTTTGGAAATCAGCATCGCCAAAATTGCAGCGATGATTCCTGCCCATATATTAAAGATCAGATAGGCAAGCGTGCTGACCAGCGAAGTGAAGATCACCAGATAATTTCGGCTTTCAAACGCGATCGCAATTCCCTCGATATATGTTTTTCCACGCGAAACAAGTTCATAGCCATCAAGTTCTGTTAAAGTGTTTCTTTCCATGTTTCTCACTTCTCTGAACTGCGAGGCAGCAAGCGTCAAAAACGTAATTGCCGTAAATTCCTCTTCCATGATTGCCGGTCCTGCTACTGTGCCAAGTCCTGCAGCAATGAATCCGAGCGCTATATGAATGATTTTCCCATGCAAATAGGTAGGATATTGGCGGTAGTCTGTCCGCAGCATCAGCAGCCTGGACATTGTGCCAATAGCAATCCCAAAAGCAATTGGTAACGTATATTCATTCATGAAGTCTTCTGTTCCTCCCCTTCTGCTTCCTTTACTGTAGCTTTCGACATAATTGAAATGAGTGCCTCAACAGCTGACCAGGCGATTAGCATTCCAGAGGAAATAAATAGGATATCCATAAAGGTCATCGAAGCAACTTCATATGGAAAATGAAATTTCCATAAAACAGCCGAAAATAGGAAATCACCCGCCAAAAAACCTGTTATTAGGGCAAGCATTCGATCACGTTTTTCATTGTGCAGCAAGATCGCCAAATAAAAACCCACAGCGCCTAACATAAATTTTCGGTCAAATAATACCCAGACGGGATCAAATAATTCGAACATCAGAAAACTTGTATAGGCAAGCATAATGATGAAGGAAGTTAAAAATAAGTACAGGAATGTACGAGTTTTTTTCCGTCTTGTTTCGAGAAAAATAAATCCGGCGATTACGAAAGCGGACAAGTGAAACTGAAAAAACAAAAAATCATCCTTATAAGGTGCAGCGATAATGACAGTTAACAGATAAATGGCCCATTTCCGCCTATAAGGATGCTTCTTATCCATGAAGAAAGTAATCAAAACCCATCCGCTCCAGGCAAGCCAATAAAAGTAAACACCATTCATTCAATCCCTCCTATCCTTTCCAGTATGGTAATTTGTTATGTAATTTAATCTTTATTGAATAAGATTTTTTTGCCTGCACCATGTTAAGAAAAGCAGTATTTTTCAAATTGCAGGCAAATCGCGCTGAACCGAACACGATGAATGTCCGATAACATGGCCACCACTGCTGAAATTTTTTCTGGATTCCTTTTAGAGGAGGTGATTAGATGAGCCAAGACAGACAGGAAAGGAAACTAAAGAAAAGCGGAAAGGTAGAATCTGACCGCGACCAGGCACTGCACTATCCTGGAGCGACAAAAATGCAAAGTCCTGAAGAAGCTCGAACTTTGAATGACGGAAAGTATAGCTAGGGTAACTGCAAAAAAACCGGGCAAAAACCGCCCGGTCCTTTTTTGGGTTTGGCTGATAATCGATTTCCACTTCAGACACTCGCTTTCTGCGGGGCAACAGGTGAGCCTCTCCTCGCTTCGTTCAAAACTTTCCGATAGCAACCGAACCGCGCCTATCATAATTTCACCCCAAACCATCACAGGATCGGTTTTTTTGATAAGAACATAGAACCTGTCAAAATAACGGGGCTTTCTTGACACCTTTTCGCTCTACACCCTCAAACCTGTCAAAATAAATTTGTCCAGCACTAGCACATAGCCCAACGCTTAGGCAAGCCGTTTGCCGCTAACTCCTCGAGACGTTTTTCGCCTTCGTGTCTATTAACAAAAAAGATTCGTTTCAGAATATTTGGCTCCATGCCTCAATTTTCCCTAAATTACAAAAAAAGGTAAACATATAAATTCTGATATTACAAAAAAAACCCTCTACTGCGTGGTAGAGGGCCTTCTCTATTTCAAGTCTCTTCTTTGAGCGAATGCTTTAGTATCGATTCCTCTTTGACTAAGCCAATGATGTGTTTCTCCTGAAATGACAATAGGAACATGGTGAAGTTCCTCGATCGTTTGTACCCCTACGGCCGTCATAAGGATGGCAATCTCTTCTTTTATGTTAGAAATTTCTTTGATCAAGCCCTCTGTTCCTTGCTCTAGCAAAGTTTTCAGCAAGTATCCTGCCATCGCAGCCGCAGCAGCTCCTGAGGCTAGTCCTTTCACGATATCAAAGCTTGTCTGGATACCTCCTGAAGCAATTACAGTCATGTCCTGAACGGCAGACTTCGCTTCCATTATAGATGCTACAGAAGGAATCCCCCAATCTTCAAAAAAAGTGAGCAACCGCTCCCTCCGTTTATTTTCGATTTTCGCGAAGTTCGTTCCGCCAAACCCGCCAATATCAAGATAACGAACCCCATGTGCATAAAGTTTCGCTGCAGTCTCTGAGCTAACGCCAAATCCCACTTCTTTGACAATTACAGGCACACCGATGTTTTCTACAATTTCCGCGATTCTCGCTAATGCACCGCTAAAGTATCTGTCTCCCTCGGGCATTGTTAATTCCTGGACAACATTTAAATGTATTTGCAGACCATCCGCTCGAATCATTTCGACCGCAGCTTTCGCCTGCTCAAGCGTTGCTTCACTTCCTAGATTGGCAAGCAAGATACCACCAGGGTGCATTTCCCTGACAATTTCATAAGTCCTTCGCTCCTCCGGATTTCTTAAGGCTGACATTTGCGAGCCAACAGCAATAGCCGTCCCTGTCTCTCTTGCGGCGATCGCCAAATCCCGGTTGATTCGGAAGGTCCGTTCTCCGCCGCCTCCAGTCATTGCATTGATAAAAATTGGCGAACTTAAAGAAAGTTCGCCAATTTCAGTTTGCAATTTAACTGAATCAAAATTCATTTCCGGCAGGCTTTGGTTTACAAACTTAATATCGTCAAAGCCAGATAGCCGCTTCTGTCCCATTTCTAGGGCATATTGAATATGGTCCCATTTCCTTTTAGATCTTGACAAATCGATCACCATTATTGTTTAAGATTCTTTAGTTTGTCTCCAATCATATCCCCAAGACTGAAACCTTTATTTTCTTCAGGAAGTTCATAAGAAAAAGCTTCATTGTTCCCTCTTTCCTCGAACTCCTTCATGCTGAGTGATACTCGTTGGTCTTCTTTGTTAACATCCAGGACTTTTACCTTTACAGTCTGCCCTTCCTTGAGAACTTCATGTGGTGTTCCGATGTGTTTATGTGAAATTTGCGAAATATGCACCAAGCCTTCTACACCTGGGAATATTTCGACAAACGCACCATAAGAAACCAAACGTTTGACCGTACCCTCAAGAATGCTGCCCTTTGATGCTTTTTCCTCAATATCAGCCCATGGTCCTGGCAGTGTTTCTTTAATGGAAAGGGAGATTCGCTCATTGTCACGGTCCACGCTCAAGACCTTAACCTGCACCTGCTGTCCTTCCTGAACAACATCAGATGGTTTTTCTACATGCTCATGGGAGAGCTGTGAAATATGCACCAAGCCGTCCACTCCACCAATATCAACGAACGCACCAAAGTCCGTTATCCTTTGAACAGTACCTTCCAATACCTGTCCTGGTTGGATGGAAGCAAGCAGATCCTGTTTTTTCTTTCCTTGCTCTTCCTCCACAACCGCGCGATGCGAAAGGATCAGCCGGTTTTTCTCCTTGTCAAGCTCAACAATCTTGAAGCTTATCGTTTTCCCTTTATAATCCGAGAAATCCTCTACAAAATGTGATTCAACCAAGGATGCTGGCACAAATCCGCGGACACCAAGATCGACAACCAAACCGCCTTTTACAACATCTTTCACTTCAGCATCGAATACTTCTCCGCTTTCAAATTTTCCAATTAGATGTTCCCATGCTTTCTCGGCGTCCACTTTTCTTTTCGAAAGAATTAAAGCTTCTTCCTCTACCTTTTGGACTTCGAGTTCAAGTTCATCTCCGATCGAAACCGCGTCTTCTGCTTTTTCCACATGAAGGCTTGATAACTCACTGATTGGAATAATTCCATCAAGTTTGCTTCCATCAATATCTACCAATACCTGTTTTTCTTCCACTTTTGTTACGGTACCCGTCACACGGTCTCCAGCCTTAAAATTCTTTACTTCTACTTGGTTCATATCTTCTGACATATGTACTCCTCCTTAATCCATCACTGCTGGCAAATAGGAAAAGTGATGCTTCCACCACTTAAAAAACACCTTAACTAGTACTTAGTGAAAATTCGAAAAATATCTCTTCTTACTAACTTCTTACAAATAGCCATTTTTGTCAAGCATGAAACCTTAGTTATATTGGTTGATTAGTTTCTGAATTTCTCCCATGATCAAATCAGTCGTCTGTTCGGCATTTAATTTTTTTGCTTTAATGGGTGCCATATCCATTGGTTTGCCATAGACCACCTTTAATTTATTGAATGGTTTGTATGGACCGATCACCGCACACGGCACAACATATGCATCGGAACGGAGGGCAAAGAAGCCCGCTCCAGCAAGACCTTTGCCCAATTTCCCTGTCTTGCTTCTTGTTCCCTCTGGAAATAAACCTAAAACCTTGCCATCCTTTAAAATCCCAAGACCCTTCCTTAACGCTTCCCTGTCACTCATTCCTCTTTTAACTGGAAAAGCATTCAAGTGTGGTAAGATTTTTCCAAGGATAGGAACCGAGAATAACTCCTCTTTTGCCATGAAATAGACCGGTCGCGGGGCAGTAATGCCAACAACCGGTGGATCAAGATTGTCTATGTGATTGGAACACAGCAGGATGCCTCCGTCTGCAGGTATATTTTCCATGCCGATTACCTCAATCCGATAAACTGTTTTTAATGCCGCCTTCACTAAAGACCTTACAAATGAGTAAATTGTCATTTTCATCCGATCCTTTCAAGCGCCAATTCCATTATTTTATCGACTACATCCGGAATCGAAAGCGATGTTGTATCTATTTCCACTGCATCGACCGCCTTTTTTAAAGGGGCCACTTCTCGTTCAGAGTCAATTTTATCCCGTTCGGCGATTTCTTCTTTTAACTTTTCAAAATTGGATGGAAATCCTTTTTGGATGTTTTCGGCATTTCGACGCTGGGCTCTTTCCTCGACACTTGCAAGCAAAAAGACCTTCACTTCGGCATCGGGTAATACATGTGTGCCAATATCCCTGCCATCCATCACTACTCCGCCATTTTTGGCCAAGTCTTGCTGCCGCATGACCATTTCTCTCCTGATCAGTCTATGGACAGCAACGTAAGAAACCTGATTTGTGACCTCTGAACTTCTAATGTCAGTGGTGACCTCGACTCCATCCAGAAGCACTTTCTGTCCCGTTTCACCAGGCAGAAGTTCAATCAATGTATCATTTAAAATTTTAATCAGCTGTGCTTCCTGATCGAGCCTGGCCCCTTTTTGGATTGCTTTGTATGTAAGCGCCCTGTACATAGCACCCGTATCGATGTATAGATATTTTAGTTTTTCAGCTACGATTTTAGCTACCGTGCTTTTGCCTGCTGCGGCAGGCCCGTCGATGGCAATTGAAATTTGCTTCTTCATATTTCCTCCTGGTACGCCTTGTTGATCAATGTGCTACTCTTTTATTTTAACACAAAAATCTTTTCCACTTCATTAAAAATAAGCAAGCTCTCGCCTGCTTATTCTTTGCTGCGGATCAAATTCAGGACTTCTGAATAATTATTCTCTGTAACACCCTCGTACTGCGTAATCTGTTTCAGCTCCGGAAATGCGTCCAGTTTATGAAAAAATATTTGAGCAATGAGGAGAAAAATAATTTGGATGATCGCGATTTTGATTAAAATTCTTTCAAAGGTTTTCATCATTTCTTCGCTCCTGTATCAATGCTAACTATATGTAGTATGGGAGCAAACCGAAACATTTATTCTTTTTAAACAGGCAGTCCTTTTTTCTTCATTTCGAGCTGTCGTTCAAAACAAAATCTTAACAGAACTTGCCTGTCTGTCCCTGAAGAATCAAAAAACTGGACAGAAGCCTTGTTCATAAAACCTGAACCTTCAATGATTCTAACTATCTTTCCGTGGAATTTGCGGTATTCATATTCTCCGTTTTGCATCGGCAAGGCAAACCAGCACAATATCTCCATCCCCTGTTTCAAACTGCTTTTTTTATTGATTAGCAGGGCAGAACCTCCTGCACTGATATCATCAGTGACAGTTGTAAACGGAGGAAATTCTCCTTTTACAGAATGGATTGCCACATCAACGGCAGTTTCCACCCGAACAAATTGCCGTCTCTGGATTTTGATTACATGCTCCTTGCCTGGGCAAGAAATTATGACCATCGGAATAGTTTGCTTGATTCTTCCTTTAACTTCTGTTTGAAAGGTATAGCTCGAACCAGAATCAGTCACAAAATTTGCCTTCAACGGTGTTCCTTCCAACAGGAACACCGTTCTATTTGTGGCCAAATTTACAGGATAATCAATGTACAGGTCGTTTCCTTTTCGATCAACCAATTTGCACTTATATTGTTCATAACTATCGAAAGTCTTATGTTCAAGGATGATATTATCACCAATTTTTATCATTGCTAACCCACTTCCCCATTTTCTGAACAAGCTGATGTTCACTATATATTGTTATTTTTATTATGACACGCATCTTTTAGTTGGTACAATAATTAGATTATTTTTACTATAAAAAAAGGGAAAGCATCTTGCTTTCCCTAAACGACATCTTCATAAACGGGTTCTGCATTATGAAGCTTTTCAACCATTTCTTCTGTCCCATCTTCCGCATTGATGTAGATTCTGAAAGTATCTTTTCCGAGGGTACCTGTAAATTCGTAACATAGTACCTCTTCATTGAGATCATTCATGATGACGGCTTTTTTCTCATCCATTATTTTCAGTTTTGGATTTACCTTTTTCTTTGCCTCTTCATTCGTAATTGCTGGCTGCGGAATTTCCCTTGCTTTATTGGATTTCAAATAATTCTCAGCTGAAAAGCCAATGATATCCCCGTTATCCAGGGCAATCTTCAAATTAATCGCATCAGGATAGATTCTGACCTGATCTTGAACACCGACAAAGGTAAAAACGCCGATATTATCATATTGAGCACTTTCAAACAGGTCCAGATTCGCAAACTTACGCTCCTTCAAGAAGGTGATCGCCTTGTTGGATGCATCATTCAAACTCAGTTTACGCTCCTTTACATCACGGTTTAGTAAAAACCAGATTGGATACCCTCCTTTTTTCGTGATATCCATATTAGCCTCAAGCTTTGTTTTTGGATCCTCTATCGAAACGCTGTAAAAACCATAATCCGATCCCTTTCCACTTTCGGTAACCTTCACATGACCAGCATTGCCGACAGGAGCATATTTCCGAGTGATCTGGACTGCCTCATCTTTTGAAATGGTTTTACCAGGTAACTTTTTAAAGTTTTCATCTTTTTTTTGAAGATTGATTTGCGCCGGGCCAAAATCCGTTTCAGAATACCCTTCGACTGTCTTTTCGACTGTCTTAAATCCATCAATAATGGTATTATCTGATTGCCCCTTTTCGGTAGCAAGCGCGAGCTCGACATCCATCCAGCGAAGATTATTTTTCAGTACCATATGCTGTACCTCTCTTAAATCTTGCTGAATTTCACCCGATTGCTCATATAGAGTTTTTAAGGTTTCATATTCTTTATCACTCAACGGCTCCTTATCAAGATCACGAACAGCCGCTTTATAGCTGAAGTTCCCAATATTCGCAAGAAACTCTTCCGTTTTATTAAAAGGCAGCAGAGTCAGTGGTAGTTGCCCGACATCACTATGAGCCTCTGAAGTGATTTTCCAAACTTCTGCTAACTGAGGGGACAAGGAGCCCCTAGAATTCATCGCCAAGGTTGTGCCAATTTTATCATTCAGTATGTCCATTTGATAGGTCAGATCATGAAAAGCCCTTTGATAGTTATTTTCCGCATTAATCAGTACGGCTGTTTTTTCCCTATGCTCCTGATAACCCCAAAATGCAGTGCCGACAATCCCAATTACGAGTATTGCTATCGCTATTCCTCTTAGCATTTTTACTCACCTCTATTTGCAAAAAATATGTTTCCCAATCTGCTTGATTTGCGGACGAGACCAAATCCATGCACTGGTCGCAGTCTCAGGATTGAAGTAGTACAAGGCATTTCCAGTTGGATCCCATCCATTAATTGCATCGAGGACTGCCTTTTTCGCCGTCTCATTTGGCGTCAGCCAGATCTGTCCATCCGCAACAGCAGTAAAAGCCCGCGGTTCAAAGATGACCCCTGAAACTGTATTCGGAAAAGTGGCACTCTCCAGTCTGTTCAAAATGACTGCTGCAACTGCAACCTGCCCCGTATACGGTTCCCCTCTTGATTCCCCGTATACTGCGTTGGCCATAAGCTGAATGTCATTCTGGGAAAAACCTTTCGGTGTGTTCGTCGCGGCTGGTTTTGATGCGGTCTGGTTTTGACCACCTCCACCTCCACCACCAGCCGTTTCGCCTCCCCAAGCGATCTTAGCGTTTGGCGTCGCATTTGCCAGTTTTATTTTAGTCTGCCATCCTGCGATACCGTCGACCTTCATGCCAAACTCATATTGAAAATTTCGGAGAGCCCAATAGGTGCCCCAGCCAAAAACTCCGTCAATTTTGCCACTATAAAAGCCAATATGCTTAAGTCGTGACTGAAGTTCGATGACATCCTCTCCTACTGCTCCCTGCTGCAGCACCTGGCTCGTAAATGCTTCAGCTCGTTGATCAACCTCTTTAACTTGCACTAAAGTTAAAATCAAAGCCAAGGCGGTCGCCAATTTTAAAATAGACCGATTATTCTTCATTGATTTGCCAACCTCCAAGATGTGAACTTAAAAGATTACTCCTATTTTTTGTTAAGAGTTAACTTTTATTCCACAAAACAAAAAAACCTTCCATTTTGTATAAATGGAAGAGTTTTTAGATAGGAAATTGTTTGTTCATATACTGTAGCGACAGCACCCTTGCCTTTTTTACTTTCATCAAGCCAAGCCACCAAAGGAAAATCATAAACGGGATCATCAGAATCATCCAGTCTTCTCTCGTCATCAGGATAAAATCATATGTCCCATGAAGCAGAACGGGAATGGATAAGGAAAGAAACAACCATTTCCTTTGTAGAACGGAAGCAAATTTCGCTTTCCCAATATAATACCCCATGATGACTCCGAAAAGTGCGTGGCTTGAGACTGGCAGCAATGCTCTCCCTATTGCATAATGGAGGCCATTGGCAAGCAAGTAGAAAATATTTTCTGCAGTTGCGAACCCAAGCGACACAGATACACTGTAAATAATCCCATCGTACGGTTCATCAAAAGCAATATGCTGAAAAATAATATAGAAAAGGATAAACCACTTGAAAAATTCCTCTAAAAGGCCAACTGTGCCAAACGCTTTGAAAAAGTTCCCTTGGAAAAGTCCTTCTGCAGCAAGAACATATTGAATGAACATAAGCGGAAATACTAACAATGCACCAAATATAAACATTTTAAACACGAGCGCTATCGGTTCAGAGTCATATTGGTCTTTCAGATAAAAGTAGCTTAACAGCGCAAGACCCGGAGCAATTCCGGCAGTAACTATTCCAAGCATTATGCTGTCCTCTTTTCAATTTGTTTTTTTCATCGTATCATGTAATGAGAGGAAAGAAAATGGATTATTATTCTTTCTCATTGGTCTTTTCGGAGGGAATCGTTTTGAAGAAAAATATTTTACTGATCCACACAGGCGGAACCATTTCCATGAGCGAGGATACAACCGGCGCAGTGAAACCTGGCAGAAATAATCCCTTAACACAAGGTACTGAACATCTGTCAAGCATTGCCAACCTCATCATCGAAGAACCTTTTCATTTGCCCTCACCGCATATCACTCCAAAAGAGATGATGCGCTTAAAATTCATCCTTGAAGAATATGGCAGAAAAGGAGACATCGACGGAGCGGTGATCACCCACGGAACAGATACACTCGAAGAAACAGCATACTTTTTGGATCTGACATGCCAAGCAGACTTTCCGATTGTTGTAACAGGCGCAATGCGTTCAAGCAATGAAATAGGTTCTGATGGCCTTTATAATCTTATTTCCTCCATCAGGGTTGCTTCCAGTCCTGAGGCAACACGACAAGGTGTGCTCGTAGTTCTTAATGATGAAATTCACACAGCAGTGAATGTTACCAAAACGCATACAAGCAATATCTCCACTTTTCAAAGTCCGCAGTATGGACCGCTAGGCATCGTGACCAAAAGAGGGGTCCTTTTCCATCACACCCCTACTAAACATGAAAGCTACGATGTGCAGGACATCAACAAAAACGTCTACCTAATCAAGGCGCATGCAGGGATGGACTCCACTCTTTTGAATGCGATTCTCGATCTAAAAGTGGATGGAATCGTTATCGAAGCCCTCGGGCAAGGAAACCTCCCTCCGGCTGCATTAGATGGTTTGAACCAGTTCATCGCGAATAATATACCGGTTGTGATTGTATCCCGAAGTTATGCCGGGATCGCCCAGGATGTATACGGCTATAAAGGTGGAGGAAAACATTTAAAAGAAATGGGCGTCATTTTCTCCAACGGTCTCAATGGGCAGAAAGCACGACTTAAATTGCTTGTAGCGCTTGCAAACACGGACAAAATGGAAGAAATAGCCGAGATGTTCAGTTTTTAGTTTTTTGCAAGCGCCTTTTACAACCCTTTCAAGATTCCATTAACAGCGATTCTGATTGTCAATTGCTTCTGCAATCTGAGCGCCATGGAATCGCCCATTCTCGATGAAGATCTCATTTGCATTGTTCCCAGCTGCGATCACACCTGCTATATATACGCCTGGTACATTTGTTTCCATTGTTTCTGGATCAAAATGCGGCCGACCAGTTTCTTCATCGATGTTTACACCGATTTTTCGAAGGAATGCATGGTCTGGCCGGTAACCAGTCATCGCAAAAACATGATCATTTTTCAAACTCAGCGTTTTTCCTTCATTTTGGTAAACGACGGCACTGTCAGTGATCTCTTTCACGTTAGCGTCAAAGATCATCTTGACTGACCCCGCTCTTACAAGCGCTTCAAATTCTGGCAAAACCCATGGTTTGATGCTAGAGGAATAGGCAGCTCCCCTATAAAGAACGGTCACACGTGCTCCGGCCTTCTCCAGTTCGATGGCAGCATCAATGCTCGAGTTTTTCCCCCCAATGACAACGACATCCATATCAAAGAAAGGATGTGCTTCCTTGAAATAATGGGAAACCTTGGACAACTCTTCACCAGGGACCGCCATGAGATTTGGATGGTCGTAATACCCGGTTGCGATGACGATATTTTCTGCTGTGTATTGCTGTTTCGTTGTTGTCACATGAAAAAGCAGCTTGCCTTTGTTGATAACATCCGTCACTCTTTCGTACTTATGGATTCTCAGCTTTTCACGCTTGACCACTTCACGGTAATAGACAAGCGCCTGGTTTCGTTTTGGTTTGAGATTCTCAGTTATGAATGGCACATCTCCAATTTCCAGCTTTTCACTGCTGCTGAAAAATGTTTGATGGGTCGGATAGTGATAGATCGCATTTACGATATTTCCCTTTTCAATGATAAGCGGATTTCTTCCCTTCTTTATCAGGGCAATAGCGGCAGCAAGTCCGCACGGGCCTCCGCCGATAATGATGACATCTTCGTTATTCATATTTTGGAACCACTCCCCTTATCAAAAAAATCTCCCATCATTAAATGATAGGAGATTTTATCTTTAGATTCAATAAAGAACCCTTTCCCTGAAAAAATTTATTAAATCCAGCCCCTAAATCTGCTTGCTTCTGCCATTTTTCTAACTCCGACCATATAAGCAGCCAGGCGCATGTCTACTCTTCGTGTCTGAGCCGTCTCATAGATGCTGTCAAATGACCTTACCATTACCTTTTCAAGTTTCTCTTCGACTTCCTCTTCTGACCAGTAATACCCCTGGTTATTCTGGACCCATTCAAAGTAGGACACTGTTACGCCGCCAGCTGAGGCAAGAACATCAGGTACAAGCAGGATTCCTCGTTCCGTTAGGATTTGAGTTGCTTCCAATGTCGTTGGTCCATTAGCAGCCTCTACGACGATGCTTGCTCTGACATTTCGGGCGTTTTCTTCTGTAATTTGGTTTTCTATCGCAGCTGGAACGAGGATATCACAATCAAGTTCCAACAATTCTTGGTTTGTTATGGTGTCATGGAATAATTTAGTTACTGTGCCGAAGCTGTCTCGACGGTCAAGCAAGTAATCAATGTCCAGTCCATCCGGATCATGAAGGCCGCCATAAGCATCCGAAATACCGATGATCTTCGCCCCGGCATCATGCATAAATTTTGCTAAGTAGCTACCCGCATTTCCAAATCCCTGAATGACCACTCTTGCTCCTTCTATTTCGATATCTCTTTTTTTTGCAGCTTCACGGATACAAATCGTGACGCCTTTGGCAGTTGCCGATTCACGACCATGTGATCCACCGAGTACAAGCGGCTTTCCTGTAATGAATCCTGGAGAGTTAAATTCATCTATACGACTATATTCATCCATCATCCAAGCCATAATCTGCGAGTTCGTAAAAACATCTGGTGCGGGGATATCCTTCGTTGGACCAACGATCTGGCTGATCGCTCGAACATAACCTCGGCTTAATCTTTCCAGTTCCCTGAAAGACATATCACGAGGATCACAAACAATCCCGCCTTTCCCTCCGCCATAAGGCAGATCAACGATGCCACATTTTAAACTCATCCAGATTGATAAGGCTTTTACTTCTGTCTCTGTTACGTTCGGATGGAAACGTATTCCTCCCTTTGTTGGACCCACTGCATCATTGTGCTGTGCCCGGTAGCCAGTAAAAATTTTAACAGATCCGTCATCCATTCTAATGGGGATTTTCACTGTCAACATCCTGAGCGGCTCTTTTAAAAGCTCATAAACCTCTTCTGGGTATCCGAGTTTTTCCAAAGCCTTGTGGATAACAGTTTGTGTAGATCGTAAGACGTCATTTTTGTCTTCTGTATGTTGATTTTCATTACTGTTTGCGGCTACCATCGATAAACCTCCTAAATCACTTTTGCGGATGTTGTCTGCTTTCATGGATTAGTATACACCTTTGGGTTTTTTATGCAAGAAGAAAAAAACCGTTTTCAGCATTTTTTGACCATTTTAAGAAAACGCTATCATTCCCGTTAATTAGCGTTAGAACTCATGAATTATCACTGAACCTCCAGTATCATTTTAAGCAGGAAAAAAGCCGAAGCTCTATCCATCTTTTTCAAAATAATGGACGAGAGTTTCGACTGCGTTTTCCTCGATAATTTCCTTTCCATATTCAAGCAATCTATGAATGCTTAAAAAAGAGGATACTCCAAATTCAGCCAATAAAGCCACCGTCTTCTCTGCCTGTTCAGGTAAAATACCATTCATATGCAGATAGTACTGATCATTCATATAGTGCAGGCTGCCTCCGGCAATTCCAGCATGCTTCAATCTCTTGGCCAGATGGATCACGTCCTCGATATTCTCGAACTGAAACAAAATCTCTTCCCTTCCATCAACCGTTACTTGCATTTCAATGATCCCATCATCAAACAGTTCTTCATCTTCATCCTGTTCCATCATTGTAATGATCATAACCATTCCTTGAGCATGCAAAGAGAAAATTTCGACTGCAACTGATCCGATGATATCCAAATCGAATTCCTCACTTGCCTCCTCCAGCATATCGTGAAAAAGCTGATGCCATTTCAAAGAATCCTTCCAAATATCTTCTTTGGTCAATCCCCGGTCGGATAAGTCATCTACCGTAAGGAAAATCTTAATTTTATTGGTGGTTAATCGTTCTAAGCGCATAAATCATGCCCCCTGCCATCGACAAAGCTCTTATTTTAGTTTATGAAAATATTGCAGGTTGGTGAGTTATTTCCATGTGTCGATATGCTTTTCAACCATTTTTCCCACTTCGCCCTTGTTTACGCTACTGTTTGTTCCAAAATTCATACTCAGCTGCCAGATTCGCTTTTAGGGGCCAATGTAATCAGATGGGTTTCAGCCTTTGCTCCCAGCCTGAACGGAACCCCTGTTGTTCCATATCCATTACTTGTCAGAACGGTTGCGCCTTTTTTCTTTTTTATGCCACCCAGTTCATAAGGACCAAAACCAAAGATCCTGATTTGACCTCCATGGGTATGTCCGCTCAATACAAGACTGATTTTGTCATCCGGCTTTAAACGGTTGACAATCGCCGGATTATGGCTTACAAGAATGCGAAACCCTTCTTCCTCAGCATCCCTCACTGCTAAATCGAGTCTGCTTTTCCCAAGCCCGAGATCATCTATTCCTAAAAGATATAGGACGTCGCCTTTTGCTGACTCAAATTTAACTGCAGTATTGTCCAGCACCTTTATCCCTGTATGATACAATAAAGAGTCAAGTTCATGGGAATTGAATTCATAATCATTGTTCCCCCAAACAAAAAATACAGGACCGACTTGTCTCAGCTTCTCAAGATTGGCGGAAACCCTTTCCAAAGGAACCCCTTTTTCCGCAAGATCCCCTCCAATGATGACGAAATCGACCTCACCTTTCACTTCATTGATGATGGAATCTGAAACAATACGCTTATGGATATCTGAAATAAAAAAAATTTTCACGGTACCAAAGCTTGCAGGAAAATCCTTCAATCGAATTTCGTCCCTTAAAACTCTGTCCTGAAATGCCTGTCTATACATATATAGTAGAAGGAGGCAGCCAAGCAGCAGCATCCCAATTAGAATGTAAACAATCTCCATCTCTTCCTCCTGCAATAACTACAACTGACCCATTTCTATGTTTTCAGGTGGGCTAAATGACATCATACCATAACGCAAACCGAAAACGAAAAAGAAAAGCTGTTCTGCCATCCCTAATAATTCAGAAAAAAACGAAAAAAATCCTTGACTAGACTGACCTTCTTCAAGCAGAAAAAAACCTTCCACACCTATGTGTATGAAAGGTCATTATTTTATTTCTGTTTTGAAAATTACACTTCATGGATGTCGAGCACCCGGAAACCGGAGTCCTCTAGCTTTTTGATAAACTTGGCAATATTATCTTTCTTTTCAATTTTCATGACGATCCGACGTACAAGCTTGTCTGTCTCGTCAAAAGTGACCAATGAGATAATGTCTTCATGGAATTGGTGGGCAATATCAGCCAGTCTGGCGATTCTTCCTGCAGTTTCAACAGAGGTAAAGGCGATTCTGACACCCTCTCTATGCACTCCAAATGCACTCTGGAATTGGTCCAGTACATCTGAACGAGTTACCGCTCCCTGAAATTTTCCATTTTCATCGACTACCGCCAGAAGTGGGATATCCTTTAGCTTAACCAGTGTGCTTTCAAAAAACTCAATGCCGTGAAGGATTTGATCCTGAAGACATAGAATATCCCTTGCCACCTTCTCTTTAAGGAAGTCGCCCTTTTCTTGACCATTTTTGAAGTATTCCCGATAAATGCCAAACCTTGTGACAACACCAGCATATTTGTCTCCATCCAAAACTGGAACACCATCTATTTCGTTTCCGTCCAGCTTTTCAAGCACGTCCTGCAATCTATCTCCGACTTGTGCTGTTATACATTTGTACTTCGGTATCATAATACTTTTCACAAACATTCGATTCACCCCAAATTCAAAAATACTGCTTTACCTTCTATTTCTACATTTCTAGAAAAATCCCTTCTTTACAAGATAAATTTAACATGAAATAAAATTTTGTTCATAAAATGAAATGAAGTTTAGATAGAGGAGGACTTAAATTGTCATCACACAGAAGAGTTTGGTACCCATATGTCAGTCCCTTCGATCCGTGTCCGCCCATTAAGGCGAAAGCGTATTCGACACCACCGAGTCTTTTTCTTGGCTACCAGCCACCAAATCTTGAACAGTTTACACCAATGGAAGCGTTAAAAATTGGAACATTATGGAAATTTTTCTATGATCCGTGGTATTCACCATATGAGGTTTCAACGGAGGAGGATCAATCATGAAACAATTGCCGAAGGAATTTTATGCGGCGATGGAAGAACTTCAGGCGGTTGATTTTGTTCTTGTTGAGCTCACTCTGTATCTGGATACCCATCCCGAAGATTATCCATCCATCAATCAGTTTAACCAGTTCGCGAAAGAAAGACGAAGATTAAAAAGGGTCGTTGAAAGCATGTACGGCCCTCTCCAGCAATATGGCAACAGCTATTCTGATTACCCTTGGAATTGGGCAGAAGGTCCATGGCCTTGGCAAATATAATCTTAACTTAGAAGGGGGGAAGGGAAATGTGGGTTTATGAAAAAAAGTTACAATATCCTGTAAAAGTTAGTGCTTGTAACCCAATGCTGGCAAAATTTTTGATTGAACAATACGGAGGGGCAGATGGAGAACTGGCAGCAGCATTGCGATACTTAAACCAGCGCTACACGATTCCTGATAAGGTAATTGGGCTCTTAACTGATATTGGCACCGAAGAATTTGCTCATTTGGAAATGATTGCTACTATGGTTTATAAATTGATGAAGGATGCTACTCCTGACCAAATAAAAGCAGCTGGTTTGGCTGGCCATTACGCAGATCACGGCAAGGATTTATTTTATCATAATGCGGCGGGGGTGCCTTTTACAGCAACCTATATACAGGCAAAGGGTGATCCTATCACTGATCTATATGAAGACATTGCAGCAGAAGAAAAGGCGAGAGCAACTTACCAGTGGATCATAAATTTGAGCGATGACCCTGATCTAAATGATGGGTTAAGATTCCTTCGGGAACGGGAAATCATCCATTCTCAGCGTTTTCGGGAAGCGGTAGAAATCTTGAAGGAAGAGCAGGGAAAAAAGAAAATTTTCTAAGGCAGAGCAGAAGCATCCAAACTGGATGCTTCTTATTTATTCTCATGATAAAGATTGATATCAAATTTCTTTTTCATCATATCAAAAACAAGATGCCGATTTTTCCATTCCTCCTCTTTCTTCCATAGATCCTTGCTGCGGTCCACGATTTCACATCGTAAGCCCTGGTACTCTTTCTCGGCTTTTTCCCGCTTCTCCTTCAGCAAAACCATCAGTCCATATGTTCCCGCCGTCAGAATAAGAAAAGATAGATTTGCAGAATTCTGGACATAAGCTGAAAATATTTCTGCGAAGGAATATGAATAAGGCTGTATCACGGTTACATAAAGATAGAAAAAATAGATGGAGGTCAACCCTATTGTAATCCATACCGATAAAAGATGCCTTGCTGTATATCGATCGAATTTTTTCTTCCGATCTATTACATTTTGCAGCATTTGTTTAGTAGCAGGATCTGTACGCTCATCCAGATTGATAATTTCTTGTTCCATGGCAAGCCCCCCTATTACTATTTTTATGACCTTGTCCATGAAGATATGTTGTTCAATCAAAAATTGTTAGTTTTTTATCGGAATTTTCAGCACTTGTCCTGTACGAATTTCATTTCCCTCCAAATTGTTTGCTTTCTGAATGATCTCGATCCCATCTTTAGACTTATAATAGGTCATTGCCACTCTGAATAAGGTTTCACTCGGTTTTACAGTATGATAGAGAATTGTTTCTCCTGCCTCCAAGCTAGAAGAAGCAGACGCGGCGGATGAGTCCTTGTCACTGTTAACGGAAGAAGCTGTTGAAGGTGCAGGCGCTGCTGTGACTGGCCCAATTTCTTCCGTACGTTCAGCATCATCTTTGAGTACTGGTGCCAGCTCTTTTTTTTCGAGCTTTCTATTTGTCCCGTTTTCCTTTCGCTCAACCGTGATCATTTCCACTCCTGCTCGCTCAAACGTTTTCTTTAATGGGTTCTCCTTTCCTTCCAAATAGGAAAGGATACTAAAAAAAGAAATCGGCAGCAGGATGAATACCAATGCCATCATTCTGATCACTGGGTATTTCACTTTCACTTTCGTTTTTTTGCTTTTTTGTCGATGGAGCTCACTTCTAGGTGGCAATGTATCCTTTTGCTCCGCTTTCCGCTCAGATTTGCGTTCCACCCTTTTTCTCAGCCGTTCCGCCTGGTCCCTGATCGGTTTTTCCTTATTCACTTTCTGTTCCCCCATTTGCTGGATGAGCCTTGAATTTTATGATCAATCCTATGATAAAATCAATAACAAAATGCATAACGATGGTCACCGCCAGATTGTTCGTGATTAAATAAATATAGCCAATCAAGAAACTCAAAAAAATAATATTCATAAACAAAAACCAATTGAACAAATAACGATAGTGCATAACTGCAAAAACGAAGCTTGAAACGATCAGACCTGCATTTGTCTGGATGACTCCCCGAAAGAGAATCTCTTCACTGGCAGCAACGATCACTGCGATCAACATGATCTCTGGGACACTCCTATTCTTGAAAATTCTTTCGTTTAACCCACCATCATCATAATATGCTTTCGGTAAATATTTCATAAGGATGACGTCGAGCGAAACGACCGCTACCCCTGCCCCTAATCCGTACAATAAGATATTTCGATCGTCCCACACGAATAATCCCCTGAATTCCTTTACGCTATCAAACAAAAACATTCCCAAAATAGCCGAAATCGTTAATAGGAAAATTTGCGTTGCTGTCAGATGGAACAGCAGTTCCTTTTCAGTAAGACCTGCGACCGTTTCTTTATATCGATCTTTCATTCTATTCGCTCACTTATTAATAAAATGGAAGCCAAGTCATGTTTCCAATCCATCACAGTTTCCTCCTGTTCAATGGATGACTTGGTTTCTTTATAATGCTCCCTATTGATTCCACAGCTGCTACAGCAATTTGCGGGCTTATTTGCCAGTTCTTCATTAAATGATTCCAAGATAAATTCCCTTTTGCACCCTGGAGTCTGAATCCAGTCTAGCATTGTCCGGATTTGCTGCTTTTTGACAGCTATACGGTTTTCAACCAATTGCATGAGAGTTTCCGAATCTGCTAAATAATTTTGACTCTCCAGATTAGACAAGTACTCCATGATAATTCTCCATTGGATCTCAGTGAAGCCGCAAACCATCGATAACTCTTCAGCTCGCTGACTTAAACCATCGTAAGGAATTTGCTGTTCCATTAGAACGCCGAACAATCTCTCCACCTGGTATTGATCTGGAAGCTCGGCTTCAGCAAGCTGATACGCCAGCTGCTCGTCACCTGGAGAATAGAGCAAAATGGCAATGGAATCCAATCCATCTCTTGCAGCTCTGCCGATTTCTTGAAGATACGACTCAAGCTGCATAGGCATGTGAAAGTGAATGACGTACCTCACATTATCCTTATTGATGCCCATCCCAAAAGCACTGGTGGCACAAACGACATCCAACTGTCCATTGATGAACTGTTGCTGGATCAGGACACGGCTTTCCGAATCAAGCCCTCCATGATAGGCCATTGCCTTCTTTGTGCCTTTTTCCCTCAATTGTGAAGCTGCTTGCTCAGCTACTTTTTTACTGGAAAAATAGATGATCCCAGGTCCTTTAAGAAAATTCACTAGCTCATGTGTCCTCTCCAGCTTTTCCCGGAAAGAAGCTACACGCTCCAGTGCGAGTGAAATCGCTGGACGGTCGACGGAATAGACTACTTCCTTCCATTCCTCAAGATAGAGCTTCTCAGCGATATCTTTACGAACTTCCTCAGTGGCAGTTGCGGTTAATGCAAGCGTTAACGGTTTTCCGAGCTTCTTGCGGAATTCCCCTAGCTTAAGATAATCCGGCCTAAAGTCATACCCCCACTGCGAGATACAATGAGCCTCATCCACAACGAACAGCGCCACAGACAGCCTCTTCAGCCGATCCTGCACAGACTCCATTCCCAGCATTTCCGGAGATAGGAAAATATACTTAAAGTTTTCAAGGTTCAGAAGCGCATATGCCTTTTGCTGAGGAGACAGGAAGGAATTCAAGGCAATCACTCTTTTTTCACCCATGGCCATTATTTGCTCCACCTGGTCCTGCATTAGCGACAGAAGGGGCGAAACGACTAATACAGCTCCTTCAAGGAGGTACCCAGGCAATTGGTAGCACAGTGATTTTCCGGTCCCTGTCGGCAGCATGGAAATAGTATGATTTTTCTCAATGACTGCTTCAATTGTTTCATGCTGGCCAGGTCGGAAATCAGGAAAAGGAAAATATTTGGCCAAATACTGTTTCAGTTCCATTCGATATCACCATATTTAGCGAGCACAAGCCTGATTTCAAAATAGGAGGCATCCGTCACTCGTTCTTTCATTTGTTTTAATTTTTTCGCAGAAATCTGCTGTGCTGCCAGCAAAATTCTCTCCTGTTTGCTAGCTGGTACATAGTAATCTATATCAAACTCCGTTTTTATAAGCGCAATTTCGACAATATGATCTTCGATTGTGCCTTGCTTAAGATTCCTGACTGCGGCAACCTCATCCGCACTATAACCCAGCTGGAGCAATTTGTATGTTTTTTTTGCAGAGAGGGTCAATGGCTCCAAACGTTCTGCCTTATTTAATAAGCCGTCAAGAAGTGGATATGCAGATGGAACATCGAGTATTTTGTTAAACATGAAATGCAAACAGTTCAGAAACTCATAGTGATAATGAGTCGGTTCCATCCCGATCTGTTCAGAGGCTTGCGAGAGCGTCAAACCAATTTTTTTGAAGCCAGTCAACCTTATTATGACCAATTCCGGTTTGATTGCACTATTCTCCAAAGCGGAAATCAGTTCCTCATACAGCCTTTCAGCAAGAGTATAACGATCCCCGCTTTGCTGTTTAATAAATTGCTTCACCCAGCTAAGCGTTTCTTGCTTATTACGGATGGGGATATAGGAACGTTCTTGATGGATCAAATTTGAACTCACCTGAACAAGGAGAGTCAACCTTTCCCAGAAAGACTCGGTTACTTGATGGTACTTCCAGCCATTTAAAAATTCAGGAAGTGGACATTTAGCTAAATGCAGTCTAAGCTTCTCTTCTCCTCTGGATGTTAATAGGACTTTTCCTTCTGCTATCTCCTCAACTAATCCTCCGCGCTTCAGGCTTTCCATCATTTTTTCCAGCCGAGAGCGGCTGACTGTGGGATAGGTAGAAAAATACTGAGTAAGTTTATATAGATGGGCATCCTGGATCGTTTGCGAGGACCGTTTCCCTTGTAAAAGATGTAGCAGGGCATAGATCGTTCTCTCGCCATTGATCCTTTTCAATATTGACAAAACAACCGACTCTAAATAGGTTAACCCCATGCGATCACCCTTGTACTGTAATGCTAATAAATCCTTTACGGAAACAGAAAAAAATCCCCTTCCTGCTATAGCAGGAAAATAATATACCATTATTTTAACATGAAAATGACAGGCAGAATGTTTTATTTTCAGCGTTTCATTCTTGCAAAAACTTATCTGATAAACATTCTCAAAACTTTTTTTATTGAAATGTTGGCGATACAGTTTTACAATAGGATTGAGGAATACGTTTTCACTGAAATCAGTGAAGATTAGCATATTATTTTGTTAAACACTTGGGAGGAATTATATCATGGCTAAGTACACAATCGTTGACAAAGAAACTTGTATTGCATGTGGAGCTTGCGGTGCGGCTGCTCCTGATATCTATGATTACGACGACGAAGGCATCGCTTTCGTAACACTTGATGACAACGAAGGCATCGTTGAAATTCCAGACGTATTAATCGATGACATGATGGATGCATTTGAAGGCTGCCCAACTGACTCAATAAAAGTGGCAGATGAACCATTTAACGGAGACGCAACGAAGTTTGAATAAATCCTTACATAAATTCCCGCTTAGTAAGCGGGAATTTTTTTTAAATAATGATCATTAAACAGCGAAAAAGCAACGGTGCAGGCCGTCGCTTTTTCTTTTTAGACAATTAGGCACTTTTATAGTTTTGCTGTCTCTCCATCCACGTTTTCATTCTTGCAAACATTAGCATGAAGACAACAGACATCAGTACGCCTTTCACAAAGTTAAAGGGCAGGATCCCAGCCACAATAAACTGTTTTGTTTCTGGACCTGACATTGCCGGCATATTCAAAAATAAGGTGTAGGCGGGCAGGAATACATAGTAATTAAGGACACTCATGAAAATCGCCATGCTTACTGACCCTGACACTAAGGCAAATGTCATGCCTTTTTTCGTTTTCATTCGCTGATATATATAATAAGTTGGCAGTATGAATAAAACTCCTGCTACAAAGTTGGCGGCGTGGCCTACTGGCACTCCAGTTTCACTGCCTGTCATGAAATAATCAAGAATATTCTTTATAAGTTCTACTAAAATACCTGCAGCTGGGCCGAATATCAACGCAGCAATCAATGCAGGTAGATCGCTGAAATCGACCATCAAAAATTTTGGAAACGGCGGTAGCGGAAAATTTAGCAGCATTAATACATAAGCTATACTGCTCAACATTCCAATTGAAACCATTGCTTTTACACTAAGATTTTTCATTTTCCTCTCTCCTTAGAGATCCATCTCACATAAGGAAGAAAGATTCATGCACACATACCATTTGTCACATAAAATCCCCCAAGTTTTATTCTTGAGGGAATGACGACTAAGGCATGCTTAATAGCCGTTCAAACCTGCAATTTTTGAACGCCTGCAGAACCTCCATCTTCTCCCATCCAGACTTTACTGTCGGCTTTGGAATCGCACCAAATCCTGCCACAAAGGCTCGCGGGCTTAAAGAATTAACCTTATTACCGCCGATCGGGAATTTCACCCTGCCCCGAAGATAGACCATATTCATTTACATGTTTATTATACTGAAAAAAAGAATACTTGTGAAGGTGTTTGCTTGTGACGGTTTTATGTCTTTAAAGCACCTTTTCTTCACTGTGGAAGCTAAACTCATGATCTTCAAAAATTCGGAAATTTTCCGGGATAGCTTATAAGAACTGTTTGAATTGATAGCGTTTACATACTATTCATGAACATTCGGACCATTTGACAAAAGAATATTCGTCTTGTAAAATGATCTGAAAATTGTTTTTATTTACATAAGGAGTGATCTACTATGTTTCAGGTGTTAGCTGCTGATTCAATCAAGGAACAAGGCTTACAGCCATTGCTGGAGTGGAAGCAGGCACAAGTATATTCAGGGGGAATTGATTCCGGACTCGTCAGTTTAGAAAAAGTGGATGCGTTATTGGTAAGAAGTGCGACCAAGGTAACGGCCGAACTGCTCGACTCCATGCCTTCTCTAAAAATCGTCGGTCGGGCAGGTGTCGGGGTCGATAATATCGACATCACAGCTGCGACAAAACGAGGAATCGTCGTCGTTAATGCTCCTGATGGAAATACGATTTCCACTGCTGAGCATACTTTTGCGATGATGGCAGCATTGATGAGGAATATCCCGCAGGCGCACGCTAATGTAAAGAGTGGGCAATGGAACAGAAATCAGTTCATCGGAAATGAACTTTACGGCAAAATGCTAGGAATCGTTGGCTTAGGAAGGATTGGATCGGAGCTTGCCAAAAGGGCAAAGGCTTTTGGGATGTCGGTTAAAGTGTACGATCCATTCTTAACGACCGAACGAGCTGAGGTGTTAGGCGTCCAGCTATCCACCTTCGACAACGTTCTTCAAGAAGCGGATATTATCTCCGTCCACACACCATTGACGAAAGAAACAAATGGGCTTCTTAACGAAAGGACCTTGAGCAAGACGAAGAAAGGCGTGTATCTCCTAAATTGCGCCAGAGGCGGAATCATTGATGAGATGGCCCTCGCTCATTTTATTGAAATTGGCCACGTAGCCGGGGCAGCCTTAGACGTTTTCAAAGTCGAACCTCCAGGAGACCATCCTTTGCTCTCGCTTGATTCCGTTATTGTCACTCCGCACCTCGGTGCTTCGACAAGAGAGGCACAGCTGAATGTCGCAACACAGGTAGCCACGGAAATCAGGTCCTTTTTTGAAAATAAACCTGTTGCCAACTCGATTAATCTACCAGCTATGTCTAAAGATATCTATGAAAAAATACAGCCCTTCCACCAGCTGGCAAAGCAAATGGGCAAAATCGTCTCGGAATGCCATAACAAAGGTGTCAATGAATTGACAGCCACCTATTCAGGAACTGCAGCAGAACTGGAAACATCCTATTTGACGAAAGCACTTCTGGCAGGTTTTTTTGAAAACCGAATTGAGGTGAAAGTTAACGAAGTGAATGCGATCCATATCGCGAAAGAACGTGGAATCATGGTCGGAGAAAAGGTAACAGGTAATTCATTCGGTTATGCCAACACAGTGACCGTCACTGCAAGCGGCGACGGAGAAGCTTTTACAGCGAGAGGAACCTATATTGATCACTATGGCCCGAGGATAGTCAGCCTCGATGGCTTTAATATTGATTTTCATCCATCAGGAAATTTGCTGTATATTCAGCATATGGACCGTCCAGGTGTGATTGGAAATGTAGGAAGGATACTTGGCGACCATGATGTGAACATCGCAACCATGCAGGTTGGCAGAAAGGAAGCCGGCGGCGAAGCCATAATGGTCCTATCCTTTGACAAGCCACTTTCCGATGAAATGCTCACCAAGCTTGAGTCGCTGCAAGATATCGTTACAATCAATACCATTACTCTTTCATGATAGAAAACAGGCCTCGAATTGAATGAGAGGCCTGTTTTTTCCTTACCCGAGCGGAGCTGCTTTTCGTTCACCTTTTGAGAAAGTCATGACCTCTTTGTAGCCAACCTCTTTCGCAAGCTCAAGGGCCTGGTCAAAATCAGCGCCAACATGTTCCGGGACATGGGCATCTGAAGACAATACAATCGGAATTTTTTTATCAAAGCACATTTGCAACAGCCTTTTATCTGGATACAAGGTTTGAGTAGGTTTCCGTAATCCAGCAGTGCTAATTTCCACGCAAGTCTTTGATTGTGCAAGTGCCGTTGTCGCTCTTTCATACTGCTCCAATAGAAAGCTTTCCTCTTCAGGTACATAGTTAAAGATTTTTACAAGATCAATATGTCCAATAATATCAAACAAATTGGACTGAGCCAGGGTAACGACCTGGTCAAAGTACTTTCGGTATACTTCCTTTACATCCCTTTTATCCCATTCTTTTCGGTACTCCGCGAGATCAATTCCAAAGTCTCCAATCCAATGAATCGATCCGATCACATAGTCAAAATCATAGCTTCTGATAAAATGCCCCAATTCCGCATGTTTTCCGGGGGTATAATCCATCTCAATCGACATCTTCACGTCTATTTCATTTCTCCAGGCTTCTTCAAATAGACGGACATAATCGGACATATCATAGAACCTTCGTTCATCTACCCATTTATTTCGCAAAATATCAGATGTTTGATAAAAATGATATGCATGCTCTGAAATCCCAAAATGCTGTATTCCATTTATGCTTGCTGCATCGGTAAACTGTTTCAAATAATCTAGCGCTAATGTACCTCTTTCCAAATGATTATGATAATCCGTCAGCATTGTTCCCATTCCTCCCTGTGACTCTTTTCCCTATTATACTTTCAAGTGATCACAGGAACAAGAAATTGCTTAACGGGTGTCCAATACTTGCTGCGGCTGGATGGTGTCTGTTTGTAAGTTATTCCATGCTTTTAGCTGATTGACTGTAGTATTGGTCTTCCTGGCGATCGAGATCAAAGTGTCTCCGGAGACGACGATATACTTATTTTCAATAGGCTTTGGTATGACTAACACCACTCCGCTGGCTATTTGGTCGCTATTGAGCTGATTGCTTTGCTTGATTACCTCTACCGTCGTATCATTCATTTTCGCGAGCGACCAAAGCGTTTCTCCAGCTTTAACTATATGCTTTATTTCAGGCTGCCGCTGACTGACTTCCGGTAATTTCTGTTGCAAATTATCATTCGATTCAGCTTTCCAACTATCCTGCTGATTTATCGCAATTTCTGCTGGCAACTGTAGCTTGCCGACTGTTTCCATTGTAGATTCTTTTGCCCTCGCCAACGCCATCGCCTCAACAGGCTCGCCGACAGCGGTGTTTCCTAATGCTAAAACGGGATCAACAGCATTTTCTTTTTCGTAAGTCCATTTTTCCTTATGCATTTCAAAATGCAGATGAACACCGGAGGAATCTCCCGTATTGCCCATAAGGCCGATAACATCTCCCTGCTTAACTTCCTGTCCTTCCTTAACCATCCTGTTATTCAAATGTGCATAAACAGTCTCCAAGTTATTTTCGTGCTTAATGAATACTACATGACCGTATGAACCTGAATAATAGGATTTTGTCACAATACCGTTATCCACACTATGTATCGGAGTTTTCAAGCCTCCTGCAATATCAATTCCTTTATGATGGCCATGTCGTGTTCCATACAGGTCGGTAATGACTCCTCCGGCCGGCCATACCCAATCTGAAGTTAACTCTGGTATATCGAGCGTTTCTGCCTTAGTGTGTTTTCCGCCAAGAAACAGCAAGCTGATACAGAGTCCCATTAACCCGGCAATGAGCAAACGCTTTAGATAATCCTGCATTTCCTTCCTCCTTAACTTTTTACTCCCTTTCCATTTCTATGACAGCCTGTACAAAAATAGAACTGCGCTATCGGAAAAACAGCCGTTAAAAAACACATTTGTTATAATTAGTGGTTTGCTGTTTTTTTATGCAAAAGCAGGAAAATTTATTGCTTTTTTGTCTGCGAAAAGCGCAAACCCTTGGTCAGCCCCGACAATCGCTGGAGCTGGATAATCTCGAGGTGAATTTTATACTTTCTTATTCAAAAAAAAAGGAAGACCTGTTCGAGGCCACTGAAAAAGTCCTTAAAGGTTGGCCTTGTTAAAATGAACCGGTTGATCTCCACTCCAGGTTGCTTCGCTTTCCGCGGGGCGTGCGGTGAGCCTCCTTGATCCCGCAGGAGTCTACGCACCTTCCGTTCCAATCAACCTAGTGCTACTAGACCTATGTGGTAGACAAACTATAAGCCATATCTATTAGTGAACTACTCCACCACTTACCACCCTTACAGGTCGCTTGAAGTGGGGGCTTCTCGACTTATCGTTGCTTTTCCTAGCCAACAAAAACTGACCGAGCTAACCCTC